>JAYZAR010000287.1:0-28279 GCA_036339635.1 Planctomycetota bacterium | reverse complement strand
GCTGCGAAGCAGACGCTCGCCGATCTGCCTGGCGACAAAGTCAATACGCAGATTGTCGCGATGTTGCCTGGTGCTGAAGGGGAGAACTATACGCTGCTGCTGGAATTAATCGGGCAGCGGCGAATCGCTGCGGTTGAAGAGGTCGTTAAGGCACTCGACAATGCGAATCCTGCGGTTCGCAAGGCGGCCTTGGTGGCACTTGGCGAGACGGTTAGCCTTGACCGCTTATCGGTTTTGGTGAGGCAGGCTGTCAGTCCAAGTTTTCCCGAGGATGCGTCTGAGGCTCAAAAAGCACTACGAGTTGCCAGTATTCGCATGCCCGATCGCGAAGCATGCGCAATGCAACTTGCGAGTGCGATGGGGCAGTCGGATCCCGCATCGCAAACAATCTTGTTAGAAACCATTAGTGAGGTTGGAGGCAGCAAGGCCTTGCAGATCCTTGCTGGTGCCGCGAAAAGTGACAGCCCTGGTCTGCAGGACAACGGGAGTCGTTTGCTCGGGAAATGGAATGGCGTCGAAGCTGCTCCTGTTTTGTTGGATCTCGCGAAAACAGGTCCCGCCGAAAAGTACCGCATACGGGCGTTGCGCGGTTACATCGGGATTGCCCGAAAGTTCCCAATGTCTGAGCAGCAACGAGTCGAGATGTGCCAGCAGGCGCTGGATGCTGCGAAGCGGATTTCGGAACAGCAGTTGGTTTTGGACGTGTTGAAAATACACCCGAGTCAAGCTGGATTGAAGCTCGCAAATCAAGCAAAGCTAAATCCGGAGCTGAAAGAGTCGGCAACCGCCACGGCCCAAGCGATCGCTGCGAAATTGCAAAAGTGAGATCACCCCCAGTCTGTTAGACGCCCCAGTCTGTTAGGCACCCCAGTCTGCTAGGCGCCCCAGTCTGCTAGGCGCCCCAGTCTGCTAGGCGCCCGCGTGTGAAATAACCAGCTGAGAGGGTGCCCCTGGAGCTCGCTGGGGAGTACACAACCGCTTGGCGTGGACTCAACGGTGGCTACGCTGGAAACTGGCCGACCGCCGACTCGTGGAGTTTGGAATCGCCCCGCGTCGATATGAGCTTTATGAAGAACAGCTTAGTGACCGAATGTGCGATTCCGTCGCGGCGGTGGCTCCTGTCTCACGCGGGATGTTTCTTTTTTGGGGGCGTTGATCCGCGGATACTTCGAGGCTGTACTTTGGTGAAAGGCTCCCGGCGAATTAACATGCAATTGGGCTGATTCAGACGTGGGGGCGCTCGTTTGGGTGTTTCACTGCTGGAGTGGCGGAATGATAAGGCCAAGGTTGTTACCGCGAGGATTCTTATGGACTTTCAAGGCTTGCCGGATGGAAAAAGCTTGAATCTTCAAATCTCGCCGTGTTTAATCCTCGCTACTCATTGTTTTTTCTCTTTCCAGGCAACCATCCACGATGAAACGACGATCCTTTCTTGCTACGACGGCGGCAGTCGGTGCCCACGCGTGCATGACGCCATCGCGATCCCTTGCTGCAGATAAATTGTCATTGTCCAAGGGCGATGTCATTCTGTTCCAAGGTGATTCGATCACCGATGCCGGGCGAAACAAAAAGTCACCGGTCGCCAACGAAGGGCTTGGACGTGGATATCCGAAGCATTTGGCTGAGTCCCTGCATGCCGATTATCTTGAACTCGATTTGCAAATCCACAACCGTGGCATCTCTGGCAATAAGGTTCCCGATTTAGATCGTCGTTGGCAGGCGGATTGCATTGAGATCGAACCAAAAATTCTCAGCATCCTGATTGGAGTTAACGATATCTGGCATCGACTCAACGGTCGGTACGATGGCACAGCTGAAACCTATCGAGACGGGTTTGCCGCTTTGTTGGAACGAACCCAAAAGGCGCTTCCCAAAACGACGATCGTGGTTTGTGAACCGTTTGTCTTGATGAGTGGAACAGTGAAGCAGAATCGTGATAAGTGGTTCCCGGATTTTTCGGTCCGGCGTGGTTATGCTCACGACGTTGCAAAGGGTGCTAACGCGGTTTGGGTTCCCTTCCAAACCATGTTCGATGATGCTGTGGCGAGTGGAACCGAGGCAAAAGCTTTGGCAGGCGACGGGGTACACCCAACCCAGCAAGGTCACCAGTTGATGGCCAAAACTTGGCGAAAGGTGGTCGGCGTTTAGTGTGTCCGTCTCAATCGGGTCTTGATATCTAATTGCATCCAACCTGTGCGTGTGAATTTGTAGTCGCAAGTTGATTCACACGTCGATTTTTAAAACTTATTGAGACAATAAGCTGATGCTGCCCCGCTAAGAGTGTCTTCTGCGGTGGACCGCGACCAAGCTGGCCGAACTCCAGATTACGAGCGATCCTGGTTCCGGGACATGCTGGACTGCACCGCTATCGCGGAAACCATTTATCGTTCTGCGATTGCCGTATACGTCCCAGAGGATCGGAGTTCCGTAAATTGGATTGAGCAGTTGATTGCTGCCATCGCCATCGAGATTTTTGAGGGCGATGCTTACTCTTTCTTTGATTTGGGCAAATGATTTTGCTTCGTCTAGGAGGATGTCGTTGACTCCCTCTCTAAATTCGTATTGTCCTATTTTGGGCAATGTTTCTATGCTTCCCATTTCTATGCTCTAGCTGCGAGCGTCCCGAGAAATGCAGATTAAGTGACTTTCTTGGGGACGCCTTCTCCCGCCATGGCAAGGTAGACGAAGATGAGACCCAACATTTTTCAGCTCCGCAGGATTCCGACTGTCTTTCTGCTTTGGGCTGCCATCGTCGTCACGGCCAGCGGTCAGACCCCGGGTGACGCGACTGTGATCTCGGCCATCCAGGTGCTCGACGAGGTGATGGCAATCCCTGCGAATCAGATCCCGCAATCGTTGCTGAAAGAGGCTCGAGGTGTTGCGATCATCCCTGGTGTTGTCAAAGGTGGCTTTGTGGTTGGCCTGCGACATGGTCGCGGTGTGATCCTGGTCAAAGACGAAGTGGGAAATTGGCATCAACCGACTTTTATTTCAATGACGGGCGGAAGTGTGGGGTGGCAGGTCGGTATCCAGTCGACCGATGTGGTCTTGGTGTTTCGCACGGCCAGGAGTGTGAACAGCCTGATGAGTGGAAGATTGAAAATCGGAGTCGATGCTGCTGCGGCTGCTGGCCCCATCGGTCGTGAAACCGAGGCGGCGACCGACACTCGTTTTTCGGCAGAGATTTATTCGTACTCTCGTAGCCGTGGTTTGTTCGCTGGTGTTTCGTTTGAAGGCTCCGGCTTGCAGATGGATTATCTTGCGGAGCAGGGCTATTACGTCCGTGACACCGCCGGGAACCCTACTCGGCTTCCCGAAACTGCTGTGCAATTAATGAATCGTGTTGCCAAGTATTCGGGTTCCAATTCAATTGCCATTTCTCCGAATGCAGCCGTTCCCACGATCCCGCAAGAGGGCGTGCCGCAAACGATGCAACCTGCTCCCCAAGCGATACCGGCAAACAGCCCGCATACCGAAATCGTTCGCCAACAGTTGGTGGCATCTTGGCGGCAACTCTCGTTGTTGATGGATAGTCAGTGGAAAGGATACTTGGCCTTGCCTCAGGGGGTCGTCTCAGGCAGTGGTGCGACGGCTCAAGAAGTCAATGCTGTCATGAATCGTTTTGCTTCCGTTGCTGCAAATCCGCAATACGCTTCGTTGGTTCAGCGGCACGAGTATTCTGCGACTTATCAATTGTTACGTGAGTATGCGACTTTGTTAGGATCGCCGGCACAGCAACTAACCCTGCCACCACCACCAGCCAAAAGCAGTGCTGGTGCGACGAGCACACGCTACTAAAACAAGGTTGCCGAAATTTGTGCCATCCCATCGAAGATGGGATGGAGCGGTTGGTAGCAGTCTAGCGGCAGGCATCTCGTTCCATTCAGATCATTCGATCGATGTGGATGGTGTCGGTAGGAAGGTCTCCTGAGGGTGCCGCCGTTTTGGTCGCGGTCGCGTCATTACACTTTGGGATCTTCTGTCGATTGCCATGTCCCGATCAAATTGAAAGGCTCTTCGCGCAACTGAAATAGTTGTCGCGTTTCTCGTACGCTTGATGATCCGCGTCATCTCCGCGCATTCCAACGTCCAGCCTCGTAATGTCGACGTCCTTCGATGCATTAGCTGCCATCTCTTCACGTGATATTTCGCGGCATGCCTGCGCCATCCGTGTGGTTGTTTCCCGTTGGGTTTCCTTGGCCTCTTTGGTGCGAGTCCTTGCGTCTCGTTTGGTTGCCGGCAAGTCGTGCTAGGGTGACTTTTCGCGTCTGGTTGGGCGATTTAAACAGGAGAATGTTTTCGCGACCAAATTAACCCAGCGATTGGGGCAAGCTGGTATGCTTTCTTGGGGCCAAGAATTTACCGATCGGATAGTCGAATCTAGAAGTAGTTTTTAATGTCTGAAACTGATGGCAACCGCCGAGGTCGCTTTCGACTCAAGTTCCCACTTGGTGAGCAGCCTTGTTTGAGTACTCGTGGCGCCGATTATACGGTCGTTGAGCTCGCGGAGGATAGCGCACGGATCATCGCGACTGGGGAGTTGCTTTGCATTGGGAAAAGTCTGGATGCGGTTTTTACCTTGCAGACAGGTCAGCAGATCACAACGCGGATTGAGCCAACCCGTGTGGAGGGGCAGGACATGATTGTGACGCTGTACCCGCCCGTTCCACAAAAAGAGATCATGGCCGAGCAGCGGCGATTGCTGATGAAATACGGCAAGGAAGGTCTACGCGATATTTAAGGCAGTCGAGTGACCAGATTCGCATGCTGGCTCCTATTGGGATCGCGGTAGGTGATTCCAATAGGAAAATTCTAATCGCTCAAGATCAGTGCTTTGTAGCTATGAGGCTCCGGTTGATCTTTCCAAGACGACGAGTGTTCTTTTTCTTAAGGGAAATGGTGATGAGCAAAGCCATCAAATTCGATTGCGGAACGTTTTTCTCACACAGCCTTAGGGACACGCGGGACTGAGGCAGGTGACAGAATCAAACACGGTTGTAAGCTAGGAACATCACGAGTGTGGGAAAACGCAGACAGACCCGGGCGCCAATATTTGGTGGTCGACTGCCCGCTGCTTGGAACGTCGGCTGACCGATGGAATGAGATTTTGATGTTCGCGGTTCTGGGCCGACTCTCGCTGTGCGATTTGTTTGAATCTGGGTTTCGGGGAAATCGTCAGCGAGCAAATTCGCGTTGCTGGGTAGGGGGGCGCTAGCGCAATGAGGGCATCAATGTTTGCCGCCCCAGGTTGCGTACCTCCCCCAACTCATAAATGAAGGTTACTAAAAACACGGGTGTTTTGCGTTGCCGAAACGGGAGCGGCTCAGATTGAGAGATCGTTTCGCATTTTCAACACATCGTTTTGCTAATCGGGGTACGATACGGGCGGGAGATCGGGGGCTTTCCTCGCTGTGTTTGCTGTTGAGCCTAGGTACGCAGTGAGGAGAGATGCCTAGTTTTGGGAGGAATTCCAGAATTCTTCCCGGGAAAAGCATTGAGGATAAATAGATGGATTCCTGGAATTGGACTTCACATATGACGGGCCTTACGAATCACTGGCTGACGATTTTTCTGGTTGCAGCTCTGGTCACCATCTCCACACAAGGGTACGGACAAACTGAACAAACAGCGGAGGAACTGGCTGAGCCGCGGCCTTCGACGCTAAGCGATGCCGAGGTTGCTGAAGCGATCGGCGATCTGGCCAATCATCGTTTTAGCACGCGAAACGAGGCATTCTTGAAACTGCTTCAAGGTGGGCCTGACGCGATCCCGGCGCTCGAGGTGGGGGCGAAATCCGAGGAACTTGAGATTGGAATGCGGTGTGTGGAAGCGCTTGTGCAAATTGCACGTGACCGACGGGATACAGCAGATGTCGTTGAAGTACTCGAACGTCTCGCCTCAGACCCATCTTACGGCTTGGCTGGACTCGTGAGAAATTACGCGCGGCAACTTAAAATGACGGATCAGGAGCGTGTCATTGAGGCGTTAACGCTTTCAGGAGCGAGGTTGCATCAAAGTCGCGATGGAAGTGTCTTTTCGGCATCGATCAACCATGATCGCCAACTTTCTCGGCTGCAACATTTGCCAAAACTTCAGTCAGTAAATCTCAGTGGAAACAGTGTCACCGACGCGGGGCTTGATCATCTTGCCAAGGTAAAAACCCTGACCAGTCTCTCCATTAACCAATGTGGTGTGTCAGATCATGGTCTGAGCAAACTCAAAAACTTAGCCAAACTGTCGAGCCTCAGTATAAGTGGTAGAGACTTTTCTAGGCTCGGACTACAAAAATTGAAGGCGGTGCCCAGGCTGCGCAGTGTTTCTCTTTATTCATCGGTGAGCGACGATGACTTGCAGGCAATGATCAGCGTACAGCAGATTCGGAATCTTTCACTCTCTGATTTGGATATGAGTCGTGAGACGGTTGGATTGTTAAATCAATTGAAGCATCTGACCCAGTGTAACCTGAGTTTACGTGACGCTAGCGAGGCAGACTTTCAATCGATCGCAAAACTCGAGTTACCAGTGATGATCAACTTGTATGGTTCTCCCAAAATACCAGACGATAGTTGGTCGTTACTTGAGGGAGCGGCGCTCGTAGGATTAACCGTTAGTGGGATTCCTGTTTCTGACACTGGCTTGGCCAACATCGCCAAAATCAAGAAACTCAAAAGACTGCAGGTAATCTCAAACGAGTTGCCAATCACCGATCAAGGGCTGATGCATCTCCGCAACTTGAGGTTGCTCGAATTTTTGTATCTGAGGGGGGCGGACCTCAGTGAGGACGCCGTTGATGCTCTCAAGAAAGAGTCGCCGAAATTAAGAAACGTGATTGTTCGATAGCCTTTTCAAAGACCACAACGCATGACTGCGAAGGAGTGTTTTCGATGAGTTTTTATGCAGACAACACCTTATGAGCAGGATGCAAATCCCCAAGCGTCGAGCATTTCTCGTTTTCAAGTTTCTGCTTCCGTGGGGTTGCGCCGCTTGAAGCGATTTCAAGCATTGAACGTTTTCGGCGGGATTTTCGGTGGTCACGCGGCAAGTTAACTTGGTTCGATTATCGGTGTCAGATCGAGTCCGGCTTGGGCGGAATGTGGCCTCAATCTTTGCTTAAGTCTTAGCGGTTGTAACAACCTTTACGATCATCCCACGCGAGAACGCCACATCGGAAAACCAGCGATTGGCATTTTGTTGTACCAGAAGGAACAGCGGTCTAGGGTTCCTCGTGGCGGTATGGTTCGAGAGATGGCATGCCTCGGCCCTCGTGCTGGTGAGGGAAGGTGCTTAGAAGGCAGAGTCGATGATACATCAGATGAATAGAGCAAGTGAGCGGGATTCTGACGCTCTTAATCGCGAAGAGTTGGTTGATCGATTGCTGGGTAACGTTGCGCTTGCCCAGCGAATGTTGTCACAATTCTTGGACACGATCCCGGAAGAGATCGATTTGCTGGAAGCGGTGATCCGGATTGGTTACCCCGAAGAGATTGCGTCCTTGGCCCATCGGCATAAGGGAACTGCAAAAACTCTCGCTGCCGGCCGAGTCGCAGAAGTTGCAGCTGAGATCGAAATCCAAGCGCGGGAAGGATCTACTTCAAATTTGTTGTCTTTGCTCGACGAACTTCGAACATCGTACACGCACCTACAGGATGAATTGGATGCTTGGGCTAGAGAAGCTAGTGACGGAGCCTCCAAATGAATTATTCAGTCGGATTAAGACTAAGTAGTATCTTAGTCGTTGACGATGACCCAATAGCTGCGGAAGCACTGCGATATGCATTGACGAATTGTGGTTATGAGGTCACGGTTGCAGGTGATGGGATCGAGGCTCTCGATTACGTTCGGACAGGAAATTACCGAATCGTCATCTCGGATGTCGAAATGCCGAAAATGAACGGCATTGATTTCTGCCGTGAAGTACGCAAGCGAGACGCATGTGGGTACACTTACCTGATTCTGCTAACCGGCCGATGCGATACCGATAGTGTTGTGGTCGGGTTGAACGCGGGTGCTGACGATTATATTGCCAAGCCATTCCATCCGAGCGAACTGCAGATGCGGATTCGCGCCGGTGAGCGATTATTGGCACTGGAAAGTCGTGATCTGATGATCTTCGCATTGGCCAAACTTGCGGATCGGCGAGATCACGAGACAGGTGGTCACTTGGAACGCATTCGAGAATACAGCCGACTGTTGTGTTTCGAACTTGCAAAGAAGCCTGAGTACCGCGAAGAGATCGATGAAGTTTTCATTCAGTTGATTTACGACACCAGTCCACTGCACGACATTGGTAAGGTGGGAATCCCCGATCGAATCCTCTTGAAGCCTGGGCGGTTGACGGAAGAGGAATTCAAAATCATGGCGGAGCATACTCAAATCGGGGGTGAGACCTTGCAGGCGGTTGCAGAGGCTTACCCGAAGGCAGCGTTTTTGCAGATGGCCTACCAGATCACGGTCAGCCATCACGAGCGTTGGGACGGAAGCGGTTATCCCAACGGGCTATCCGGACGGGAAATTCCGCTACCAGGAAGAATCGTCGCGATGGCCGATGTTTACGATGCTTTAACAAGTCAACGTGTTTACAAGTCGGCTTATCCGCATGATGTGGCAGTGAAGATGATCCAAAAAGGATCTGGATCTCATTTTGAACCTGGCATTGTCCAAGCATTTTTGGCACTGCAGGATGAGTTTCGTGCAGTCAAAGAACACTATGACCAGCAACGCGGCAAAGAGACTGGTCAATTCCTTACCCAAGTCCCGCCGATCGTCACTGGTGTGGTAAACAGTCCCGTGATGGATCAGACCTGATCCAAGTTGTTTAACGTTTTGTTAGTTCTAAAAAGATGATGTTCTGGTTCGTTTCTGACTGAATGCGGATTTCCTTCAACTCGGATTCGTCGATCGCCTCGGCCAACGCCAGCATGTCTGAGCGGGATCGGTACACAAGATGCCAGTCCATAAACATTTCCATATACCCGACATCGCGAATTTCAGGCAAGAAATTGGCAACCACTAATCTCCCACCAGGCCGCAAGTCGCCGAAAAGATTCTTTGTTAAACGATGTGCGATCGAATCGTTTAGATAATCGAATAGTCCGGTGCTGTAGATCAAATCGAACGAACCGAGGTCTGTCCGACCGGTCAGCATGCGGCGGACGTCAGCTTGGATTGGTTTGATTCCAAACCGACCATACCGTGCCCCGACCTCGTCCAGGCTCTCTGGGTCGGCATCGAGAGCCAGGAATCGGCCGAACTTCTCCAAATGGAGTTCGGACGAAAGGCTTGCTTCCCGCAGATGACCGCAGGCGATCGCCAGCACATCTCGTCCGGGCGATTCGGCGCCCAATTCGTCGAGCAAGCGTGCTACGTGGCAACGGCGTTCACGGACACCTGCCGAAGCCGGTGCAGAGGTGGTGTAATGAAAAATTGCTTGTCCGATTGGACTCGCTTCCGGAGCTGACGAATCGCCATCGTGACTGTAGATGTAATCCATCATCACAGCGTCGCCAGCATACCCGCGAGGTTTGTTGAATGCTCGGCTGGTAAAGGGGTCTTCATGCACGACCTGACACAGCGAATGGCGTCGGCCTCGATCAATCAGTTGCTTCCACTCGTCCCTTGAAGCTTCACGCCTCAAGCCTCGTAGTCCATTGAACAATTGATTGACCGCACCTTGGATGTCATGGGAGCTCCCTGCGGTGAGGATTTCGTCTCTTACCTGATCCAGCAATCGATCAAGCCGATAGATGCGATCACCGAGTGTAATGGACTGAACTCCACTCGGGACAGAATCGACTTGCTGACTGTCAAGGCTGTTGGATTGCGAGAAATAGTTCATGCGTTACGTTGAACTCCGAATCTTGCGCAAGTTCTTCCGGTGTCGGGAAAAATTGGCTTGCGACTTGTTGTTGAATGTCTGCTGAATCTCGTGCTTGATCGGCGACATTCGGGATCGTTAGCATGGCAATATTCCAAAGCGGAGGGAATTGTCAAGTTAGTAGATAAAGTACGTTTTCAGCACGTGGTGACGTTACTTTGCCCGAGCGAGGGGGGAAGATTGTTCACATTAGCAATGCGTTGCTCGTCGGGCAGAATTTAAGCTTGTGCAAGTTCACGGCATAACTGTGCGATTCTTGCCTGACCTGCGCATTCGGACTGAAGTGAAACTGAATTTCGCAGGAAATTACGCCGGCGCGAGTCAATTGGCACGCGATTGAATTCAATCGTTGCTGCGGTTGACGCAATAAAAAATCAAAAAAAATTCGAAACACGAGTTTGATTCAGAGCCCTTGAGCTTGCGTAGCGTAGGATTCCGATGAGAGTTTGCGCTCCGATTGAAGAATGCATTTTCGACATCCGGATCCATCCGCCTTTTGTGAGACGATCGGGTTTGATGGCGGCATGCAGCAACGATCGATTCGTTAGCTCGAATTAGCCACATTTGGCATCCCGGGCGGGCAAGACCCCCTGTGCTATTTCTTTCTGTTGAGCCGCAAAGATCATGGAACCGATTCATTTCCTTGAGGCGAAGGGCTTTGCCTGTTCAGACGCGGTTCAATACCGTGGTGCGATTGCTCAATGCTTGGTGAAACGAGATGATTCACCGCAGGCCATGTCTGCTCAATGGTTGGAGCAGCGGAGTTGCGGTCCAGATCTTTATAATCGAGTTCGTCGTCTTTGGTCACGTAGCGAGCGAAGCCAGCCGATGGGAGCGTTGCGGCAGAAATTCTTCCATGATGCTGATCAACGCTTGATCCGCGTAATTAGCAACCCGGTCGGTCGACCGATGAGCGAGTGGTTACTGTCGCGAAGGTTCGATATTGATGAATCGCTTCGCACGGCTATCTCGCTGGTAGAGTGTTTGCAGAGCTGGCATTCTGCAAAGTTAGTACGTGGTTGGCTAAGCAGTGAAACTGTATTCCGGGATGCGGATCAGCAAATCGAATTAGCGGATTTATCGCTCTTGGGCATGAATGATCAGCAAGGAATCTTATCGCTGCCAGTGGAGGAGTTGATCTTTCTGCCGCCGGAGACCATTGGTTCTTTGCCCAGAAATATCTGTCCGGCATCGGATTTATATTCGGTTGGAGCGATCTTATTTTCGATGTTGGCGGGCCGCCCTCCCATCGAAGCGGAGAGTGCCAGTGATTATTTGGACCGGCAGCTCTGTAATGAGCCATCACGACTTAGGGAGCTTCAGTTGTCGGTTCCTCGGGAATTGGACAGTCTTGTTGCCAGATTGCTGCGTCGTGACCCACGTGATCGATATGCCACAGCATCCGCTCTGCTTTACGATCTTCGTCAAATTCGAGCGATGGAATTGGCCGGACCGACACCAAAATTATTTGTGATCGGCACTCAAGATATTCGTCTGAGTTTGACGGAAGGAAGTTTGGTTGGTCGCGAACAAGAAATTCATGCAGCTCAATCGTGGATTGAGGAAGTGACGGGAGGTAATGCAGGCGTTCGGTGTCTGACCGGGTGTGATCCGAACGCGCGCCGCGACGTGATGGATGAGATTTCTTTGATGGCATCGTCTCAGCGACTTGTGATTTGCCGAGGAGCGGCAGCCGCAGGTGCCACAAAGCCATTGCAATCACTCGAAAGTGTGCTCGCTGGAATCGACCAGCTCTGTGAGAACGATGAAGATCTGGCAGATCAGATCTGCTCGGGTTTGACCTCGCACGCAATCACGTTGTCTAAACTTTTACCCGCTTTGTCGAAGCGGTGGACCCAAAGTGATAATTCTGCCGGGCCGGAAGCCTATGGGAGCCGTCGGGTTGCCGCGTCGTTAGAGGAACTGTTCGTGGTTCTCGCGAGGCGGAGCAAAGGGGTTGTGCTCTTATTTGATGAGCTAGATCGTGCCGATGAATTGACCCAGACAGTCGTTGGCAGGCTGATTGATCGAATACACCGTACGACGAATTCGATGCGGTTGGGAGTCATCGCGTCAGGGTCAGCGCGATCCTCCCTTACGGAATCTGACGCAATCACTGAGATCAAACTTGGCAAAGTGAGTGATCTCGCACTTCACTTGTCTTTATGCTCTTCGGCAGGTCAAATCTCCAAGCCAATCGTGCAGTCGATCATTGAGATTGCTGAGGGAAATTTGGAAAAAGCCTCTGCGATTTTGGGGCGGATGATCGATACGAATGTGGTACGGTCGTCACCAGAAGGATGGGAGGTTGCCGGAGACTTGCAAGATGCACTCCGGGGAGATGAATCGTTTGCCGACTTGCTGGACGGCCAGGTGAAATCTCTGACATCAGCAGCCAAGCACGTGCTTTCAACCGCGGCGGTGATGGGGCAGGAGTTCGATCTGTTCATGCTTGCTTCGGTGGCTGAAACGCCATACGCCGAGGTTCTTGCTGTTTCGACCGACGCGGTTGGCAGGCGTCTTTTACGTCGCCATTCTGAGGCGGGGCTGTATTGCTTCACGCATGCTCAGATCCATGGCTGTCTGTGTGACGCATTGCCACCGGAAGAGCAAAGACAAGTTCACCTGAAGTCAGCTGCCTATTTAGAGAAGCAGACGCCATTAAACCTATTCGCGCTCTCTTTCCATTATGACGCGGCCGATCGTGGCGACTTAGCGTTACAGACGGCACTCGATGCGGCGGCCCAGGCACGCTCTCGTTTCGCATTGCTGGTTGCTAAAGATCAACTTGAGATTGCTAAACGATGGGTCAATACGAGCGATCGGCTTGCCGGTTTGCAGATTATTGAGGGTTTAGCTGAAATTGATTTGTTGCTCGGTAACTATGACGATGCAGCGGTGTACTTGAAAGAGGCGTTGCGTTTAACTTATCTGCCGACTGAGCGGGCAGCGGTCAAGCAGCAGATGGGTGAATTGGCGTTCAAACGGGGGCAGTTCACTCAGGCTGCGGCTGAATATGAAGAGGCGTTGAAATTGACCGGGGTGCGGTTGCCGACCAATTTTGGGACGATGATTCTAAGCCTCGTGGTTCAGGGGGCGATCCAAGCAGTTCATACCTACCTGCCAACTTGTTTTGTGGGGCGTAAGGGGCCACCAAGTCCACTTGACTGTCTGCGTTGGCGGCTCATGAGTCGGCTTTCCCATGTTTATTGGTTCAGTCGTGACAAATTGTGGACTCTCGCCAATCATCTTCGTTCTTTGAACTCGGCGGAACGGTTTGAGCCGTCAGAGATCTTGGCTGCTGTGTACAGCGAGCATGGGCCTGTGATGAGCTTGCTTCGGTGGTTCAAGCGAGCCAATCGGTACATGAATCGGTCACTGACGATCCGCCAAGAGCAAGGTGATTTTTGGGGGCAAGGGCAATCGCTTCATTATCACAGCGTCGTCTCCTTGGCTGAATGCAGATTCGATGAGGTGATCAGGCGGGGATCGCAGGCGGTCGAATTATTGCGACAAACGGGCGATCTCTGGGAAATGAACATGTGCCGCTATCAAGTGGCCAACGCCTTTCTTAGAATCGGTAATCTGGATGAGGCGACAGAAACCGCATCGACCATGTATTACTCTGGTCGTGAGATCGGTGATCAGCAAGCCACGGGAATCAGTCTGGATGTTTGGGCGCGTTCAGCTCCTGAATCCTTGCCACTCGAAGTGGTCATTGAAGAGGCAAGTCGGAATCGACCTGATGCTCAAAGCCACGCTCAGACACAATTAGCGCATGCGATTGTATTGCTTCACCATCAGAGAGTTGAAGACGCCATTGAGCGGCTGCAAGCTGCGATAGAACGGTGTGGCCGCGCCGGTCACCTGAACACCTATATCAGCCCGCTGTATGCGTGGTTAGCGACGGCGATGCGGAGACAATTGGAATCAACTGACTCGCTTGACGGCAGATTATTTCGTCAACGATTAAAGGCGTTAAAGAAATCCGCAGCAAAAGCGACTCGGGTTGCCCGCAGTTTTCCGGCAGACCGTGCCCATAGTCTCCGCGAGCAGGCGTTGATGTGGCTGATTTGCGGAAACGTGTCGCGGGCACGGCGATTTGCGGTCCAAAGTATGCTTGTCGCCAGAAGATATGGTCAGCTGCTGGAGGAGTACGAATCACTCAGTGTTTTGAAGTCAATTCATCAACGATACGAGGACTTGATTGGAAAGTTGCCCGGCGCGAATGTTTCGCGGATCGACTGGTTGAGTGAAATCCAAGAGATTGCCAGGGACCAAAATTTGATGGCGGAGCGGATTTCGACCGGGCTTTCCGTGGCCGATCGTTTTGCCACCGTGCTGCAATCTGGTCGCCGCATTGCACAGGGATTGGAGCCCGACGTAATCTACAAGGAAGCGAGTGAGTCGGCCCGTCGTTTGCTCCGCGGGAACGGGGTTGATGTCATTCAAATCGAGGGATACGAAGAAGAGCGAAAGTACGAACCGTACCAGCCGGTCGATGCACGCCAGGCGTTAGCCAGGATAGATGCCTTTCTGCCACTATTGGAGGAGGCCGTTGCGAGTAGTCAGAGCGTGAGTGATTCCACTGCAAACAGTTGTCATATCGCGCGTGGTAGCGTGATTGCGACCCCCATTGCCTTTCGCGGAACACCGATTGCCATCATTTTGGTCGTGCATGACGAATTAAAAAATCTGTTCGGTGAAGAAGAATTGCGGATCGCCGATTTTGTCTCGTCGCTTGCTGGTGCAGCACTCGAGAATGCAGATGGCTTCAGGCGTCTGCAACTCTTGAATGACACGCTTGAAGAGAAAGTGCGTGAGCGAACTCAGGCTGCCGAGCAACGTGCGCAGGAGTTGACCGCGAGTAATGAGCAGTTATTGGAAACAGAGGAGCAGCTTCGCAAAGCGATAGATCACGCGAATTCGGCAAACCGCGCGAAGAGCCGGTTTTTAGCAACCATTAGTCATGAAATTCGTACGCCGCTGAATGGAATTCTGGGAATGACAAGGTTGGCACAACAGTCGGTTGTGCATCGGCGGCAAGCAAATTTTCTGGACACTGTGCAGGAAAGCGGCCAGTCCCTGCTCACTTTGATTAATGATTTATTGGATATTTCGAAGTTGGAGGCGGGCAAACTGGAAGTCGAACACGTTTCTGTTCGATTGCACGAATTGATTGGTGAAACTTGTCGCTTGATGTCGGCTTCGGCGTGGCAAAAAAATGTCGAATTAGTTTGCGATATTGATGTCTCCGTCCCTGAGCAGATCCTCAGTGATCCATCCCGACTAAGGCAGATCATGATGAACTTGATCGGGAATGCGATTAAGTTTACAGAACATGGCTTTGTCGCGGTTACCGCCCGCGTGGTTACGAAAAACGACCAGAAGCAGTTGATGCTGAGCGTTCAGGATAGCGGAATCGGGATTGCTGTCGAAAACCAAGGTAAAGTCTTTGATTCGTTCTCGCAGGCCGATAGCAGCACAACGCGGCGATACGGTGGATCGGGGCTTGGATTAGCGATTTGCCGTGAACTGGCGGAGTTGATGGGGGGCACGCTTGGGCTGGATAGTGAACTCGGGGTCGGAAGTGAATTCTCACTTGTCTTACCCTTGGAGTCAGAGTCGGTCGCTAAACCGACAAAGAATTTGTCCGGATCTCGTATCGCGGTGATTGATTCATTGCCCGCGTCATGTCAAGCCATCGCCTCGGCGCTGAGGGGAGCTGATGCTTCGGTCAGTCGATTCGCAACGAAGGCGGAATTGGAATCTCAATTTGATGAGCAGCATTTTGACTGCGCGGTTTTTGGTATAGAACTTGACGCTGTGCTCTGCGAGCGATTACGCGTTGCTGGGACTCAGTGCATGCTGTTAGTTCCACCCACTGCCTCGTGGGAATCCATACCTGGTGAAGCGATTGCTGAGTTGCGGAAACCAGCTTTATCCGGTGACATCGTCGCAGTGGTCAAAAGCTTGCTCCGTGGCGAGGAGCCTTCCACTCAACGGTCGTTCAGCAACGAAACGGTAGCAAGCCATGGAACGAAAGACCAAACTGCCCTGCCCGCGGCGGAGGTGCGGTTGGAGCAAGCCGCTGCCGAAGAAGTGAGTGGTCCACTCGCGGGGGTCCGCGTTTTGGTCGCAGAGGATGGTGCGATTAACCGGGAGGTGATTTCGGGGATCCTCGAAATGCTCGGTTGCTCGGTATCGATGGCAGTCGACGGCATCGAGGTTACCTCGATGGCTGCAGAGCAGCGTTTCGATATATGCTTGATGGATGTGGATATGCCTGTCAGAGACGGGATCGAAGCGAGCTACGAGATTCGCAAGTTAGGCCTCGGATCTGATCGGTTGCCCATCGTGGCCATGACTGCGCACTGCAGCGATCAAATCTGGATTCGCTGCCAAGATGCCGGGATGGATGGTTTTCTCTCCAAGCCCGTCGAGCCAAAGAGCTTGATGGAGGTGATTCAAAGGTATGTGGTCGCGCGTGACGGCATGCAACTACCGGGCACCGTCACTTCCTCCGTTGAAGCGAATTAGGGGATCGATGAGATTGCAGCAAGCTGGGCTTCCGCCCGCTTGCGGTTCCTTGACGCGGTATCGTCATCAGGCCTGCCGCTAGATCCATTTCCTTGTCACTGTTTGGCACAGCGAGTGGCCTGCTGATTGCGAGTCGGATCGTTCCAGTCGTTTGCTCAGCGGCACAGATCTGCAGCCCATGAGACTCCGAACACTGCGCTTGTCGCCGAACTGATCACCAAACCGATGAAGCTTCCATTCAGCATACTGCTCTTCTTTGGATGGTTCGCATGATCATCAATCTGCAACGTGATCGTACTGGATAGAAAGATCGGTTTCTGTTTTGGCGTTATCAATTAGCTTTGCGCTTGCTGATTTTTGAACTGCTGAGACGGTGTTGAGATATTAGCCGTTCGACGGCGAGTTGCGCGTGTCTCGTCATGGATCAATGAACTTTTACCACGATCAGGCTTCCCTACCCGGATTCTAGTGAGAACTACAATTTTTTGATTGCCATGGCTCAGAGTGCTGCGTTGCTTGCGGTTTGTTCATGCTTTCCGAATGAGTTCGGCGCCCACTGCGGTTCGGAGACGATCTACAATCTGGTCGAAACCGTCTAATGCTGGAGTTCACAAATGACTGATTCGCTATCCCGACGTTCGTGGCTAAAAACTTCTTCGGTGTTTGCTGCCGCCACCATCGTACCGCGGTCGGTGCTGGGCGGCCCGAAACATGTGGCTCCCAGCGACCGCGTGAACATCGCGTTGGTTGGGGCGGGTGGCCGCGGCTTCCAAAACGTACGTGAATTGATGAAATTGCCTGACGTGCGTGTCGTCGCCGTTGCGGATCCAGCGGAACAATGGGATTTGAGCGATTACTATTATCGTGGTGCTGCAGGTCGCGCGGTGGTAGCCGCTGAAATCGAACAGCATTATCGGCCGGGTGATCCGAAGTTTCGCTGTCAGCAGTATGTCGATTATCGACGAATGCTGGAAACGGCAGCCGATCTAGATGCGATCTTGTGCGCGACGCCGGACCATCTGCACGCTCACGTATCACTCTCTGCGATGCGGGCAGGGAAGCATGTTTATTGCGAGAAGCCTCTCACGCATAACATTGCTGAGGCGAGATTGGTCGCGAAGGTCGCGCGGGAAACGGGCCTCGCGACCCAGATGGGAAATCAAGGGCATTCACGTGACACGATGAGGTCGACGGTTGAATTCATTCGCGGTGGTGTGATTGGTGATGTTCAAGAGGTTCACGCCTGGGTACCGGCGACTCGTTGGAATCCAACCCTTTTATCACCACCCACTGAACATCAAGCGATTCCGAAGGGGCTTGATTGGGATTTGTGGTGTGGTCCACGTGCGCCGGTTGATTTTCATTCTGCTTATGCGCCGGTCTCTTGGCGAGACTTCTGGCGTTTTGGTTGCGGGGCGATGGGGGATTTTGGTTGTCACGATCTTGACTCAGCGGTGTGGTCGCTGGAATTGGATGCACCTCAACGAGTGGAAATGCGCCCTGCCGGGAAAGTACACCCCGAGATGGCTCCGTATGGTGAAATCGGTTACTTCGATTTTGACCGCGGAGATCAAGACGACTTGCGAATCACCTGGTATAGCGGCGGACTTCGGCCCGCAACACCTGATGCGTTGGCACCCGGTGCGAAATTGCCATCGCGTGGTGTCATGTTTGTCGGTACTAAAGGTGTGATGGTGTGTGGTGGTGCCGGCGGACAGCCTGATGTTTTTCCATTGGCATTGAGTGATTCGGTGACAATTCCTGAGCCCAGTTTGCCCCGCTCCCTGGGGCATCATCGAGATTGGGTCGATGCGATTAAAGGAGGCCCGCCCGCAAGTAGTGAATTCCAGTACGCGGCAAAGCTGACCGAGATTACTTTGCTGGGGTTGGTTGCCTTGCAGACCGGAGAAGTGATTGATTGGGATGCTGAACAAATGAAAGCGGTCGGAACACCGTCGGCGGAGCCGATCGTCAATGGGAAGTATCGTGAGGGTTGGCGACTCTGAGCGTGGGCAGTGTGATTCTGAGTGAGGTTGCGGCATCGCCGCAGTCGCTCATGCTATTTTCGATCGACAGGTTACGTCTGAGGTGTCAGGCATAGCGGGCGTAGCCGCGTCCAATCCCGCGCCAACCCAAATAATACAGATCCTGTAGCACCCATTGAACGAAGGTGTTGCTGTTTGGGCCGGGAACCGCTCGGTACCAATCTCGCCAGGGGTATTCCTGCGGCGATGATTCAATTCGTTTCACAAGTAATTCGGCAGGTTGGTTGAGCCAGCATTCCAGGCGGCGTCCGGGGCCATTGCCTACTCCCTCCGAAGGCGCAAGCAGATTGTGATGTACGTGCCCCCAGCTCTCACCGCCAAAATTGGCTTCTTGCCAGACCTCCCAGCGGTCGATTTGTTCACCTCGTACAATCGCCAGCCAATGGTGCTCAGCAAATCCGCCTGCACGAGGAATACGAGCTGTCCATAATTCGACAGACAATGAGGGCTGAACGTTTGGGTTGGTCATCTTCAGCGTCACTCAAGCATGCCCTGGACAGCTTTCAGAATTCCAAATCGGTGGAGAAAAAAACTGACGACGAATACTAAAGAGGCAAACATGATCAACATTACCAGAAGCAGGCTAACCTGAGCGCGAACCAGACTCGGGAAAGAAAAATCATCGCGTTTCAGTCCAGACCGGCGTTCAACTAACGCCAAGGCCAGCCCTCGTCGCAGTCGTTTTAGGAGTGATGTGCGGGGAAGTTCTGGTGGTGATTCGTATGGATTCTCCATTTTCTTCTAACTACATGCTTGCCGTGATTGAAACCCATTGCTGACGCAAAATTAAGGTTTCAAGAGCCGTGCGGCGATGGAAACGATACGTTGAAATCAGATTCTACAGCCGGGAAAGCTTCGACAGCCGGGCAAGCATCGTAGGAAATTGAGCGGTGGGTAAAGCAAACGGTTCTCCGAATGCTGTCTTGGCGTCGATATCAACTTTGTCGTTTTTGACTCAACGATATTTCCACAGCAGATGTTCCACTGCGGTGGTCTTTCAAATTAGCGGTCGCCATGGCCGCGAGACAGAATTGTACATGGCGTCTTGCGCAGATTGTTGCTTGAGTTACTGTTCGTGACGCTGGGAATGGGCGGCTTGGATCAGGTCACTGTTCGGTAATGAAATCCAACGTAAGTGTGTGCGTGACAGGTTGCATTGCATTTACGATTGCTTCAGCAAGAGGGGTGCGAATCTCTTCGGTGCGTTTAACAACCGCCTCAAAGTCGGCTTTTGCATCCCGGCTGTGAAAGTCTCTTTTAACCTGCTGTGTTTCGTAGGCTTGTTTTATGCCGACCGCCTCAGACACTCGGTTGAACGCGTCGCAAAAGGGGTTGTCAGGAAAATCATCGGCCAGATTGATGCCCTGGTTCAATTGCTGATCAGAATAGACACGTGATGCCGCGCCCCAAGTCACTCGGCATTTTTGTGAGGCCGGCATGCGCACTTTCAAAATAAAACGGTTCAAGTCGTCGTTGAAGGGAACCAATGTCATACCAGAACGAATTGAGTTGTGATCGTGCAGGTCACCCCGAGCGCAGAATGGGTACCGTGAACTGGTAAGTGTCAGTTTTCCATCGGCAAATCCGTTTACTTGATGTCCAGCAGAGGTTTCAATTGTTCCACTTCCGGTGTCGACTGCAATCGTCCCTATTTCTCCATCGACACCGAGTGCTCGAAGCATTGACCAGGCCATAATGACTTGGCCCGCCCAGCCAGGGTGAATGCCATCTTTGCCTGCTACGAAATAGGGATTGTCTGGTGTTGCTTGATGCTGTTCCGGGGCGCAAACCTGGGCCTGGTACATCGGCCAGAAAATATCTGCAAACCGAACCTGTTCACGCTCTGCGACATTCATGGCAATGTCGCGTAATGCGCATAAGTGAACATTATGTTGTTCGAGCGTGCCCGCTCGGCTTTTTACCCAGTTGGCGATTTTTCCCGCGCAGCCGGGAGAACCGACAACGACACGGACTCCATTTTGCTTGAATTGTCGCACGATTGCCGTGTAATGATCCCGGTACCATCGGCCATTGGTTGCATCAAAGGGGCGATATCGCGAATCGTTCATCCCATAAGCGAGTGTCGCAACGGTGGGTTTGAATGTGAGGCAGTCTCGCTCCATTCGACGCAGAAAACCGTCAGTCTTTTCGCCACTCCAACCGTACTGCCGGACAGTAATCTGCCATTGAGGCACACAGGCAGTGAGATAGGTCTCAATCAGGCGAGAATACATTTTCTGTTCGGTGATCGAATCTCCGCAGATGGCTAGGCGATCCCCTTTTTGCAGCAAGAGAGGTCCTGGCTGGGGAGCTTTGCGAGGATTAAAACTTCGGAAAGCATCATGGTCTGGTTTCGTTTCGTACTCGTATGGCCCGAAGGTTACGTCTTGTGACGCCAGGGACTCAGTTTGGGCAGTCGCGTTTTTGGTAAGGGATATGATTGCCAGGCAAAGTAGTAGAACGAGGCGATTCATTGGTGTTAAGTTTCTTTGTTGCTTGGTGGCTGAGATCGATACGTGACTGTGTGGCAGATAGACACGCAAGTGTTATCCTGATTAGGTCGGTGACTTACCTCACCATCTTATCTGTTTTTTACCTTGATGGTGTGCATACACGACGAAGGTTCAAGCCGTGGTCGGTGAATGTTGTTCCATTCAGGCGAGCATTGTGTACGCGTTAAGTAGGATTCATGACAGCTGATACTATTCCGTATTGTCCAGAGGTTTTTGATGGTTCGGAGATGCTGCGACGAGCGCAAATATTTGAGGCCGAGATGAGTGCTCGTCGTAGTGTTCGGCATTTCTCACGCCGTGGGGTGCCTCGGGAGCTCATCGAAGCGGCCATTCGAACGGCGTCAACGGCGCCTTCGGGTGCAAACCGCCAGCCCTGGAAATTCGTCGCGATTTCAAACCCTGAACTTAAGAGAAACATCCGTTCGGAGGTCGAATCGGAGGAGCATCTCTCTTATACCAAACGGATGTCACAAGAATGGAGGGACGCTCTTCAGCCAATTGGTACTGATTGGCGGAAGCCCTATTTAGAAACCGTTCCTTGGATTGTGGTGGTTTTCGAGGAAGTGTTTGCCGAAGATAAACAGGGACGCTACAAAAACTACTATGTCAAGGAGAGCGTCGGCATTGCATGTGGTCTGTTCATCACCGCATTGCACCACATGGGACTGGCAACGCTAACTCACACTCCGAGCCCGATGGGATTTCTGGGACGGATGCTACAGCGGCCCGCCAACGAACGCGCTTTTATTCTGTTTCCGATCGGCTATCCCGCTGCAGATGCGACTGTCCCTAATTTGCGTAGAAAGCCCTTGGAGGACGTCGCTACTTTTCTGACCTGAGGAGAATCGTAAATAGTGACATTTGAGCTGAGAGATGGGCTCTCGGCAAATCGACGTGACAGTCAATGTAAGTTTAGTTGGTGAGCTTGATTGCAAGCCTATTGCCCGAGCAATCCGGGTTGCTTGAACATTTGGTAAATATTCAGCCTCGCGTTTCGCAAAATTGCATGGAATTTCATTGGTTTTTTGATCGAGACACGATTCAGCCCGTCTATGCCATGTCATTGCCCAGCTAGGTTCGCCTGAATCATTCGCGGACGCTCCCAGTCCACCGCTTGGTAACCATCCGGTTTCGCCGGTTTTGTGACTTCAACAAGTTCATTATCGGTTTCAAAAAGCGGCCAATTATCGGTGCGGAAAGGTGAAGCAGGGAGTCCTTCGTTGTTGTAGAGTAAGTTGCGTTGCGAAGGATTCATTCCCCATGCATAGCGTACGGCGACTGGAGCTGCGATTTCGTCTGAGGAGACCACGACGGTATTGCCAATGATCTCTGCTTTTGCGTCAAGCCATTGGCGGTCCTTACCTGCGATTGCGAATGCGGTTGGTGCTCCTGGCTTTGCCGTCATCAAACCTGAACCGACTGAATCAAATTCAAGGATGAATGTGCCATTCTTTCTTTGGCTGCTCTGTAATTGCGGTCCAGTGCCTACGATCTGTTGCTGATACGTTTTCTGCAACGCCAATAAGGCATGGCGAATTCCGATTGGCTTTTTATTTTTTGGGTGGAGTGCAATCGCATCTCCTGTATCGATCGATACGACCAAACCGGTGTTGATGATCTCTGCTGCCGCCAGTCGCATCGCCTCACGGTTGACCGCCCAAGGTGCTTCGAGTCCCTCGACTGGTTGCGTTTGAGCTGGGTTCCAGCTTGGGAGCTGAGTGAGTTGCACTGGGAAATCATCAGGGACGTTTCCGCCGGATTTTTCATGCCAGGATCTTCGGTAGTAGCGAATCAGTCTTTCGATCTGCTGCCGGTAGTGCGCGGCCTGCGGCGCATTTTTTGAATTGCGTTCGCCTTGATACCAAATCAGGCCCCGGATGCCGTACGGGCGAATCGGGTGGATCATGGCGTTGAAAATATGGCCGGGATATTGATGGCCAAGCGAACTGGGTTTTGTGATGAATGGTGGTTGCAGGGGTTTGAACGCATTTTTCATCGTTTCGCCAGCGTCAATTTTGTTGAGATAGTAAGCCAGTTCGGTTTCGAAGGTGTCGATTGCTTTTTCGACGGTCTCGCCACGCTGGATTCTGCGTTCTGCAAGCTGGTCAAGCGTCGCTTTGGTCCCAATAGCACGAGGATCGTCTTGTTGAATTTCCCAGGGCATCCAACCTTCGATGGGGGTCCCCGCGTAAGCTTGCACGATGATTCCAATCGGGACATCGAGTTTTTGGTGGAGTGTTTTGCCAAAGTAGTAAGCAACTGCTGATGTTTCAGCGGCAGATCGTGGATCGCAGGGTTTCCATTGCTGCAGTCGATCACGCGATTCGTCTAATGGTTCATGCCAATGCTCCCGTTGGGATTTGAAGATGCGAAATTCGGGCAGCTCAATGGCCGCTTCCAATTCCGCGTCGAATGAGTTGCCAGTTGACCAACCCATGTTTGATTGCCCGGCACACAACCAAACTTCGCCGATTGCGACGTTTGTGATTTGGATTGTGTTGGTTCCGGCAACGGTCATAGATTCGCCTGTTCGATGGGATGGTGTGCTCAGGAAAAGTTTCCAGCGACCGTTTTTATCTGCACTTGTTGACTCAATTGTGCCCCAGCTTGTGGTGACTGTGATTTTTTCCTTGGGTGAGGCCCATCCCCAAATGGCGTTATTTGTTTGCTGTTGCAGAACAAGATTGTCACCAAAGATTCGTGGCATCCGAACGACTGCCCACGACGTTGGGCTGGTCAATAAGATGAGGGCGATCGCTGCGAGCGCTTGTCTAACCAAGAATGTTTGTCTGGCCATATTGTCTGCTTTGATATTGAATCGAGTGATTAGTTTTAGCTTGTTTCGCATACCACATTCTGTTCTGGTTTCATGCGAGTAGCGA
Organism: Planctomycetota bacterium; assembly: GCA_036339635.1. Taxonomy (GTDB): domain Bacteria; phylum Planctomycetota; class Planctomycetia; order Pirellulales; family Pirellulaceae; genus Rubripirellula. The sequence goes on along the minus strand of JAYZAR010000287.1, from coordinate 4,425 downwards.
CTCAATCGAGCTATTAATACAGGACCGTTCTGTCATTGCTTGATTGGTCGTTCCGGCCGTGATTGGCGAGTTTTGCGATTCCGAATCTTATCGGAGTTCCGTTGAGGTTGTGGGGGGCGGCTGAATCAATCCATCGTTGGGTTGATCCCAGAGACGGTAAGGATCGTTTAGGCGTTGCATTTCCTCGAGCAGTAGTGCTTCCATTTCATCAAGCTTGTCTGCGTATTTCGTGTCCGCTGCTAGATTTGTTTGTTGCGGATTAGGTGCAATGCCCGTAAGTGCTTTCACGGATTGGTTGTGGTGCTGCTGGACATATTCGTTTGGGTTTTGCGCGAGATTAAACAGTTGGGTTTCCTGAACTCCATCCTTTCTCGAATCGTATTTGATCAGTTTCCAGTCGCCTTTGCGCACTGACCGTATGCCTGGTTTTGCACCGCCAGAGTAGGCACCGTAGAGCACACTTCGAATTGTCGCCTGTTTTCCGTGCAGTACAGGTTTGAAGCTAATGCCTTCGCTTGTTTTTGGGGCGTCAAGACCGATCAGGTCGCACATGGTTGAAAGGACATCGAGTAGATAAACGTTTCCCGGGACCCGGACACCTTTTTTAACTCCGGGTCCTTTGACGATCATGGGAACGCGCCAAGTATGCTCGTAGAGGTTTTGCTTGCCCTGCAGCCCATGTCGACCGATCGCCATCCCATGGTCGGCCGTGTAAAAGATGTAGGTGTTGTCGAGTTCATCCATCGCGCGAAGCTTGTCGAGAACCCGCCCGATTTGGATGTCGATGTTTTCGTTGCACGCGTATTCGCGTCCAAGTTCGTTGCGTATCGTTCGTTCGTCGCGATTCTTCCAGACTCCGCTGACGTTGATCTCATCGCGGACTCCCATGTGCGTATTGTCAAATGGGTGAGCCGGAAGATAGTTCGGTGGCAAGAAAGGCTGCTTGGGGTGAGCCGGCGGAATGTTGTTTTTGTCCCGATGATTCACTGCACCGTAATTGGCCAGTAATTCTGGCTTCCCATCGCGAGTATCGTGAGGATGTGAGAAACCAAAATAGATTAAGAACGGGGCGTGATCGGTTTTGGCCTCCCGTGCATTTAGATAGTCGAGGACTTGTTCCGCGTGCCACGCACTACCAGTGTCGTCTGTTCCACCCCGTCGAGTGGCGTCTCGCCGAACGGTAAACAGTTGATTGGCTGCTTCATAGCTGTTGCCGTTTTTGCATGTCCGCATCGTTTCGTAGCCAGCCCGATTGAATATTGCCGGCATTGTGTACTGAGGCAGATCCTTGGGAACCAATGCTAGGTTCTTGGTGTTCGGGGCGGTTTGACGACCTCGCGTATTACGGAGGTGCCAAAGGGTTCGTCCGGACATGATCATGTGGCGTGATGGAGTACAGACAGCGCCTGACCAGGATCCCATGTGATAAGCCGCGTCAAAGACAGTACCTTCTGCGGCCAGACGATCGATATTGGGTGTTTGTAGTTTGGATTTCGGGCGATAGACCTTCAAGTCAAATGGCGACTGGTCGTCAACCACAATGAATAGAATATTGGGACGTTCATTTTCAGCCGACACCGATTGTCGTAAGCCCATACAAGATGCCAATGCGATTGCGGCCATGACGAGCTTGGTGATTTTTATTGGTGACGCGCCTGACATGAGTTTTCTGGATTCGGTGTTTTAGCTGAATGAATTGATGACCACTGGGATGATGATTCGCGGGAGTCGCTGGCACGGCAAAGTATGCGGAGTTAGCGGAATGCTCACTCGGACAGAGCCTGCTAAGCAGAATGGTGGCAGCAATTGGAAGGCTCATTATTGCAGCTCAGCAGATCCTGATCTGCATGGGCAAGAGTCGCGGGTGGGCGTTCTGGGCGATACTCGCGTTACAAGGCTGGATTGTAGTTGCGACGCTTTTTGAATTCTCCGGCTTGGCATTTGGGGCGATAGCATACTTGATGCCGCTGGTCTGAAATCGCCCCCAAGAAAGTTCGTGCAAGTGTTTATCGCGAAGGTTCGCTAACTTGATTCAATCCGATACTTTGTTTGCATTCTGCTCATTTCCCGGGTTTTTGGAATGAGAGCGAAAATTCAAAATCGTTTTTTCGGCTTGGCCCTGGTGTACTGCGGCCTCGATCAATGTAGCTTTGCATCAGTTCGGTCATGCCCTCAGCGATTGCTGCATGAGTCGCGTTACAGTCTTCGGTTTCTGAAAGATCCGATTTGAGGTTGAATAATTCGCGTTTTCCGGACCGGTGAAAAATCATCTTCCATTCGCCTTTGCGAATGGCTAACCCTGCCGGCGATTGATGTACCGTGGCTTCACGAACAGGCTTGCTGGTTGCGTTAAGTAGGTATGGCAGGATGCTGACGCTATCTTCAGCAGCAGTCTTGGGAAGCTGGACCTGCAACAAGTCCGCGCATGTTGCAAATAAGTCGTTCAGGCGGATCGTTTGTTCGTTGATAGTGTTTGGTTGAATTTTTCCTGGCCAGAGCGCGACAAAGGGTTCGCGGTGTCCGCCTTCGTAAATGCTGCTCTTGGCGTCACGTAGGGGAGGGTAGTCGCGTTTTGCCGCGCCGTTATCTCCGGTTGCAATCACCAAGGTGTTTTCACTCAGGCCAGTTCGTTTTAAGGTGTTCAGGATCTGTCCTAGCATGTGATCACCTTGGAAAATCCAGTCGCTGTATCGACTTTCCTTTCCCTTGATTCCTCCTTTGCCTACGAAATCCGGGGCTGGCACGATCGGGTTGTGAGGTGGGCACATCGGAAAATATAGAAAGAAGGGGCCCTCTTTGCGGGCCCGCTGCTCGATATACTGCGTGGCTTTTCGGATCATGAGAGGTTGGTTTTCGACGCTATCAACGTTGGCTACGACTCGATCCTGCTCAATGATTGATCCAATATTCCGGGCATGGGTGAAGCCATAGAAATAATCGAACCCGACCTCATTCGGGCCACCAGTATGCCGTGCCCCGATGGGAGGTGGGGCCCCGATGGGAGGTGGGGCCCCGATGGGAGATTGGGCCCCGATGGGAGGTTGATTTTTCGACCTCGTTTCGCCACCGACCCAATTCATTCCAAGGTGCCATTTTCCAATGCAGGCAGTGTGATAACCGTGTTGTTTCAGAAACGAGGCAACAGTCGGTTGCGTGCTGGGGATTATGGGGGGCGAGTAGGTTTTCAGCACAGAGAACTGTCCGATGCGAAAAGGATACCGTCCGGTTAGGAGTCCATAGCGTGTTGGTGTGCAGTTTGCTGCTGCGGAATGCGCGTCCGTAAAACGCATTCCCTCGCCTGCCATTTGGTCGAGGTTGGGCATCCGGAATTCACTCTCACCTCGAAAGCTATTTGGTTGCCCGTAGCCAATATCGTCAAAGAGCACGAGGACGATGTTGGGCTGATCGGTGTGATTTTCCGCAGCCGAATGGGCGGCGAATGCGATTATGAGCAGGGCCCATACAGAAAACCGTGTCATGTGTTGAGTGGGGGCTTGCGAGTTCCATCGACCGTCGTCGCGACCGCTGCAGATTCCGGCAACCGACAGACTGAGCAGCGATTTAGTTGGTGGTGAATTTTAACACAGAAGATTGGGCAAAACCTTAAATTCGTTATGCTTACCGCCGAGGCTTTTACGTGGCTTGATCATGGGGCCACGATGTTCCGCGATGAGAAGAATACGCAATGGGAAGGTTGCTTCCGCGTGCCAACTGTGATTCGTTGGCATGGAGTCATCAAGCCGGGAAGGATAGTCAACAGCATCTGCACGCACGCACAGATGAAGCCGACGCTGCTAGCTGTGGCAGGCGACTCGACCGTCAAGGAAGATCTGCTGAAGTGCGCGGCTGCTGGCGGCAGGAATTCCAAGGTGCACTTGGGTGTTTACAATTCGATACCTGTTTTGCGGGGCCGTGGGAAAAGTGGCCGCGGGAAGAGTGTCTTTACTGGACCAATGATGGCCAGTCGCAGCTTGGCGTTACAAAACTAGAAATTAACGTTCTTAAAGCAAAACGCACACGGTGCGGATGGGTGGAGAACTCCGTTCGAAGAATTGCAGGCGCGATTGATTTGCGACTTGTGTGTGGATCCTATTAAAGGAGCCGAATATGAAGCGATGGGGTACGAGCGTTGGTCGATGATGCATGTGTTTGCGATCGCACCCGCCTCGAGCCATGTCGGCAACTGGCTTCAATGCTTCTCGGAGTTTCCGCTACGCCGGGCACCGGGCTCGTTCAATCTCAACGACCTGATGGAATCCATTACCAAGTAACAAGGCTATGGAAGCTAAAACGTGAGCTTATGTATCGCGTGCAGATGATGCGATGTCTGCGATGGAAATGAGATAGGCCAGGGGCGAATTGGGGCCCCTCGGAATCCGTTGCTGGAATCTTCGCAGCGGGCGATTTCGCGGAACGTTTAGAGCC
>JAYZAR010000286.1:0-34125 GCA_036339635.1 Planctomycetota bacterium | reverse complement strand
CTGGATGTGATGCTCTTGTGCGGGAAAGTTCGGGAACGATTTCGCCATTGATGAAAACCTCGACCCGGTTTACATCCAACCAGTTCGCACATTGAACTTTTACTCGCAACGATCCTTGATCACTGCGAACATTGACCGAGTCACCGATGTTGGCTGGCTGTTCTAAGTCATCATGTTGAAAGGTCACGTTCATGAAGGGACCCGTTGACATAATGATCTCACCTTTTTCGAGGCGGGCGATCATTTCCGCTGTCTTGATTCCCTGCGGGTCGTCGGTGCTGCAACGCAGCCAGTTTCTGAGCCATCCGCTGCCATTGTGGTTGTAGTGGGCATCGGTATTGACGACACCAGGGATTCGTTGACCGCTTGCGATCAATTTCATCCAAGCTTTCATGCGAGTCCGCCCGGGATTGTCCATCGCTGCGATTTGCGCATCTGACAAAAAAATGTCTTCGGGTGGATGGACTTCGATAATGTCCATGTAGTTGAGCATCTCTGCGAAGCCGTCGTCGTCGGTACCATCCAAATCACGATCAAACCGCATCTGTTTCAAATTGGGATGGTTGCTTTGGACGACTTTGTCGGCGTTATTGTCCCACAGTGCCAGTCGCGCGATTTGTTCAACTGGGTTGCTGCTTGTACGTGGTCCACCACCATCTTGGGCAAACGGATTGAGTCTTAGCGGAAAGGCATTCTGATGATTGATGGGTAATGGCGAACCCGTTAATTCCATGCCGTTGCACGTCGCCATGAACGCGGAGGCATTCAGGATTGCGAGCTGATCCTCATAAGATTCAATCCGCTGGTGCTCGGTGCAGGGCGCGAATTCAATGTGTTCACAGATCAGGTTCTCCACGCGTCCAAGTTGGTCAGACGTATTGTCGCCTGAGGGACTGCTGTGGCTATGTAATTCAGCACTGACCCAACCGGTGGTGTTGACGACGCGTTTGAGTACGGCAGTGATTTTTTGCTCACCACCTTGTTCAACTTTGACCCGTTCAAAAACGGCGTCGTATTCAGGGCCGCGGCTAATCAGAATGTCGTAAGTGCCGGGCGGAATCGCCCGCACGAATTGGCCGTTAGCGCTGTAGACGCAATTTACTACCGAGCCACTTTGGCTGTCGAGTCCGAAATTCGGGTTCTTCGTCTGTTTGGAATTGACGTTCGCGCCATAAAAACTGACTTTGCAGGGAATGGGATTGCTTTGTTCGTCGCGGATATCAGCCACCACAACCGATGCTGGACCGAGCGTTAAGGCATGGGTTTTTGCCGAGTTTGTGACTGAGATGGTTTGTTCAACCGGCTCGTGTCCAATCGCTTCGGCACGCACGACGTATTCGCCTGAGGGGAGATGTACAATCGATCTGCCATCGTCCGCAGATCGCCACACGGCGGGCAATTTGATTGATCCCACGTCCCCATCAATCACGCTGATTTTGATTCGTGGTTGGACGCCGACGGCATTCTTGATCTGGAAGGTTTGCGCGGTCCCGTTCTGGGTGATTCCCCAAAGATCGAGTGGTGAGTTGGCCGGATAGACCTTTGTGGTCCAACGGGCTAAGCCATCCGATTGCGTAATCTGCAGTGCATCACGGCGGATTTGCCGCATGCGATCATTTGTCCATTCTGCGCTTGTCGATTCTGCGTTTGCCGATGGCGGGGTGACTTCAAAGCCATAGGTTTGTCGGAAGTGTTCATCTTCGCAGTACGCGATTGTAGAGTCAGCAAGTGTCGCAAACCTAAAGGTGCGATCAGCGCGTACTCCATCGGTCGCTTTGGCCTTGGCAGCGGCAGGCCCCTTGATTGTGGTGATCACGGTGATGAACGGATCGCCATCACGCAGCTGGTATTCGATCGTTGCGGAGCTTTGGTTGTCAGCGACGGAGCGAGATGATTTGCATCGCCAAAAGACCCCGCCATCGTCAAGCTGCCCTTGTTCTACCAGCTGGTCGTCAAAAAATTGGTAGCGACCAGCTGTTGGGTAAAAACAGCTCAATTGGTCGGATTGAATGTCGGCGCGAGACAAATCGATCAGGCAACCGCCGACTCCGCGGGTCGTCATATTTGCGTCTCGCAACTTCCCTGGACGTGCGATGACAGCGATCAATTGGTCATTTCGGATGACAAAATCACCATCGATCCAATCGGTTTCTTTACCTGTCAAGGGAAAGCGATTTTTTGGGCCAATCTCGGTGAGCGTAGCGGCAGGCAGTGGGGAAGCCGCAACGCCGGTTGCGAGTAAAGCCGCGATCGCGGCAACGTAACGAAGGTAGCAGGGCATTTCGAGGCTCCAGATGACGACGAAGAATCGCCAACATCGTAGCTCGACAATCGATGTTTTGCAGGAAGGCGAGCAATCAAGTGAGCCGAGTCGTGCTGCGACATCCCGAAAACCGGGTCGATTCTGCAGTGAGCGGTCGTTTCCCCGCCGGCCGCAGTGAACGCCGATTCGCACCGCAAGCTGCCACTGCTACAGTGTGCCTTTGTAAATCCCCTCCCGAATCGATGGTATGTCATGTCCAACGCGTCTGACCCGTTTTTTGAGCCCTATGATCGCGATGAGATTGCTTACGGATCTGTTCCTTCATCGGGTTTGCAGGCGTACTTGGATCAAGTACCGGGGTTGGCAGGTGCTAGGGCACTCGATCTTGGTGCCGGGGCTGGTCGAGATACGTTGGCCTTGGCTCGAGCCGGTTACGACGTGACGTCGGTCGATCTGAGCGAACGGGGATTGCAGCGGGTCGCCGAGCGTGCGGAGCAGGCCGGCCTTGGCACGCAGATTGGAACCCGCGTATGCGATGTACGTGAATTCGAATTTGAACCCCAGCATTACGATGCCATTGTTGCGACCACCGTCCTCGATCACATTCCGGCCGAGGACGCAGAAAAGGTCTGGAAGAGAATCGTTTCGGCTTTGAGTCCCGGGGGCTTTTTATTCATTGAAGTTCACACCACCGAAGATCCAGGCAGCAATCAAATGCCGGGACTGGAGAGTGATGCACCGGTGAGTGAAACCGCCGGGCAGGTGATCAACTACTTTGCTCCCCAACGGCTTGTACGCTTTGCCCTGCAATCTAACCTTCGAGTCCTTCGATACGAGGAGCGGTTGGAGTGGGATTATACGCATGGAGCGGAGCACCTTCACGGAAAGGCAATCTTGTTGGCGGTTCACGATGGTCATTATCCGGAGTGGTACGGTCAGCCAGCAGCTTTTCCCCGTCGCGAAGCCTGAGTATCCCGTCGCGAAGCCTGAGTATCCCGTCGCGAAGCCTGGGGACCTAACGATGAGGGACTTTTTTTGCGGTGAATCCTGTTTGGCTGCGCAACTTCTTCAATGAGGGCGGTCGCCCACGGAGCGAATGTGATTTGACGGTCGGGTCAAGCTCCGATGACTTTTGTGTTGGCAACCAGATCGTGCAGACACCGTCGTTCGCTCGTAAAGATGGCTAATACGTCGACTAACGCGATGAAGTTGCCCAAAAAAGGAATCATCGTCACGATCCAAAGTGGCAGGTATCGCAGGCCAACCAGTTTAAAAAAAGGCAGAAGTTCCCCGCTCTTGTAATCAACGATTCGGATGCCGACCAACATCTTGCCAATGGTTTGGCCTCGAGTTGCTAACAGGTATCCGTGTAGAACCAGGAAGATTACGAGGCCCTGAAGCGTCAATATGATATCTTCCAACGCGATCATTTCCGCGGCGAGTTCGCGAAAGAAGCCCATAAAATAAGCCAGCGGCAAGGTGATGAATAAGCTGATGATTCCGTCAACGATGACGGCTCCCAAACGGGCAAACCGGCTTGCGAGCGGCGATTCCGCCATCAACCATTGATCGCTTTGGGTTGCAGGAATCTGTTATGGGTTGACCGGGGCTTCGAATGGGTCGGGTTCCAGCGGACTGGAGCGATTGTGAAGGTTGTTCATGGCCAACCGTGATTCCTCAGTTCGGTGAGAGGACTCTAAAGATAGGCAGTTAGTGGTCAGCCGTAGGGACGAGTGCTAATGATGCCTTCGGTCGGACTGCTCGCCGTTCCGTAGAGACGCTTGGGAATTCTGCCTGCCTGGAATGCAACTCGGCCAGCGATTGCTGCATGTTGCATTGCTAATGCCATTCGCACAGGGTCTCGCGCATGGGCGATTGCCGTGTTCAGTAAGACGCCATCGGCGCCGAGTTCGAATGCTTCGCTAACGTCGCTCGCTGTGCCAACTCCGGCATCTACGATGACTGGATACTCAGGGTCATCTTCTTTTAAATACTCCAGTATGATCCGTAGATTGTTGGTGTTTAGCAGTCCTTGACCGCTGCCGATGGGGCTGCCGGCCGGCATGACACTTGCGGCACCAGCGGCCTTCAGTCGTTTGGCGGTGACGGGACAATCGTTCGTGTAGCAGAGGACTTTAAATCCTTCTTTTACCAACTCCTTGCAGGCGGCGATGGTTTCGATCGGGTCGGGAAGTAGCGTTCGGCTGTCCCCAAGCACTTCCAGTTTGACCCAGTCGGCACCAGGATTTCCCAAGGCTGAAAGGATTTCGCGACCAAGTTTTGCAGCTCGCACAGCATCGGTAGCCGTGTAGCAGCCGGCCGTATTCGGCAACAGTGTGTAACGATCCAAATCAATGAAATCGAGTATGTTCTTCCCGCTCCGGTCGTACAGTCTTTCACGACGGACAGCGACAGTGACGCAATCCGAACCCGATGCATCCAGTGAATCACGCATCTGTTCCATGGTGTCGTAGCGACCGGTGCCGACGATCAATCGGCTTTGCAACACATGTCCGCCAACGGTCAATACCGTGTCGTCTTGTGATTCCGATCGCGAAGTCGATTCGGTTGCTGCCATGTCATGGGAACCCAATGGATTAGCCGCCACCAACAAGAGTCACAACTTCGATCTCATCGCCGCTGTGGACGATGTGAGTGGTGTAATGTTCCCGCGGAACGACTTCGGCGTTGATTTCGACTGCCAAATAATTTGGCGGTACATCGACGGTGTCAAGCATTTGCTCCACCGTCATTTCGCATTCGATTTCAACGGCCCGGCCGTTGACAGAAATCTCAATCATTTTAACTGTGTGATTCGGTTTGGACTCAGTCGTTGTCATCATCAAACGCGGCGTCAAACGCGCGAGTGCTTGGTGAGAAGTCAAGCTTCTTCGTGAACTCGCAGGCCTCTTTAGCGCCGAAGGCGCGGTCCATCCCACTATCCTCCCATTCGATCGACAGCGGTCCATCGTACCCGATGTCATTCAAAGCACGAATGATTTCTTCAAAGTTGACACCACCTCGTCCGGGGCTGCGAAAGTCCCAACCGCGTCGCGCGTCACCGAAATTCAAGTGGCTACAATTGATGCCGCTCTTGCCGTCCAGGGTTACGATCGCATCTTTCACGTGAACGTGGTAGATGCGATCGGGAAAGCTACGAATGAATTGGACGGGGTCGATGCCCTGCCAAATTAAGTGGCTGGGGTCGAAGTTGAAACCGAATTCGGCGCGATGATCCAAGACTTCCAAAGCCCTTTGGGCGGTGTGGATGTCAAAAGCGATTTCGGTTGGATGAACCTCTAACGCGAATTTTACTCCACACTCACCAAAGACATCCATGATTGGATTGAATCGTTCGGCAAGCAGGTCGAACCCAGCGTCAATCATGCTGGGTGAGACTGGCGGAAATGAGTACAGCAGGTGCCAAATGCTGCTACCGGTGAACCCATTCACGACGTCCACTCCAAACTTTTGGGCGGCCCGCGCGGTGTTCTTCAGTTCCTCAACGGCCCGCTCGTTGACTCCGGCAGGGTCGCCGTCCCCCCAAACGTATTCAGGCAGGATCGCCTGGTGTCGCTCGTCAATATTGTCCAGGACTGCTTGTCCCACCAAGTGTGCGCTGATCGCGTGACATTCCAGGCCAACGTCATTCAGCAGGGCTCTCCGGCGATCGCAGTAATCGTCCTCCGCCAAGGCTTTGTCGACCTCAAAGTGGTCCCCCCAGCATGCCAGCTCGATGCCGTCATATCCAAATTCAGCGGTCATGCGGGCCATCTCGTCGATGGGCAGGTCGGCCCATTGGCCGGTGAAGAGGGTGACGGGGCGAGCCATGAATATCTCCAAACGGGAACCAGTTGTGCGAAATCATCGGAGTTCGAACTCGATATTTTGCGCCAGTTAGGCTTGGATCCGCAACAACCCGAGGCCTGTTGGCGGCGGCTCAAAGGGGGAAAGCACGCTTCAAGTGATTACCCAATCGGAAAACTTAGCCGATATTCCTGTTCCGCCAACGCAATGCGAACGCTTCAGTAATTTCGGTAACGCACGATTCGCCTCCCCTTCATCCAAAGTTCTCCTCCCCGTTTTCGATTTGCAGCGAGATCTATTGGATTTCGAGATGAGGGAGGGGGGTACGTTGGTTCGTAGGAGGGGTGCTGGGGCGGGGCTGTCGCATAGCGACGGCCGGAGATAGTCCCGGGAGTTCGTGGCGGCGCATCAGGAGCTGTTTTCCATTTGCCACCAGCACGCCTCGTTACTCGGGCGTGCTGGGTATCCGGGCGTGCTGGGGGCAAAATTGCCGCTGGTGATCGAATCCTTGCGGGGTACGAGCGGAGTCGGTTTTTGCAGCTTGATCGGTGAAAATACCGCCCCACCCGTGTCCCTACTGGCGTTGATTAATATCCTTGAGTTAGTTGGCGGCACTGGTGAGCAGGCGGCTAACCGAGCACGAATCAAAGATTCGCCGAAACACAGACAGGTCTGACTTTTGGCTCCGAGTGGGTATTTGGGGTCACTACGTCCAAATTGCGAGAGGTTATTTATGCGTTGGTTTATCTGGTTGGTCACCCTGGTTTTGGTCAACGTTGCACCGCCGGCAGCATACAGCCAATCTGATTTGGTTCAGCAAAAAATCGACCAATCGGTTCAGCGAGGGATCGAATTTTTGCGGACCCGTGGGCAGGCGGATAATGGCGCTTTCAGTCCCGAGACGGGTGCGGCGGTAACTGCGATTTGTGTGCGAGCGATTTTGGAGCATCGTCCGGCGGCGGTAAACGACCCAGTTGTGAAGAAAGCGTTGAAGTTCATCGAATCGAAATTTCAAGGTGACGGTGGGATTTATGCGACCGGCTCGCGCTACCGTAACTACGAGACATCAATTTCCGTTGGCGCGTTGATCAAAGCCAATCAGGAGGGACGATACGATAGTGCGCTGGATCGTGCTGAGATTTTCTTGAAGGAGATTCAGTGGGATGAGGGCGAGGGAATTGAATCGACCGACGCAGCCTATGGCGGCGCGGGTTACGGGAAACATGAACGCCCAGACCTTTCAAACACTTCGTTTTTAATTGAGGCACTCAAGGAACTCGGCAACGAGCAGGATGACGCTGCGATTCAAAAAGCTCTCCGTTTTGTTGTACGAACTCAAAACCTGGCTGGGCAAGGAAATGACACCCCAAATGCCCCCGACAAAATCAAGGGTGACCAGGTTGGTGGCGAACAGAAAACGGGTGACGGTGGTTTCTACTACACGCCTGCGGCCGGTGGTCAGAGCCAAGCCGGTGAGTCAGCCGACGGAGGCCTCCGGAGCTATGGTTCGATGACGTACGCCGGACTGAAAAGCATGATCTACGCCGGATTGACCGCCGATGACCCTCGTGTGGTTGCCGCGATGACATTCATTCGCAACCACTATTCACTGGAAGACAATCCCGGCATGGGAAAAGCTGGTCTATTCTACTACTACCAAACGTTTGCAAAGGCATTGGATGCCGCCAACGTGGAAATCCTTGACGATGCAGATGGCAAGCCGCACGCCTGGAGAGATGAATTGGCGAACCACTTGATCGGGTTGCAGCAAAAGGATGGATCCTGGGTAAATAATGGCAGCGACCGATGGATGGAAGGTGATCGACAACTGGTCACCGCATATGCCCTTTTGGCTTTGGCCCATTGTCGCGAATAAGCCGTCGGGAGATGAAGGCGATCCGCAGACCACAACGCCAGCCAGAAACTTGGTAGGATGACGCGACTGAAATTCTGGTGAGTCCTCCGTTCGGGAATGAGGTTATGTGCCGAAGCTTGCTTACGATTGGAATGGCATTGTTTGTCGCGGTGATCTCCGCCGCTGTGAGAGGCGAAGAAGAGGCTGTTAGTACTGATGCCGCAGCGGTTTGGGTGACTTCGGTTGCGCAGATTGGATCGTCCAACCAGTTTGCCGCTGCGAGTGCCGATGGTTTGCTGCTTCGCGAAGCAACGGTTTACTCTTTCCCCGCGACCAACCCACGGTCCTTGGAACCGCTTTACAAACATCCCGCTGCCGTTTGGTGCGTGGTTTCGACGAGCGACGGCACCAAGCTCGCGAGCGTCGATTACCGTGGCAACTTGGCCGTTTATGATCCGGCGAGCGGCGAAGCCAAAATGCACGACAAAGCATTCGAGCGGTGGTGCCAAAGCTTGTTGGTCGCCCCAGATGATCAATCGGTCATCGCGGGTAATGAAGCCGGCAAAATCATGGTCTGGGATCTGCAAGCCGGAAAGGTGTCAAAGTCCGTTGAGTTGGACGGGCATGCGGTCACCGGCCTCGCTTTTGCACCCGACGGATCGCAGTTGGCGGCAGCGGACGGCGGCGGCCATATCCATCTAGTCAAGTGGCCCGAGTTGGAATCACTTGGAAAGATCGAAGTCAGTGAGCAAACGACTTGGAGCATTGCCTATGTCGACGCTGGCAAGCATCTGTTGGTAGGCAGTAGCGACCGAAACCTTTACCGCGTCGAAGCAAAGCCTGATGCGAAGGCGGAGAGCGTCGCCAAGGGAACGGATTGGATCACCCAATTAGCCGTTTCACCCAGCGGACAAGTGGCAGCAGGTGAGGTTGGGGGGCGACTTCATTTCCCGACGACCGGCGGGGCAGATTCGATGGATGCCAGCAGCGGCGTTTGGACTTTGTGCTGGAATGGTGATTCCCAGCTGTTTGCGGGAACGCGAAAAGATGGCATCGTCACCGCTGGCCGATCGTGGAAATGGACAGAGCCAGTCGCCGAGGAAAAGCCTGCCGAGGAAAAGCCTGCCGAGGAAAAGCCTGCTGAGGAGAAGCCTGCTGAGGAGAAGCCTGCTGAGGAGAAGCCTGCGGAGAAAGCAGCAGAGAAGAAGAGTGAATGAGTGACATTGCGGATGCTGCTGATCTGCCCGCTAGGCGCGAGCGTGGATCGCCCTTGGAATACGTTGTACGGTTCGGCGCGATGCGAATGCTCGGTGTCATGCAATCCAAGCAGTCCTATCGCTACGGCGATGAGGTGGTCGTCCGTTCCAGTCGCGGAACCGAAATCGGTACGGTCTTGTGCGAGGCGACTTCGGCGTCGCTCGATGCGATCAGCGAACCGGTGGCAGGGCGGATTATTCGCCCGGTGGCCAAGGACGACCGAGCACAACGCCAACACCTAGAATCGCAGCTTGGCATTGATTTGAAGATTTGTCAGCGATGCGTTGACACGTTGCAGCTGCCCATGGAGTTGGTCGATGTGGAACGAGTGCTGGGCGGGGAGAGGATGGTGGTCTACTTCCTCGCTGATGGCCGAGTCGATTTTCGCCAGCTCGTGCGAGACTTGGCCAAGCAATTCCAAACGCGGATTGAAATGCGGCAGATCGGCGTCCGTGACGAGGCTAAGTTGCTCGCGGACTACGGCGATTGCGGTCAGCCGATTTGCTGTGCCACCTTTCTGAGCAAGATGCCTCCAGTGTCGATGAAGATGGCCAAGTTACAAAAGGCGACCCTCGATCCATCCAAGATCTCGGGGCGTTGCGGCCGATTGAAATGCTGCTTACGTTACGAATTCGAGACTTACGAAGCGTTGGCCGCCGAAATGCCGGTCCCTGGAAGCCTGGTGATGACCCGCGAGGGTAGCGTCACGGTGATGGCTCAGGATATTCTCTCCCAACAACTTGTGGTCAAAACGGATGATGGCCGAAGGATTATGATTGCCAATGATCAGGTGGTCAGCGTGATCCGCGCCGGCGAGCCCGCTCGCCGCAAGAGTGCTCGTAAACAATCCACGGGCAATTTAGACCCCGAATCCTGAATTGAATACCTCCAGTCACCCCCGGTTAATTCCCTGCAAACCCATGAAATCCCCGTTGCAAGCGATGCGTGATCTGTTGGCCGAGGACAAGCGATTCAAGCTGGAGGCATACCAATTCATCCGTGAGGCGTTGCAATATTCACACGAGAATTCGCCAACGGATGAAAGCGACGGTCCTTCCGATTCTCGCCATGTCACGGGCCAACAACTGAGTGAATCATGCCGCCTCTATGCCATCGATCAATATGGTTATTTGGCCAAAATGGTCCTTGGCAGTTGGGGTATTCGTTCCACCAGCGATTTTGGTGACTTGGTATACAATCTGATCCGGATCGAACAGATGCGAAAAAGTGACACCGATCGCCGCGAGGATTTTGATGAAGTTTACAGTTTCGATGATGCGTTCGAGCCGAAATTTGAATTGGTTGCGAAGGACGAGGATTAACGCCGCACTGCTGTGTCTGTGTTTTTCACCCGGATGGTTATTTGCTCAAACGGGTGAAGTACCCTCAGCGACTCAACTTCCAGACTCCCCCGGTCAGCCGTTCGTTTCGCCAGATACCGAAGCAATCAAAGCGGACGCTACTGCAGAGGAAGGGGACGCGGTTGAGGTGAATACGACCGGGGCTGGTGAGCGGCCAAGGCCAGAGGAGGAGGCCCGCAGAAGCTATCTCGGCCGCGTGTTGGCCAAGCCGATGTCCCATCTCGGTGCCCCGTGGCTGATTCGGCCGGAGCGAGACGAAGAGGAGCGTGCCTCGGAGTCGTTCCAGCAATTGAAGCTGACCGAGGGAATGGTCGTTTGCGATTTGGGCTGCGGGAACGGCTATTGGACGTTGCCGATGGCTCGTGATGTCGGTGCTGAAGGACGAGTGCTGGCCGTTGACATCCAACGCGAGATGCTGCAGAAGTTGCGGGAGCGGTCAGCACGCTTCAAATTAAAAAATATTGAGCCAATTCTGGGGGCCGTGAACGATCCTCGTTTGCCCAAAGCCGAAGTTGACCTTGTCCTGATGGTTGACGTTTACCACGAGTTTTCACATCCGGAATCGATGTTATGGTCGATTCGTCGCTCGCTCAATCCTGAGGGGGTGGTCGCGTTGCTGGAGTACCGCGAAGAAGATCCGTCGGTGCCGATCAAGCCGTTGCACAAGATGTCCAAGAGCCAGATCATGAAAGAATACCAAGCGAATGGATTCAAGCTGGTTCGCGAATACAACAAGCTCCCTTGGCAGCATCTGATGTTCTTCGCACGCGACGATAGTCCGCTGCCAAAAATAGAACCGGTGCCGGCACAACAGGTGCTCAAGAATCTGGAGTAGAATCTGACTGCCGTCAAATCGAACATCGGAACATCGATTTCGTTTTGGGGCAGTTTCATCTGTATTTATGAACGCCTGTGAAAGTTAGGGAAAGATGAGCGTTAAAGTTCGCCTGGGCATCATGATGTTCCTGCAGTTCTTCGTGTGGGGAGTTTTCTTCGTCACTATGGGAACCTATCTAAGCCAGTTGTTTAAGGGCGAAGAGGGGATCAATAAGATTATCGGTAATAGCTATGCGACTCAAACTTGGGCGGCTTTGTTCGCTCCGCTGGTCGTCGGCTTTCTCGGTGACCGATTAATGAATAAGGAGCATCTCAATGGTTTGCTGCATCTGCTCGGTGCCGTTTTGTTGTGGTGGGTGAGCACGCTGACCGATTCCACGATGATTTTCTGGGCACTATTGACGTTTTTTATCTGTTACATGCCGACATTGGAATTGGTTAACACGATCACCTTCCAGAATGTTGAGAATATTGAAACTGAATTTCCGAAGATTCGGCTGTGGGGAACGATCGGCTGGATTGTGGCTGGTCTGACGATTGCCGAGTCATTTTTTGGCCTCTTCGAGCTTCCCATCTTGCCTGGTATCGAAAGTGGTGGGACCACCAACGCCCAGTTTCAGGTCGCAGCTGTCGCCAGCGCTATTTATGGTCTCTACAGCTTTACGTTGCCGGCATCGCCACCGGAAGGAAAAGGCAAGCCCGTCGACATCATGCAGATTCTTGGGTTCGATTCCTTGAAGTTAATGCGGAACCCCTCGTACCTTGTTTTCGCCGTCTGCTCGTTCCTGATTTGTATTCCATTGGCGTTCTATTACGCTCGGACCGGCGAATTTGTCGGGGCAATGCATTTTGGTGATCGGACCGGAGCCTACATGGCTTGGGGCCAGGTCAGCGAGATTTTCTTTATGGCACTCGTGCCTTTCTTTTTGACACGACTCGGCGTCAAAAAGATGCTTTTGGTTGGGATGCTCGCCTGGGCATTGCGATACGCCCTGTTTGGATTAATGCCGTCCAATGTGGCGGTCGTCATGGTCGGTATTTTGCTGCATGGTGTTTGTTACGACTTCTTCTTCGTAACCGGGCAGCTGTACACCGACCGTGTCGCTCCCAAAGAAATGCGAACTAGCGCTCAGGCGTTGGTCGGCTTGCTGACTTACGGTGCCGGTATGCTGGTTGGCAACTACGTACTGGGATGGTGGGGCGATTCCATTGGGCTCGATCCATCAACGAAAGAAGGATGGTTAGAAGGCGCGGAGAAATTTTGGCTGATGCCGGCTGGATTTGCCGTGGTCGTTTCAGTCATCTTCTTTCTTACGTTTTGGGACAGAAAGCATGATTCCAAAACCGAGGATGTTGGCGAGCTAGAGGCCGATCCCGCAGTCTAGTCGAGTGGCGTTCCCCGTAAGTTTGCAGGGTTAGGGTTGATTCAGAATGCTCAGCATTCTGAGGATGACTCGATCGCTGAACCGTCCGCGAAGTGTTGCATCGCCTGGGACGGAATCGCGTTACGGAGCGCGGCAGTTAACTTGTGTGGCGCGAGCATGCTAGCGCTGATCGGTGACCATTTTTGAGTGGCGGCGATGATTCGTTCGCTGCCCCATGTGTCAAAGAAGTCCAACCAGTTCGCGTTGGAGGCGTAGCCTAGCCCGCCACGCATCGCCAAGTTGAAGTGTTCCTGTTGATCGGTGATGCCATCTCGTCTCGCGAGCGCCGCTTCGATCCACATTGGAATCGACAGCAGTTCGACGACTTCCTCCTCATCGAATGATTGTTCGTGTCGTGAATATCGCTTGCTGAGCTCGATCGTTTCATCAGCTAGGTGGCTCGACCGCTTGCCGTCGCGGTAGTCGTACAAGCCCAGCCCGGAATTTCGGCCGAGTCGTTTTCGCTTAATCAAGCCCGCTAGCATCGGTGATGGACTGAGTCGATCGGGAAAAGCTTGCCAGAAAGCTCGTCCGGCATCGAACATCGTGCGTGTACCGATGTAGTCGATCAATTCGAGCGGAGACATGGGCATACCGTATGCCAGAGCGGCTCGTTCGATTTGTTCACCTGAGACACCACGGCACAGCAACAGTAAGGCCTCATTCAAATAGGGTGACAACAATCGATTGACGATGAATCCTGGTCCATCAGCGACGATCAACGAGGGTTTGTGGATGCGTTGTGCATGGCGGCAGCAAGCTTCGATTGTCGCCTCGGCGGTTTGTTCACCCCGTACAACCTCCGTTGCCGGGCGGCGATCGACTGGCATAAAAAAATGCATGCCGGCAAACCGATGTGGGTCAGTGATCGATTCCGCGATTTCACTGATGCGCAAGTTGGATGTATTACTGCACAGAATTGCGTCACTGCCAAACCAAGATTGTGCGGCGGTAAAGAATGCTTGCTTGACATCCAAACGCTCCACAATCGATTCGATGACGATCGTGCATTCCCGCGGTTCGCGATCGTCGCAGTGCTGTAGGCAAACCGCAACTGAATTGTCGGGTAGTGGCATTGGCTGGCCAACCTGCCACTGTTGGTCCGCCAACTGAAGCGAGTCGACGGCCCTCTGGACGGCGTCAGCCGACTGGTCGATGATCCAGGCCGAAACACCGGCGTCCGTGTGTGCCCGCAGGATCTCGCGACCGACGATCCCGGCGCCGATCAGATAAACATGTCCTGCCGGTAGGATTGGTTGACTGGTCATGTCAGCAAGATGGCTGAGTTGACGGAATTACACAAGCTCGCGGGGAACTTTTTGCTGTGCGTTTGGCGGTTGGCATCGCTGGCGAGCGGTGTTATCGCCAAGCCGGCTCGGTTGCGAGGGGATTCATTCAGGGGCAGTGTTCATTCAGGGGCAGTGCGGAAGTGCTGAAGCAGGTTCTTGCCCTTGCCTTGAGCGGCTTGCCGTGACGCTTGATCGGGGAATCCAAGACTCTGGCTTTTGAAAACCAAGATTGGGTCGGCCTCCAGATAATCAAATCCAGCTGAGCGTGGATCCATTCCGCGTGTCTGCAGCAGGACAGCTAGCCCGACATCTCGAACTTGGGTTCGAATCCGGTGATTGGGAGGTCTCACAAGGGTCCAACCGCTGGCATTTCGTTCATCCTTCAAACTGGTCATTGCGTAACGCACGGTGTCTTGGTGGTTGATTGAATGGGCCGCTAGGAGGGCCGCGATCCGCGATCGTGGGCAGGCGTGCGGATCGGAGAAAATTTGATCGATCAGTCCGCACGCGAGATCAATATGGTTGTATCGCAAGGCGATACGAAGTTTTTGATGGTTCGGAGATGTGGCGGTCGGGGTGTTGTTAATCCATGCTCCTATCATCCGCGATAGAACCACAGAGTGATTTTTCAAATCGAGAATCGGACCGCGAGCTGATTGGCTTAACAAGAGCCCTAAACGTTTCTGTCCATTCGGCTGATTCGGCACGCCGATTTGATATCTCGCACTCGCGTGGTTTTTTGAGTTCCATTGCCGAGTGTTCGCATCTAAGTCCATCCAGATCAGCATCGCCCAACCCGTGGAATCATTGCGTTGCAATTTTGCGGGATCACGATGAAAAACACTGATTGGAGTTCGTAGCAAAGAAGGAAATTGCAGATACAACTTGGCAAAGAAGTTGCGGGAAAGCATGTCGGCGCCGCCACGCAACGAAAAGGAGCCCCACTGATCGATATCAATCGAATCGGAGGAAATCCGTGGATCACGCAGTTGATTTAGCTGCGATTCCATGTGATGGAAACGGAATCGTTTGAGCAGGTCAGTGGCTGCCAGTCGAACCTCCACCGATGGATGTCGGAGGCCGTGGCGGACGACAGCGTTTTTGATTTGTTGAGAAATCGCATGATTTGCACTGGTACCCTGCCTCAGTAGTGACTGGAACGCAGCACGACGCTGGCTAAAGATGGGACTGTCGAGATTTGAGACCAGACGCTGCGGGCGATCGGGAAGATCGTGGGTGTTTTTTGGCCCATCCAGAGGTGGTGACTGCTTGACCCACTGCGAACGATCGCGTGGAGCATTGTGACCCTCAGGTAGATCGTTGCCGAATAACTGCAGTAGGGGGAAAGCTGCAATCCAAACGAGGGCTAACAGACGCTGCTTTACCAGATGGTGGACCAGATGCCGGCAGAGGAAGTTTGGGGGGCTCAAGGTCACACCGGTTTCGTGGTGGAATGCGATTCGCGTTTCACGCTGACGAGGAAAATCGGACTTGAAAAAGAAAAGTCACGGTTGCTCGGGGGATAAGCCGAATTTAGTCGGAAAGGCTGCGGCGCCATCTTGAGAAATGGTCTTCATCGTCCGGGCCGCTTGAACGAGCCGGGTAAGTAGCGTCATCGTTATAACCGGTCGTTTTGATGGTGCTTCCCGGCGTTTGCGGACACACTTCCAAAGATCCATTTCTGACTCGTTTGACCGAACACCGATTTCTAAAGCCATGCAGATTCTCTGTTTCGAAGATGACCGCGTTGAGTTTCTGCGTCCGATCGTGCAGGCGCGACCTGCCTACGCGATTACATCTGCCAGTTTCCGGTTGATTGACTGGTTGCGGCGGGTTCCGGGGAATCTGTGCGGCTCGATTCGACCTTACCTTCAAGAGTTGCAAAAACTTGATTACCAAGTTGATGGGTTGGATGATTTACAAGAGGATGCGGAAGGCATCTTGTTGATGAATGCTCGGGTGGCTCCTGGTGTCAGTTTAGAGGTTGAATTGAAGTCGCTTGCAAGTGAATCTCGCACTTGTGTTGTGCTTGATCCCGAAGACGATTCGGTATTGGCGGCGCGGGTTGTGGCTGCCAATCTGCAGACGATTGGGCCGCTCGACACCGAAGAGGGTTGGTTGCAGTTAATGGAGTTGGTGCGGTCTGCGCCGGTTCACCCATCATCGATTGAGGTATTTCGTTGGCCACATGATGTGATTAACCATCACATGCGAGAGATGCCCGACGCGATGAATTGGCGATTAGGGCATGGTGACTATCGCGAGTCGAGTGATGGAGTCTTCGTGCGTCAGGGCGTGCAAATCGGCAAGTATCCAGTCGTCGATACTTCAGAGGGGCCAATCTTGTTGGAGGAGAACGTCAAGGTCGGTCCGTTTTGCTACTTGTCAGGCCCTGTTTACGCGGGCGCCGGAGCACGAGTGATCGAGCATGCGGCGCTCAAGGATGGTGTCTCACTCGGGCATACCGTCAAGATCGGTGGTGAGGTTGAAGCGTCGGTGATCGAACCTTACACCAACAAACAGCATCATGGTTTCTTGGGGCACAGCTATCTCGGGAGTTGGATCAACCTGGGGGCTGGAACCTGCAATAGCGACCTGAAAAACACCTATGGAACGATCAATATTCATTACGGTGAATCAAAAGTCGCCACTGGAATGCAGTTTTTGGGCTGCTTTATTGGGGACTATTCAAAGACGGCAATCAACACCAGTATTTTTACGGGGAAGGTAATTGGCGTCTGCAGCATGATGTACGGTTTCGTCACTTCGAACGTTCCCAGCTATGTAAACTATGCACGACTGTTTGGGCAAACTTCCTTGCTGCCTGCTGACGTTATGATCAATACTCAACGTCGCATGTTCGAGCGGCGAAATGTTAAGCAGAGGGAGTGTGATAAACAGTTGATCCGTGATATGTATGAACTGAGCGTGAACGAACGGGCGTCGGTTGACCAAGATATCCTATAGGTAACAAGATCAAATGTCGGAGATTCGAGTAGGGATCGTGGGGGCGACCGGTTACACGGCTCTGGAACTGGCACGCTTGTTGTTGATACATCCACAGGCATCTTTGGCTGCCGCGACCAGTCGTAGCGATGCTGGAAAACCGCTTGCTGTGGTTCACCCTTGCTTGGCTGGCCGGACTGATGTGGTGATTGAAACACTCGACCCTGCATCCTTGGCGAAGCGATGTGATGTCGTTATGTGTTGTTTGCCGCACGGTGCGTCAGCTGAAACGGTACATCAATTGGTCCAGGCCGGATCAAGGGTGGTCGATTTTAGTGCGGACTTTCGATTGTCCAGTGTTGATGTTTATCAGCAATGGTACAAAGTCGATCATCCTTGGCCCGAACGCGTTGGCAAGACCGTCTATGGGATGCCCGAGTACTTCGCAGACGAAATTCGTCAAGCAGACGTTGTTGCTAACCCGGGATGCTATCCCACCTCGGCGATCTTGCCGCTGGCACCGCTAGTGCGTGATCAGTTGATCGATCCGGTCGACATTATTATCGATAGTAAGAGTGGTGTAAGTGGTGGAGGCCGCAGCGCGAAAGTCGCGATGCTGTACTGCGAAACGAACGAATCAATCGCCGCCTACGCTGTCGGGATGCATCGCCATCAACCAGAGATTGATGATTTGGTGGGCCGCATCTCGGGACACACCGTCGAAACGTTATTCACACCCCACCTCACCCCGATGGATCGTGGAATCTTATCAACCATCTATGTGCGCGGGCGAGGGACCGGTGATGAAATGATGGAATGTTGGAAGCAGGCTTACGCCAACTCACCGTTCGTCCAGGTCGTTGACCATTTACCGGCAACCAAGCACGTCGCCGGAACAAACTTCGTACAGATGTCGGCCCGTGATGCGGGGTCAAGAGTTGTCTTGTTGGCGGCGATTGATAATTTGTCAAAGGGTGCCAGTAGTGCGGCAGTGCAAAACATGAATGTGATGTTTGGATTGCCTGAGACACTTGGTTTGGCGTAACGTGAGCCCGTACGGTCGGATGAAATGTCGTTTTGAATGCCATTTGGTGAGCGGCATTGCCGCGCATGGAAGCTTGCTGGGGATCGAACTGTGGTTTTAGTGAACTCTTACACCGGCTAGGTGTGTAGGATACGTTGGAAACACCAACCCAGCACCGCTACGATTCGACAAATGGATTTACCTGATCCCTACTCCCCCCCGAGCAGTACGCAGTCCAAGGGTACGCAGTCTAGCCCCACGTCGGATGCAGATTCGGCGTTTGGAAGCGGGGATTCTGACAAGTCGCGATTTTCTGCGCTGGATCCGCGTTGGGACCCACTGCAGACGACGCCAAGATGGTGGACGGCGCTGCTGGTCGCCGGTGTTTCCCTGGCATCGTTTCTTTTTGCTAGTTTTGTGACGTTGATAGTCGCTTTGCCACTGGTGCACGGTCAACTCAATCTTGCCATGCTGCGTGACCCGGAATCATTTGCAGTGGTTTCCAAGTCTCGACTGGGTTTATTGATCGTGGTGGTCATTCCCCAATTGGCCCTGGTGACACCTTCGGTTTTGGCCGCATTTTTATCGCCCGTGCCGACCCTCCGCCGTCTCGGTTTGGTTCGAGGGCATTGGCCGGTTTGGACTTGGTTCGCTGCTGCTGCGGCAACGCCCTTGGTGGGAATGATTTCTGGCGTGGCGGTGAGCCTGTTTTTGGACGAAAGCGAATCCCTGAAGGAGATGTCCAATGTTTTTCGTGATCACGGTCAGAATGGTTTTTTGTGGCCGATCGCACTCATGATTGGAATCACACCGGCGTTTTGCGAAGAGTTGTTATTTCGTGGCTACTTGCAAACTCGGTTGGTGCGTTCGTTCGGCCCGCTGATAGGAGTGTTCACTGCCTCGGCAATGTTTGCGATTGTTCACTTCGATCCCGTTCATATAGTGGCTGTCTTTCCACTGGGCCTGTTTTTGGGATGGGTCACTTGGCGTAGCGGCTCTCTTTATCCGGCAATGCTCGGGCATTTTGTTAATAATTTCATCAGCGTTGTGGCGGTGGTATTGGGTTCCGATGCGGAGGCTGGGTTGCTTTCGCTGCCAGCGGTCGCGTTTAGTTTGATTGTTTTTGCCAGTGGAGTGGTCGGGCTGGCGAGCGTTTCAGTTGCGTCAGTGCTGTATCGTAGTCCACAATGAACCCATCCAGACATTCGGTAACGTGGTGTTCAGCCTCTGTGATTCGTTTTTATTCAGGCGGACTTGATGTTGTTTTCTTTACGGCTCGGTTTTGATCATCCGAACTATTTGTGGTTGATGATCGCGCTGCCGGTGTTGCTGTGGATTGGCTATGGATCCCTGGGGGCCTTGGGGAGTTTTCGACGCTGGTTTGCGATTTTCTTTCGCAGTGCCGTCTGGACGGCGATTGTGTTCGCCTTGGCTGGTGCGCAGTTGGTTTGGGTCAGCGACAAAGTCACCGTGATGTACTTGCTGGATCAGTCGGAGAGTATCCCGTCCGCAAAGCGGCAAGTGATGTTGGAATATGTGACGAAAAATGTACGTCGACACCGCGATCGTGCGCGGGAGGATCGTGCCGGGGTGATTGTGTTTGGGCGGGAGGCGACGATCGAGATTCCGCCGTTCGACGACGATATCTACTTGAAGCGTTTGGAGAGTTTTCGAGGACCGGCTGATGCCACAAATTTGGAAGCCGCGTTGAGTTTTGCGCAAGCTTCGATGGAGGAAGATACATCGCGCCGGATCGTGATCGTGACCGATGGTAATGAGAATCTCGGGCAAGCACGCTCACTGGCAGCACGCGTTGCCGCATCAGGAATCGGCATCGACGTGGTTCCGATCATGTTGGAATCGAACGCGGAAGTCTTAGTCGAGAAGATTGATTTGCCCACGAATATTCGCAAAGGCCAACCGTTTGAAGCTCGTGTTGTGGTCAACAACTATGCCGAAAATGGATCGGCCGCACCCGTCAGTGGTAAGCTGCGAGTCAAGCAGACCGTCGGTGGCGAGGAAACACTGTTGCTCGAAGAAGAGATTACCCTCGATCCAGGCAAAAATGTTTTTCCGATGCGGCATCGCATCGAACAACCAGCGGCTTATGTCTACAACGCTGAGTTCATTCCCTCGAGTGATTCTGATGATGGGCTGTATCAAAATAATCAAGCAACCGCCTATACCTATGTCCGAGGCAAAGGACGAGTGTTGGTGATTGAGGATCGATCACGGCTGGGAGACTTTGACCTGATGATCGGAGCGTTGCGGGATAACAATATCGAGGTGGTGACGCAAACCAGTGATTCGTTGTTTGGGTCGCTTGCCGAGTTGCAAGCCTACGATGCCGTGATTTTGGCTGGTGTCCCACGAGTCTCGGGCGAGGACGTCGAGCAACTCTCCGCTTTTTCCGACGAGCAAATTGAGATGTTGGTTAGCAACACGCGGCAATTGGGGGCGGGGTTGTTGATGATCGGTGGCCCCGAAGCCTTTGGCGCGGGCGGTTGGATCGGGACCAAGATCGAAGAGGCGATGCCAGTCGATTTTAAAATTCGCAATACCAAAATCCAAGCGGTCGGCGCTTTAGCGCTGATCATGCACGCGGGTGAGATGGCAGAGGGCAATCACTGGCAGAAAGTGATTGCCAAGTCCGCGATCGAGCAGCTGGGCCCGGCTGATTTCGGTGGTGTGCTGTATTGGAATATGGGAGGCGACGCATGGTTATGGGGTGGGAAAAATGGATTGTTGGAGGTGGGCCCCAATCGCAAAGCGATGCTGGCCGCAATTGGTCGGATGACCCCAGGCGATATGCCACAATTCGACCCAGGCATGAGAAAGGCCGTGGCAGGTTTGAAGCGAACGAATGCGGCCGTCAAGCACGCGATCATCATTAGTGACGGTGACCCCTCGCCGCCCGACGCCCGAACGATTAACGATTTTAAAAAGAACAATATCTCCGTCAGCACTGTGGCCGTCGAATCTCACGGCCAAACAGGCAGTCGGCTGATGCAGCGGATCGCGGAGCAGACCGGCGGCAAATATTACGCGGTGGCCAGCGGTCGTGCTCTACCAAAAATTTATCAGCGGGAGGCTCGGCGAGTCTCGCGACCGCTGGTCTACGAGCCAGAAAATGGTGCAGTACCCGAAGTCATCTTTCCCCATCCTCTTTTGGAAGGAATTGATCGTGTGCTGCCTCCGATTAGCGGTTTTGTTTTAACGCAAGCGAAAGAAAGCCCGCTGTCCCAGGTTTTGATTCAATCACCCAAGCCTGATTCACCTGAGAACGCTTCAATCTTGGCAGTGTGGCAATATGGTCTGGGGCGAACTGCTGTCTTGACTACGGATGCGGGAGCTCGCTGGACCTCTGCCTGGACGGAGTGGGCCGGTTACGACAAATTCCACAGCCAACTGGTTCGATGGCTGATGCGTCCAACCGGCGACACAGGCAAGTACACCATTGCCACGCAGGTCCGAGATGGTGAGGTGCAAGTTGTCGTCAATGCACTGAACAAGGATGACTCGTTCAAGAACTTTCTGGAGATGAACGCGTCTGTGTTAGGCCCTGATCTGAGCCCGATTCCACTTCGAATGCGACAAACGGCGCCGGGCCGATATGTCGGTTCTTTTCCCGGTGACAAAGCGGGCAGTTATTTCGTCAATGTGCTGCCTGATGCCGGGGAGACCCCGCTGACAACGGGAGTAACGGTGCCTTACAGCGAAGAGTTTCGAGTGCGTGAAACAAATCAGACGCTCATTGATTCATTGGCGTCGATTCAACCACGCGGAGGAAGTGCTGGCCAGGTAACACCTCCCCTTGGCGAAAAACCGAGTGAGAAACTTGTCGATACCAATGCCTTTCGAGGCGGCTTAGAACTCGCCCGCAGCATTCAAGATGTTTGGCCTTGGTTTGTGCTGGCCGGATGCTGCTTATTCCTGGGGGATGTGTTTATCCGACGCGTTGCGGTCAATTTTTACTGGATCGGGAGTGCGTGGCATCGCATTCGTGGCACATCGGATGAGAAGGAATCAATTGTCACAGCGCGGCTTGATGCACTGCAAAAACAAAAAGATTCGCTCAGTGAATCACTGGAACGAAAACGCTCAAGCGTTCGTTTTGAACCGACCGCTGTCGATCACACCGATGCGGCTGAGTTCGGTGAAGAGGTTACCGATTCGCGGGCGAAAGCCAAAGCTAAATCAGCGAACTTGCCAGAGTCTCAGGGAGCGTCGTATACCGAACGACTGCTCGAAGCGAAGCGGAACGCAAACAAGTAAGAGGTCACTCGACGCGGTGGTTCTGTCGAGAAAGACGCGTCTAGAATGAATGACTTACCAGCGTTGCTTCATTTGGGCTAGTGCCCAAATCCAAAGAACTCTTGCGTGCGAGTCACAAACTTTGGCTCGCCGTCGGTCTCGTAAGCTCCTTCCCCACCTTGGTTCCTTCCATGTGTGTAGGTCAGCCAGATGTTGGCACGTCCGAATAGGCCGCTGTAATCCAAGCCCCAAGTACCTTCGCTCGATTTGCGACATCGACCGCGCCAAAAAGTTGCTCCACCTCCAACGAACCAAGCACTGTATTTTTCGTTGACACTGCATGCCGCCCAAGGAGCGACGCAGTGCGGGTTGCCGGCCCGGTCATGGTCGGAAAGGCGATAGCGATAGGGCGGATAATCACCCCGATTGCGGTCGCCAGGTTTGGTCAGCAGAGGTTTTCTTGGACGGCCAGGATCCCGGCATACACCGGGGCACCTCGCATTCCCGCAGACACAATTTTCGGCAGTGGCCTCAACCTTGGTTTCCCCACTGGTTCGCCGCGGGTCTTCCACGAGTACCGCTTTCGGTGGTTGCCAATCACGGTCACTAGGCGAACCAATTCGAACCGGTTCAATCGGTAAACCAGTTACAGCATCAATCAGCGGCGCATGATCTTGCCCGTGCGTTTGGGATTGGCCAAACCCTAATCCGACAATCAGGCAGGCCGTGATGACGTGTGTTTTTTTTGCTAGCATGAGCGGATCAGCGTAAACAGAGTGTTTCCTCGTTTCGTGACAATCGGCTTGATCGGTGGTTGTACGCGAGCTGGTAGGCAAGCATCCGTGACAGATTCTCTGTTCGTTTTAGTTTGACTAATCGAACCCATGATTTGAATTCTGCTTCGCAAGCTGTCGCGTGAGTAATCCTGCATGTTGGAATCATTTGATTTTCCGACGCCTTTCGGCGGACCATGGCATCCGGATTTGCCGTTACGGGGCAGGTTGTAGCGATTCGTACGATTTTCACTTGTGTGATCTGCGAAGTAGCGTCTTCTGATCGAATTGGATGCTAAAAACGTCGTGCGATAGACGAATCTGAACCTGCTGAGTTGGTTTTCTAAAAAGATTAACCAAAGCTTGGTGAACAGGATGTTCACTGGTCGGTAGCATCGGGAGATGGGGCTCGGCATCCAGCTTTAAACCATTTCCAAGGAAGGAAGCATGCGAGCTTTACGTCAATTCCAAATTTGCGAACTTGCTGTCAAGCCAAAGCTCTGGCAAAGGAGGACTTCACCGTTTTCTCCGCGGCGGGTCCCGATCCGATTTGCGTTTACTCTGGTTGCTGCCTTGGGCGTGTCATATGGCGTTCAAGCTGAAGAGCCGGCTTTGTTACAAGCGATGGCTTACCAGCCACCGCTTGGCGTGACGACAACGGAGTCGATCCAGCAGACCAATGGCATGGTGATGGCGGCGGATGATGTCGAGACCGTTCCTACGGAGCAGTACAATGCGTTATTGGAACGCATCGGGAACCTGGAATCGAATTGGAGTGAATACCAGGACAAGCTGGCGGATGAAGCGGCTGCCAAGAAGAAAAAATCATCTTGGAAAATGAGTGGCCGTGTCCACTTGGACAATTGGAATTTCCTTGACACTGACGCGGGCACCAACTACCTGGAAAGTGGTGATCCACTGGTGCGTCCCGAGGATCGCTGGGACTTTCGACGAATTCGTTTGGAGTTCGCCGGCGAGGTTCCCAACAATATGTTGTTTCGAACCCAAATCGACTTCAACAACCCGAGTAGCGCCGAGATGAAGGATGTCTACCTTGGGTTTAAAAATTTGCCGCACAACCAAACCTTGTTGATCGGTAATCAGAAGCGTCCAATTGGGATGGACCACCTGAACAGTAGCCGTCACAACGTGTTCGCCGAGCGACCGCTAGCCGTTGAAACATTCAATGAGGATGCTCGACGTCTTGGTGTCTGCATGTATGGTTACTCTGAGAGCGACGTCATCAATTGGCGGTATGGAGCCTTCATGCTGGAGAACATCAGTCGTGATGGACGTTACCGCGGTAATTTTGATCAGGGTGGCCTGTATGGTCGATTGGCGGCCAGCCCATGGTATGACGAGATCAGCGGCGGGCGGGGCTACTATCACTGTGCAATCGCCGGCTCAGCGAACGTGACCGATGGTAGCGCGGTTGGTGACAACCCGGGAGTTTCGAATCGTAATGAAGCTCGCTTCCGCACCCGTCCATTGGCACGGAGTTCAAGTCGTTGGTGGAATACCAATCGAATACCGGGTGCCGGTGGTTACCAGCAACTGGCTCTGGAGTCTGTTTTGAACATTGGGGCTTGGCAAGTTACGAGTGAGTACTTTGGTAATTGGGTGCAACGGGATGCCGCCCTCGGTTTCTCTGGTGACGACTTGTTTTTTCACGGTGGTTACATTTTCGCGTCCTATTTCTTGACTGGCGAACATATCCCATGGAATCGTCGAGCGGGAACGATCGACCGTGTACGTCCGTTTGAGAACTTTTTTGTGGTTGACCGTTGTTGTGGCGGGACCGGAAAAGGATGGGGAGCGTGGGCGATTGCCCTTCGCTATGACTACCTTGACCTGAGCGACTCAGACATTCGTGGCGGTGTCGGTCACGCGTTCACTGGTGGTCTGAATTGGTATTGGACTTCTTATTCGAAGCTGCAAACCAACTTGGTATGGGGGCAAATCAATGACGCCGGTCAGGGTCAAAATGATAGTGGGCCCGATGGTGCCACTGCACCGTTTTCTCCGGGCGTTGATGGTGATTTCACCATCTTGGGTATGCGTTACATGATCGACTTTTAGTCGGCGGGCAACATCTCGGCCGGGCGATCGTCCCGAGTCGTTCTTTCCACTATTCAAGTCATCAAGTCAGGAAGTTCGTCATGTCATTTAAACAAATTTGCTGTGGTCTCTTTGCGGTGTTGATTCTGTTGGTCGGCGGAATCACAACCGTTCCTTCGCAGGCCGGTCTCCGCGATCATTGCATTGGTGATCAGACCGGTTGTTGCAAGCGTTGCCCGTCCTGCAATCATTGCTGCAATCTGGATGCCGAGGAAGTCGACGAGGAAAAAACTTGTTTCGAGGTCGAATCGAAAGAAATCTGCATCCCCAGAGTCGTTTTTCCTTGGCAAAAGAAGACTTGCCGTTCGTGTGACTCGTGCAGTGGGCTTGGTTGCAATGCCTGCGTGCACAATGGTGCCAAGGTGCGTCGGATCTGCGTATTGAAGACGAAAAAGTATAATTGCCCTAAGTGCAAGTACACTTGGACGCCGGAAGAGAACGGATGTGATGTCGGTTCATGCGATACGGGATGTGACGTCGGCGCAAACGTAATGATTACACAGCCTGCTCCGCAAACTCTACAATCGATCACGTCATCGAATCCAATCCGCCAGCCGATCTCGGTGCAACCATCCCATCGAGTATCGCAAGCGTGGATCCCGACGCCATCGGTTCCGTCAGTTCAGCCTTCGCCGAAGACACCACGAACCGGATTAGTTCCTGTCAACGTTCGGCCATGGGGATCGAAGCCGAGTCAACGCTCCCAGTGGCCGACGCCCTTACCGACTGCGACGACTAACTGATTCGGACCGATTTAATCTCTTTCTTGAAACTCGAGATTGCCGCCACAGGCAGCCTCGAGTTTTTTTTGGCAGCTTTATCGCGTGACATAGCCCAGTTGAATGATTTGGCGATCAGTCAAAACTCTCAGTGATCATTTGCTGTGGCGTTTCCATCACGGACCAGCCGATGGCCCATTGCAGTCGGAATTGTGCTTGGTTGTAATCGACGACCGAGTTTAAGTAGTCTCGCTGGGCTTGTTCAAATGCTTGCAGCGACTGCAGCGTTTCAATGGGCAATCCTTGTCCCTCACGGATTCGGCTGAGGTCCCGTTGGTAAGCATCTTTCGCAGATTGAATCGCTTGTTTGCTGAGTTCGATTCTGCGGGCTCGGAATTGTGTTTGGCTGTGGAACTCACTCACTTCGCGGGCAACCTGATCCATGACCCGAGCCGATTCAAACCTAGCTTGTTGAACCTGGGAAGCAGATTCACGCCGGGCTGCGACTTCACCAAGTCCAAGTTGTCGGGCTTGCCATGCAATCGAGGCGTCGAAGTCATAGCGTCCATCGACGTTATCGACGTTGCTACCGAGTCCTCCGCCGAAGCTTCCTGTGCTGAATCCGAGTAGTACACTGGGAACGAAGGGCGCCCACTTTTGACGACGATGTGCCGCGCAGGCTGCTGCGACCAAGGCCCGTGATTCACGCAATTCGGGGCGTGAGCTGAGCGCGGTGGCAATCAACTCGGCGCGATCGGTGTCCTGGGCGACGAATTCAATCGGAGCGATGGTTGGATCCAGGGGGACCATGGGTTGGCTAGGTGGCAGGCTGAGTGTTTGCACTAAGCAAGCTCGACGGACTTCGATCTGCTCTTCGGCCTGCAGTACACGATTATCGAGGAAAGCGAGTTCTGTGTTTAGTCGATCCGCGTCGGCCTGGAGCCCTTGGCCGGTGGCTGCAAAATCGCTGGTGAGTTTGGCCAGATCAGCTGTTCGCTGCTGCGATTCCAGCAAAATCTGGTGATCGAGGTGAGCGGCCAGCCAATCCAGATAATCGACAGCCGCATTCATTAACTGACGCTGGTTGACGCCGTGGGCCGAATGTTGGGCGGCCCAGGCTTGCTTTTGAGTAATGTCTGGCTGAAAGATTGCATCCGCCAAATGGTATTGGGCAATCAGGCCGGGTCGTGGAGTCGTGCCGGCGCCGGTTGCACCAACTCCTAGTCCCGTTTGCAGCGAACTTCGGCTGACATCGACAATGTCTGCGTTGCTAGCTTGGTAATTTCCGTCGTGCCGATGAAAGCTCATGCCAGCTTGGAGTGTCGGAATCCAAAGGATTTTGGCTTGGCTCCATCTGGCGTAGGCTTCTTCGACTCGCCACCTGGCCAGTCCGACAGCGGGATGTTGTCCACCGATCGCAGCCAGGGCAGAGACGAGATCGAGCTCGATTCCCTGTTCGTTAGGGATTGGTTCGGTGATTGTTTGCGTGCTTCGGGCGACGTGATCGGCTGGCCCCATTTCAGTCAGTTCGGGTAGAACTGGCAGCTCGGCGATCTCTTTCGCCATCAAGGCGACCGCTGCCTCGGTCTGCAAAACCGCCATTGCTCCCTGAGATTGGGGCGGATCGGCCAAGTTTTGCTTGCTCTGGAGTTGTTGTGTTTCGAGTTGTTGAGTCTGGGAGGCATTCGGCTGGGACCTGTGCTGATCTTGATCAGTCAAGATTTCCGACACGACCGTAACCCCAACCGGGGGGGTAGCTTTTGGGTTTCTCCCGCGAAAGCTGACTTCCCGAAAGCGACTGTGATCTTCGTTGTCTTCCGCGTTGATCGCCGCTGGCTGCGAAAACGGCAGGCGTAGGCTCGTTGGAAGCGAACAACCGCCACCGCAGAGGGCACCAGCGGAAAGGGTGCCTGCGATCAAGGCGAACAAATGGTCTCGTTTCATTGGCTTCATCTTCGGCGTCCGCGAGTTTTCTATCCCCTGAGGTTTGATCGGCATGAAGATTCGGGTCATACGGGTCGGATCGGTTGAGACAGAAAGGTTTCGACTGACCTGTCTGCTGGTCATGCGGGTTGGGCAAGATGTATCGATCGCGAGCGGACGAAAACTGGTCGAGTTTCGAGGCCAATGCCGTGTTGGGCAAGTAAGATGCAAACGAACCCGCTTTGTTTTGCTTTCTTTTCCGGACAATCCTTCATGCCTAGATTGCCTGATCCAATTTGTTGTTTGTGTCTTGTTTCGACGCTCTTTTCCGTGGGAGTGGTCGGTTGTGGGTCGCAAAGGCCGCCCGCTGGGGAATCGGCAGCGGCGAACCAAACTGCAGATCACTCTTCTGCGGACTTGCTGACGAATCAGCGGCCAGCCGTCCGCACGGTGGCGGTGATGCAGCAGGAAGTCCGGCGGACCACCGCCCAGCCCGCTACGGTTCATCCGCTATCTCAAGCCGAGTTGCGGCCTCGGGTGGGTGGGTATGTGAAGCAATTGCGGGCAGACATCGGCGAGTTTGTGGAAGCAGGTGCCGTTCTGGCCACCATCGCTGTCCCCGAATTGGAAAAGCGAATAGACGTGATCGCAGCTCGTGTGGATCGCAATCAGGCCTTGGAAGCTCAGGCCCAGTCTGGGGTGGAATTGGCGTCCGCCAATGTGCTGTCGGCCGAGGCTCGGCTGCAGCAGTCGCGATCAGAATTAGCGAGCTCAAATGCTTCCTTGACGGCGGCTGAGGCAGAATTCAAGCGGACGTCGGATCTGGTGTCGCGTCAATCTTTACAGCAACGCGTGCTTGATGAGGTAACCATGCGGCGAGATGCCGAACAGGCGAGTTTGGATGCCGCCAACTCGGCCGTGGAATCGACCAAGGCTGAGGTTGTCGTCGCCAATGCGAGGCGATCTGCAGCCGAAGCAGACCTTCGCGCGGCACAAGCGGAAACAGAAATAGCAAGACGCGAATTACAAGAAGCGGAGGTGTTACTTGCGTATGCAGAGATTCGAGCACCGTTCGCGGGGATCGTCACCGAACGTCATATCGATCCAGGTGACTTGGTGATTCCCGACGACAATACTCCCAGCACAAAACCGATGTTTGTCGTCAGCCAACTCGATAAAGTCCGGATCCGTATCCCCGTGCCCGAAGCTGAGGCTGCTTTGGTCAATCCTGGTGACGCGATCCAATTTACCTTTCCGGCATTTGCTGATGAGCAGCTTGAAGCGACGGTCACGCGTGTGTCGGGCAGTCTTGATCGTGACACACGCACGATGCTGGTTGAATCCGAAGTGGAGAATGTCGATCGGAAATTGGTGCCAGGGATGTTTGCCATGGCATCGATCACGTTGTCGACCAAATCAGGAGTGACAGTGTTGCCCGCTCGTTCGATTCGTTTTGATGAAATGGGAAAAGCTCACGTTTATGTGCTGCAGCCAGATGAGACTGTTTCGATGGTTGAGATTGTGACCGGCACGGATGAGGGAAGCTGGATTGAGGTTCTCTCACCGTTGCAGCCTGGCCAACTTGTGGTCGATGCTCATCGCGAGCGTTTTAAAGATGGGCAGGCAGTACGCGTGTTGCCCCCCCGGTAATTGCTTACCCGTTTGCGGTGCAAGCTCTTTCAAAAGGGTACGCCATCCGCTCGCTCGGTCGTTGTCCCATTGGTTTTGGTTCTCGTTGGATTTTCTTGATGCGTCTAATTTCTTTTTCCCTTGGCAATCGTTTCGCGGTTCTTTCCCTTGCGATTGGATTGTGCGTGCTGGGGGCGGCCGTGATTCCACGGATCACGATCGACATTCTGCCGGATTTCAAGGAGCCGGTTGTCGTTAGCTTTTTCTCCTATCCCGGTCTGCCGACGATGGACATGGAGAAATCGGTGACTTCGCGGGTGGAGCGCGCGTTGACGCTGGCTGGGAGTATCGAGCATCAGGAATCCCGCACGGTGCCTGGTGCTGCAGTCATCAAAATCTTCTTTCAACCGGGGACTGACCCGAGTTCCGCGATGAACGATATCGTGAACCTTGAAGCAAGCGATATGTTCCATCTACCGCCAGGGATTGAGTGGCCATTCACGTTGCGGAGTGAGCCGGCCAATTTGCCGGTCGTGTTGGCTGCCATTTCCGGCGAGGGTCTCAGTGAATCAAAACTTTACCAGATCGGTTATTACGCGGTCCGAAATAAAATGGGCGGATTGAAGGGAGTGCAGATCCCTCACCCGTTCGGCGGGAAGTTTCGGCAAATGATGGTCTACGTTGACCCATTGAAACTTCAGGCGTACCACGTCAGTGCACCCGATGTGGTCAAAGCGATGCGGAAAGCAAACCTTGTCCTGGCCTCGGGAACGGCTCGCCTTGATGGGACCGACTATCAGATTCATCCACGGAACACATTGCCCACCGTGGAAGAGATCGAAGCGATTCCCGTTGCTGTGCGAAATCAGCGTCCCATTTACATTCGAGATGTGGCACGCGTCGTCGATGATGCCGCGTTGCAATACAACGTCGTTCGCGTCAATGGCAAGCGAAGTGTCTATTGTCCGCTGCTTCGCGAACCAGGGGAAAACACGATTGAGGTAGTGGATCGTATCTACGAAGGAATCGCGACCGAAATTCCTAAGATGAAAGAGCGGGGGGACATTCCCGAGGCTGCTGACGTGACGCTCGTCTCAGATCAATCGCATTACATCCGCATTGCGATGTCCAACTTGTACCGGCAGCTTGGCTTGGGAGCCATTCTGGTCACGATCGTGGTGTTGGTGTTCCTGAAGCGTTTTGTACCATCGATCGTCATCTTGGTGACCATTCTGTTAGCGGTTTTGATCGGAGCGCTCGGTTTTTCATTTACCGGGCAGACGATCAATGTGATGACGTTAGGCGGCATTGCCCTGGCGATCGGTACGGTGGTCGATGCAGGGATCGTCGTGGTCGAGAATATCATCCGTCATCAAAAGATGGGGAAGTCGGCGTTGGTCGCGGCTCGAGATGGAAGTAACGAAGTGGCCGGTGCCATTTTTGCCGGAACGGTCACGACGTTGGTGGTGTTCATGCCCGTTGTCTTTCTCACAGGGATGGTTAAGTATTTATTCGAACCACTCTCTCTCGCAGCCACCTTCACGATTGGTGCCTCGTACTTTTTGGCGCTGACCGTGGTTCCGGCTTACTGCGCAAGTTTCGTCCGTCCGCGACCCTCTGATCGGGAGAATGGTGAGACTGGTACCGGTAGTGATCTGGCTGATGATGGCACTCAGCCGCTCGGGGCTTACGGTAAGTTCATGGCCCAAACGCTTCGGGCGCCGGTGGGTGCAACTATCGCGATTGTGGTGATCGCGGCGAGTCCGTTTGTGTTGTGGCCGTTCCTCGGGAGCGAGCTGTTTCCAAACGTCGATGCCGGTACGTTCGAGATTCGGTTGAAAACAACTCCCGGTTCTGAACTGAAAGAAACTGAAGCCTTAGTTGCCAGAATCGAGCAGTCGATCCAAGAGGTGATCCCACCGGATCGTATCGATGCGATCATCTCGAATATTGGCTTGCCGGTCGGAAAAGGGGCTGGGTTTTCGACTGTGCTGAGTTCAAACTCGGGACCCGACACCGCTTACATTATCGTCAACTTGAAGCAATCGGGTTGGCGTGAGTCCACCGAAACCTACGTCGATCAGCTTCGTCATGCGCTGGGTGAACAATATCCGATGGAGCAGTTCTTGTTTGTTTCGGGTGGGATTGTGAATATGGCGCTCAATCGTGGTGTACCGACACCAATTAGTGTTCAGGTCTCTGCCGGAACGGTCGGTAAATGTCGTGAAGTGGCGGACAAGGTTGTCGCCGCGGTCCGCGATATTCCCGGCGCCGTCGATGTTCAAATCGCCCAATCTTTGGACTATCCACAGTTTGACGTGCAAGTTGATCGAACCCGCGCCAAATATCTTGGTTTGGATCAAGAAGAAGTTGCGGAGACGATACTGACGGCGATGGGGTCAAGTGTCGGTTATGCCCCGACGATCTGGATCGATCCCAAGACGGGTGTCGATTTCTTTATGGGCGTTCAATACGAAGATAACCAACTGCAATCGTTGGACGATCTCCGCAACATCCCACTGTCGCTCAACACGCCGGATGGGCCGCGAACCATTCCTCTGTCGAATGTTGCGACGGTCAATCGGGTCAACATCCCCGGCGAGATTGCTCACTACAACATTTCTCGGGTCAACGACGTTCACATCAATGTGTCGGGGCGAGATATTGGATCGGTCGCACGCGATGTGGAACGAGTGCTCGACACCATTGATTTGGAAAATGGGGTGGCGTTGCAAATCCGGGGGCCTGTTGAAACCATGAGGACCGGCATGTCACGGTTATGGGCGGGATTGATTGTTGCAGCACTCTTGGTCTATTTGGTGCTGATGGCACAGTTTCGTTCGTTTGTCGATCCGCTGATCATCATGCTCGCCGTGCCATTGGGATTGAGCGGTGTTGTGCTTGTCCTGTTTGCCACCGGCACCAACCTCAATATTCAATCTTTAATAGGAACCTTGATGATGTTGGGCGTCGTTGTCAACAATTCCATCTTGCTGGTGGAATTTGCCAACCGTCGGTTAGCGGATGGAATTGCCCCAGCGGCAGCTGCTTTGTCAGCGGCTCAGGTGCGCCTGCGCCCAATCTTGATGACCTCGCTAACGCTGGTGGCGTCCATGCTACCGCTTGCGATTCAGTTTTCGCCCGGGAATGAGGCGATGATTCCGTTGGCAAGAGCGTTGATGGGCGGCATGATCGTTTCGACGGTTCTGACACTCCTGCTTGTGCCCTGTGTGTATACGTTGGTCCATCGCGATTCGAGCAGCGAACCGGTGACCACCTGACTTGACGGGGGCTGATGTGAGGAGGGTGGGGGCAGCGCATTACTTTAGTGAGGCTGAGTCAGATTGCTTCGTTGCCCCGTTCACCTGTCCGAATTCGTATACAGTCCTCCATCGGAAGTACAAATATCTTTCCGTCGCCAATCTCCCCTGACTCGCCAGTGCGGCCTCCTTTGACGATAGCATCGATGGTTGGCCGAACAAATTCTTCATTCACGGCGATTTGCAGCTGGACCTTGCGTAAAAGGTTGACGCTGCATTCATGTTCACGGTGGGTGACTGTTTGACCACGTTGCCTTGCAAAACCCTGGCAATCCATGACGGTTAAACGCACCACTTCAACATGCGTGAGGGCTTCTTTGACGGCGCCCAATTTCCCAGGTTGAATGATGGCAATGATCAATTTCACAGTGGTCCAGGGCTCGCAACGAGAGAATTGAAGAAACTGTTCGCTGGCACGTGTGTCTACCTAACGGTGAACGTACCCGATTTGCGTTGGACGAACAGAGCAGGACTTCGCAAACGAAAAGAGTCGGCTCCCGAGGGAGCCGACTCTCGAAGATACAACTCAACAATCGCCATACATCAGAACCTCTTTCCCGGAAAGATGAGGCGGACACCTAAACGAGAAAGGAGACTCGTTCCTTCAGTAAATTGCTAAGCAGTCTTTACGCTTATTTTGCGTTTCATCGTTTACTGGGCCGGCTTATACCGCCGAAGCGATACAGCAAGAGCCGAAACGACTTCGAATTGGGCCCTGTAATGAGGAATGAAACGGTGAGGGAACATCCCTCCTTCCGGGGGATTCTAGGAAAGCATTTCGCGCGCCAAAATTACATGATGTTCGGCTTAGTGTTCGTAAGTGCCAGATTTTGACTGACTTACGTTTGTTCTTTTTTTTCGATTTCCTGCCATGGAAGTCAGTGGAATTCCCGCTGCTTAGATGTTGTGCATCGTTGGGTGGAATGAAGCACGTTTGTTAGGCAGGACGCGGTTCTGCGCGGCCGGCTACGCTAGTCACATCTTGTTCGTCTGCTCGCCTTGTCTTGCTGGTCTGCTGTCTGACGGTTGCTGAGAGCTACCCGATTTTGATTGGGGTTGTTCGGACAAAAGCGATCGAGGGCTGGCTCAGCGTATTTTGGCGAGCAGATTATTGGTGTTTTTTTCGACCGTGGTCCCCAAGTCCTTCCGAATGAACTCTGCCAAGATTGCCGCTTGCATGAGCGCATTAAAAATCCCGGTCGCTGAAATCAACGACCGGGATCTGTATTCGAAACGTCTCGTGGGAGAAGTTTAGAAGGTCAGGATGCTGTCAATTCCGAAGGTGGTCTGTTCGGTGCCGTCTTCGAGACCGATCAAGCCATCGTC
>JAYZAR010000285.1:0-7680 GCA_036339635.1 Planctomycetota bacterium | reverse complement strand
ATTTGGGCCCGCAACCACTGCCAGGGAGCGGATTGAACGGCATGAAATTCGGATTCAAATAAACTTTTAGGACCATTCACAGTAGAATTTTCGATATTAGGCGCTGGGGGTAAGCCTCAGAACACCGGAAATATCGGGTTTTTCGTTCCAGACCGGCCATTCTTACAAGATCGGTAGTTTAGCCAGCGATCATAGGCTTGGGAAACACGGCGGTTTGCAACTATACTGCTTCTCTCAGTCAGTTTACACCTGTGATTTCTTTTCCTGTAGTGACACTTCCACGAGGTGGTCGATGCCCAAGGCGCTCTGTCTGATCAGTCTTGTGGCGTCGATCTTGATCGTCGTCCTTTTCTTTGCCGATGCCGCGATGGGCATGCTCGGCATGGGGGCCGTCGCGCCCCTAGGCTCAGCGAATCTCGTCATGGATATCGTTTTCGTCATTCTCGGCGGAGCCATGATTTACATGAGCTGGGCGACCTATCGGGAACAGCGGTAGCAAGGTTCAAAGACACCTGCTGAGCCTGCGTTTCGAGCAAAAGTGTGAGCTTGCCCGATCCTTGCGTGTTTCGTGAGGAGGGCGACCATTGTTTGGCCTCGATCTAACCATGGAGATTAGCAAAAAGGCCACGCTAAACTACCGACTCAGGTCGGCGGTGACCGACCACGCTGGTAAGGTTTGAGCGGCTATTATTAGGTGGTTTTGATGTGATTTGAGACCATCCGCTCCAGCATCCGTTTCCCGGTTCCACGCTGGGCAACTTAGTTGATTAAATTGATGAGCGGATCATGCGAACGCGTGGAGGGAAATCAAAATGCCGATCAGTCGAAGACAGTTTCAACTTGCTGCCGCCGGTGCGGGGGCTTCGATGTTCATGGCAGGTCGCGGAGCGGCAGCGGAAACTGGCCACCTGGAGACATTTGTGCCAACCCGAGCAGTAACTCGCGGTCCACTTCATCATTGGTTCGGATACTACGACAAGCGAGAATTTGATCCCACAAGTCGTTTGATCTTGGCAAACCAAGTCGGCTTCGAGGGACGCGGACCGACCGGCGATGATACGATCAAAGTTGGTTTTGTCGATACGGCCGACAACGATGCCTGGCATGAAATCGGCACTTCGAGTGCCTGGGGATGGCAACAGGGTTGCATGTTGCAATGGGTTGGCGCCGAGGGAAAGGCGATTCTCTGGAACGATCGGCAAGCTGACCGATTTGTCTGCCGGATACGCCAGCAGGAGGATGGGAGTATGCGAACGATTGACCGTCCGATTTATACAATCACGTCGGATGGTCGATACGGTTTGTCAGTTGATTTTCGTCGTAT
Organism: Planctomycetota bacterium; assembly: GCA_036339635.1. Lineage (GTDB taxonomy): Bacteria > Planctomycetota > Planctomycetia > Pirellulales > Pirellulaceae > Rubripirellula. Next base: position 6,356 of record JAYZAR010000285.1, on the reverse strand, counting down.
TGATAATCTGCGTCCCGGGTATGGGTATGACGGTCTGTCCGATCCTCATGTCTCAAATCGGGCGCCGCGGGATTCAGGAATTTGGCGTGTCGATTTAGCGACCGGTGAATCGAAGTTAATCATGTCGTTAGCCGATGTCGCGGACATCCCCTGGCCGGACGGTAGTCGGCATTCCGAAGCGTGGCATTACTTCAATCACCTGCTGATCAATCCGCAAGGAAATCGATTCATCGTGCTCCATCGGTATCGACCCAAGTTTGATCCTCAGACAAGGCAATTCCACGGTGGCTTTGTGACTCGCATGATTACCGCCAATCTTGATGGGTCCGACCGTTACGTTCTCGACCCAAGTGGTTTCACCTCACACTTCATCTGGAAGAACGATCGTGAGGTCACCATGTGGACCAAGCCAGCCGGAATGCCACCAGGTTTTTATTGTTTCACCGATCAGACAAGGGATGTATCCGCCGTCGGTCACGGCAAAATGCCGACCAACGGTCACAACACCTACTTGCCGCCTCCCTACGAAGACTGGATCCTGAACGATACCTATCCCGATCGAGAAACGTCACGTCAAACGGTTTTCTTGTACCACGTCCCCAGCGATCGAAGGGTCGATTTGGGACATTTTCCGTCGCCACCTGCCTATCGAGGAGAATGGCGGTGTGACACCCATCCGCGGAGCAGTGATGATGGAACTTCCGTGGCGATTGACAGTCCTCACGATGGAGGTCGGCAAGTATTCCTGCTCAATGTCAAAGAGGTTTTGGACTCGGCCTGACCGACCGCATTTTCCCAGCAATTGGATCGCGTTTTGGAGAATCAGTCGCGGGTGAACATGACCCATTTCAGCTGGCTGACAAAGCTTTTTTACAATGTGTTTGGCAGGCTTGATTCGATCCGACGGGAAAACCCTTTGAGATCGAAGTGATTTGCATGCCACCGCCGGCCGCGTATTTGGTTTATCGAGATTCTGAGCCGCTATTTAGCAAGTAATTCGAGTGCTGCGGCTGACATGGTCAGGAATCCGGTCTGCAGGGTCGGTTCGATATCAGGATAGTACTGACTGCTGTGCAGTGAAGGCGGCGGGACGCCCAATTCTTTGAAACGATTGAGTCGCTTTTCACTGACGCTGCCCAACCGATACATCAAGATGGGAACACCCGCGCGGCCGTATCGACTGAAGTCTTCACCACCCATGGAGGGTTCATCGCGGGCGACATTGTCCGCGCCGATGGTGGCGGCAAAAAGCTTCTCCATTCGTGCGGTTAGCTCTGGATTGTTGCGAAGCGAAGGAGTGCCTTGGCTGATTTCGATGTTAGGCTTCGGGGCTCCGAAACTGTCGGCGACCGCATTGGCCTTACGTTGGATCGCGGCCAGCAAGGCGGCTCGCACGTCATCGGCATAGCTCCGTACAGTTAGTTGCAGATGGCATTCATTGCCAATGATATTGTGTTTGGTTCCACCATTGATCGCTCCCACGGTGACCACTGCTGGATCGATCGGTTTGACCTCGCGACTGACGATGGTTTGCAAAGCGACGATTAAATGAGCTGCTTGTACGATCGGGTCAATGGTGGTGTGCGGTTGTGAGCCGTGTCCGCCGCGACCTTTGACGATGATGTCGACGCTGTCCACGTTGGCTAACGCAAATCCGGGTAGCAACCCGATCGTACCGGCCTGTCGGTCACCACTGACGTGCAGTGCCAGCGCAAAATCCGGCTTTGGAAAACGGCGAAACAGTCCATCTTGGAGCATCGCACGTGCACCGGCACCTCGTTCTTCAGCTGGTTGGCCAATCACCATTAGGGCGCCCGACCAAGCCGAACGGTGGTTCGCAAGGTAAGATGAAGTTGCGAGTAAATTGGTTATGTGGACATCGTGGCCACACGCATGCATCACCCCGGTGGATCCACCGCTGGGCAAGATGATCTTTTGCGTTGAGGCATAAGGCAACTGTGTTTGTTCGGTGACCGGCAACGCGTCCAAGTCACAACGCAGCATGACGGTTGGTCCGTCCCCATTACGGAGCAGTCCCACGACACCATGCCCGCCAACATCGGTCGTGACTTCAAAGCCCTGCTCACGCCAGGTTTTAGCCACCAAGGCTGCCGTCTCTTCTTCCTGAAATGAGACCTCCGGATGGGCGTGAAGCCAGTGGTAGGTTTCGATTAACGATGGAAATGCTTGCTCAAACCAAGCTTGACGCTGTTCGAGCGATTGGCTCCAAACTACTGTCGACGGGGCAAAAAGCAATAGCAATGGGAACAGTAATAAACGTCGCACAGTTAGTCCTTCTCGGGGACAATTGATTGGTCAACAATAAGCGAATTGTAACTGAATCCCGCTCAGGAGTCCGCTGATGACGAAACGTGTCTTGATTCTCTGCACTGGCAATTCCTGTCGCAGCCAAATGGCCGAGGCGTTGTGGAACCGAATTGGTGAATCGCAGTGGGAAGCCCAATCCGCCGGGTCACGGCCGGCCGGTTATGTGCATCCGTTGGCGATTCAAGCAATGAGTGAATTGAACGAGGATCTTTCGAACGCGCAAAGCAAGTCAGTTGAGCCGCTGGCAGATCAGGCTTGGGATCTCGTTGTCACCGTGTGCGATTCGGCAAAAGAAGCCTGCCCGGCGTTGCCAGCAGCCGTTGGTTCGGTGCATTGGCCTTTTGACGATCCTGCAGAGGCCGAGGGATCAGACGAAGAAAAGCTCGCTATGTTCCGCCGTGTTCGTGATCAGATCCGCCAACGGATTGAGGAGTTCGTTCGGTCGGCGGAGTGACGCCTAAGTCCGTCTGGATCCTGAAACCAGCAGGCGAGACGGCCCACGCGACAAGCAGTTGCGTGGTTTTGCTGGCCCTTCAGGCATGATGTTTATTTTTGGGCAGCCTTCGAGCACATCAAGCCCAAGGTCGTGGAGTTTGTTGCGTGCGTCAGTTGCAGGCTGTCACGTTTCATTCTTCAAAATTACTCCCAGCCAACCGGTTGCGTCCATGCTTGGCGAACTTGGTTTGTAAAGCTCGGGTCGTTGTGTGGTAGGCTGCTGTTAACAACGGCGCGAACGTAAAGTTCGTTCCCGGTTAAGCGGTATTCCGGGTTCAGGCCGTCTGCCGTTGCAACGACTTGGCCAATCGGATCCGAGCCCTCCGGTGCTTGACGCAGCGTTGCGATGAATTGTGTGTTGTAGGTCGCCTTGGGTTGAGGATTAATCGCCAATTTCAAGGTCTTGGTTTCTTTTTTGTAGGTCACGTCATCCAACACGACGCCGCTGGAGGCATAGAAATCACCTCGCTTGATCGCTTGGATTAAGCGTTCAGGCGTCAGGTATCGGCTTCGCACCATGATCCAACCACGCCCAGGGCGTGAGCCTGGCTTTCCGTGATATTCGTGGCTGTCGTCGGTCGCGATGCCCATCAGAGGTGGGACCTGCAATTCTGTTCTGCGGATTGCATTGGCGAGGTCCCACATTCTTTCGATACTAGGATGGTTGGCGTCACCAAGTTGATTTACCGTCGGGTGCCCGTTGTAGACTTCGAAGAACTGTTCTGACACGACCGCCGCAAGATCCGCTGCGGTGATTGCATAGCCGAAGTTCGGGTGATTGATATGCGGCAATACTTCACGACCATGCTGTTTTTCATGTTCCAAAATGGCTCGCAAATTATTTTGCATTGCCTCTCGAACGGTGATGCCACCGGCCGGCTGAATGACCTCCGCAAGATTGGTTGCATTGATGTGAACCGGCTTGCCCTCAGCTCGGTCGCTGATCTCTTCGGCAGGGATCAAGATGAATTGATCGTTTTGTTCAAGCAACGCGCGATATTCGCTTAATGGTTTTAAGCGGATTTGTCGGTCGCCTTCATTCGTTCGAGATTCGACCCATGCTTCTCCAAAACGCTCTTTATAACGGTCCAGGATTTTGTCGTCGCTGCGGGAAACAATACTCTTCAGCGACATCCAACGTATCCCCTCACTGAGGACATTGTGGTCTGTCAATGCGAGAAAGTTGTAACCACGTTGCCGGTACCAATCGGCGATCATTTCAGGGAATTCGTCGCCGTCGCTCCAAAGCGAATGTGTGTGCAGGTTGCCCTTCCACCAGCGGAGTTCAGGTTGCTGTGCGGTGAGTTGCAAAGGGGTGAGGAGTAGCAGAGAAAAAGCCAGGCGATACATGCGAAGCTCAGGGTAACAGGTGGGGAGATTGTTGGTGGGACTGGCGTCTATCATAGCTTCGCTTGTTGCTGTCGGAGCGGGTTTTCGTAGTCGAGGCTTCGGATTTGCTGACACGAGGGGTTTATGCTGACGCTTGGGATTCCGACCCCGGGGCTGATGTTCATCGCCGTGCTGTTTCTCTCGGCCATGTAAATCACATTGGTCCGGCCAATCATTCATGGATTTGGTAAACTCTCGCGGTTATGCATCGCACATCTTTGATTGGAATTGCCGTTTTACTTGCTTGGTTTGTACCCCATTGCGTCCTGGGGGCTGGCGAAGAGGAGTATGGTAATGGACCAGTCAATCCCGCTAATTACGTTCATCGACCCGGTATCTTGGCAGTTGTCAACGATACGCATCGCGTCTACCGCTGGTGGGCAAATGGTCATGAGCAATTTTTTTATCGAGGAGATTCGATCGGGCTCAATTCTGCACTCGAAGAATTCGCAAAGGTCGAAGCGAGTCGCCGAGAGGTCGTCCTCTGTCCTGCCCCTGGCAAGACGGCGAGTTTCGATCAATCCAACGAGTTCGTTTTTCAGTGGAAGCTGCAGCTCGTCGGTGGTATCGCAGCTCATCTTGGCAGACATGATAATGGGCAAGACTTACGGCCGACCTATCCGAGGATGTATGTATTTGTGGGAGGCCCTATCCAGTTAACGGAATTGCAGTTGCCCGCAAATTTGAGTGTGATCGGTTTGTCCGAGATGAAGGCTCGATGTCGAATGGGGCTCGCTAGTTCTTCGCCAGACGTGCGGGGGTTGGCTTGTGCAGAGCTGGCAGAACTGGATCACTTCGATCTGCAGTCCATGAAAGTGATCGCAGCTCGGTTAAGTGATGAAAGTGTTTGGGTGCGAGCGAATGCCGCCACAACGTTGGCGATGTTTGGCAACTTAGCCGTCAATGTCAAACCTGAACTTCTGACCGCGAGGCAAAACGCCGATCAAACGCTTGTCGGTGCCATTGAGCGAGCATTGCAAATCATTGACACGGCAGCGACGGTTCACCCATCCGAACGTCCTTCGGCACAAGCAATGGCTGCCATCGACGTTTTTTTGAAAAATCGAAAATAAGGTCCATCATCCACTTGCAGTGTCAATGCTAGCGGGCGGCAATCTGACTTGTGTGCAATGGTGCAGATGGAACGCATCGATGTGCGGTACAAGGTTGTGACCTGTAGAGTGTTGTGATCGAGATAGAGGCGGCGCGAATGCGATAAAAAGCGGAAGCAGACAAGTATCTGTTAACGCCAAGCTGAATCTATGAATCGATAGCGCGATTGAGGTGTTGTGAGAAGATTTTGCAATTTCGCGATCAGGCGGAAATGATGGAGCATGGTTGTGCTGCGAGGCTGCAAGAGCGGGGTGAATCTCACGGCTTTTTAGTCGTTCGGCTTTTTAGACGTTCGGGGATAACTTGGGAGTGTTTAGGCGTCTCCCGGAGATAAGCTATCGAATAGGACGCTCCCAAGCTAACGAGCGGGAGAGACTTCTTTCTCCCATCCCTGCAGCAGGCCAACCAACCGTTGGAATTCGCCTGGCATTCGTTCTCGTAAATCATTTGCCTCGCCCTCATCGTGTGACAAGTCATAAAGCCATGCTTGCTGCTTGCCATCTTCATACTTGGTAACCATTTTGTGATCTCCATCGCGAATTGCAGTCCAGGTCCGTTCGCCACGCCGTCCGCGCCAAAATAAGGTCCGAGGAAAATCGTTCGCGTTTGAAGTTAAATGCTCGATTATGTCGATACCGTCGAGCAGAATTTCGTTGGTTTTTACACCGGCAATCCTGAGGAACGAATAGGTAAGGTCGAAGGACGCGCAGACTTGTTTACTTATGATCCCTGCTTCGATTTTTCCAGGCCATCTTGCAATCATCGGAACTCGAATACCGCCCTCAAGAGTGCTTCCTTTGGCTCCTCGAAGTGCTCCCATATAGGAGGCACCTTCGAATCCACCGTTATCGGAGGCGAAGACAACCAGGGTGTTTTTGGTAAGCTCTTTCGCATCAAGTGAATCAAGGATTCGCCCCACCTCCGTGTCCAAATTTTCCAACATCTCGATGTAGGCGTCGGAGTCGATCTGCATCCAATTTTCTTCGTTCACTTCTTTGTCGATGTCTCCTGGAGCTTGGAAAGGAAAGTGT
>JAYZAR010000284.1:0-13099 GCA_036339635.1 Planctomycetota bacterium | reverse complement strand
GGGGGAGGGCCGGGGGTCCGGTTTACCCCAAGTCGCGCTTACACCGACAACAATTCAAACCTAGCGTTCGGATCTCGGGCAACGGTCGGGAACGATTGGCTGCAGGTTGGTGGATCTTGGATGTCAGGCCAAATGCAGGATGAGGGAGCGAACCCGCTGAACTTTCATTTGACCGGAATCGATAGCACCTTGCGAATTCTCGATGACCAAATTCGCTTGCATTGTGAATATGCGATCCGTCGAAATGATTCGAATTTTCCAATCCGGCAAATCGCGTACGGAACCGTGACGGAGTTAGATGTGCTGCTCTGCGAAAATCCCAATTTCAGGTTTCTCTGTCGCTACGATACGCTGGAGCATCGCGATTTTAACGGTGGCGATGGGATTCGAAGATTCACTTGGGGCGTCAGTAGCAATTCGATTGCTGGTAGTCGTTTGATGGTGAATCACGAACATTGGCGTTTTTCCGCAGCGAGACCGGATACCGATGTGCTGGCGATCCGTTGGGTCGCGACATTTTAGAGATCACCCCGATCATTTTCTCGGTTGGCTTCGCCTTTTGCGGAGATCCCTGTTTGTTGGGTTGGCCTGGTCGATGCAATTTGATCGAGCCGGCCGTGAACTTGCTATGAGATCTGTCTTTTAGCCGCGATTTAAGCTCGACGACGTAAAATGAAGACGGCATCGGTTAGATCGTTATCAAATTTTCTCGGTTCATCGAGATCGTAGTCAAAGTCGTATATAGAGGCGATTTCCCAGACGTCGTCGACGCTCGCGAGCAATTTCTTGCCTTGGGCTGGCGTGTAAACTCTCAACGGAAATTCACTGCGAATTCGCTCGATTTTCCCCGAACGTTTCTCAGCTTTTACCGTTACGCGGATCATCTCTTCGCGTTTTCGTTTGTTGTATCCGATGACCTTCAAGGTCACATTCACGTTCGTGCCACCATGGCTCGCATGCCAGCGTTCGGTACATTCTGGATCGGCGTCAGAGGGGATCAGGTGGAATCCTAAAATGTAAAGTCCGCCAGGCTTTACATTGGCTGCCACACTGCGAAGGTGCGAAACAGCTTGTTCTTCCTTCATCAAGTGACGAAAAGTGTTGAACGTGCAAAACGCAGCGTCGAATGGTTTGGCGAATTCCATCTTTGTCATGTCGCCAAGCACCAAATCGGACTTGAGCGAGCGGCGTTGTAACCTTCGGCGCAGGTAATCGAGCATCGATTGGCTGAGATCTAGTCCGGTGACTTGGTATCCGCGGGCGGCCATTGCTGCGACTAATCGGCCGCTGCCACACCCTGGTTCAAGAAGTCGACGAATCTTGCGTTTTGCAAATTTCTCGAAGGCCGCTTCAAAAAACTTCACTTCGTCCGCGGTTTCATCGCGGAATACCATGTCGAAGTATTGTGGGTGGTCGTACCAGTCAGCCATGATTCATTCACGCGGGCAACGGGGCCAGAAAGCCAACACCATAACGGCAACGCCTCGTTTCGACCACCATATGAAAGGCTTGATTGCGCCGCGGGTTGCGGCTTGAAAGCACTCCCCGGATCCCGCTTGACGAACGTTAGAGTGATTTGAGAAATTCGATCAGATCGGCGGCCTGTTGTTCGGTCAACTTCCCTTCACCATTGACGAGTTCGGGACGGTGGAGGTCGGTAACCACACGATTCAAATCACGGGCGCGACCGCTGTGTAGCCAACGGACTTTGCGGTAGGTGCCGATCAGAGAAGGGGTGTTATAGCCCTTGTAGGCATCCTGGTCGGAGCCCAACCCGACATCATGGATTCTGCCATCGCTGTACAGGGGACCGTTGTGGCAATCTGCGCACCCAGCTTGCGTGCTGTAAAAGACTTTTTTGCCCCGTAACGCTGCGTCTGAGAGTTTACCGTTCGTTCCAAGAAAAGGATTGGGAGGTGGGCGGAGGGTCGCCAAATAAGCAATCAGAGCCCGTTTGTCGTCCTCGCTGGGGAGCTTACCTTGCATTGTCGTGGTGATCGATTTTTCCATGGCATCAGTCAAGTTCTGTTGCCATCCGTGCCATGTCCACGGGGATGTCTCGATGATGTTGTAGAGTGGCAGCACCGTTTTCAAGGTCATCTCAGTACCGTCGTTCATGGTGTCCATGGGGCGGGCGTTGGTACCCCCGTCCTGATGGCATGTATGGCAGCTGTACCACTGATCCAAACTCCGTTCTCCGTCATAAAAGATCTCCATGCCGCGGCGAGCCAGCGTCAGCGTTTCCGGCCCCCCCAGTTTGATCTCATGGACGATTTTCTTTGCTTCCAGATCGACAACTTGTATTGAATTTTTCAAGTAGTTAGCAACGTAGGCCGTTCGATTATCCTTGGCAATTTTAAGTCCGAGGGGGCGTCCACCCACCTCAATTCGATCAAATCGCTCTCGGTCACGCTGCAGATCGCGATCGATCAAATCTCCCGGGCCACCCTGGGAGACAAAGGGCAAATCAGGCAGTCGGTAGGTCAGCAGTTCGTGGGTTCCCGAGGCGGTGACGACTAAACGTTCACCGTTGGATGTAAATTCCAAATCATGGGGATCGGAAACAGCCATGCCCGGCACATCCAACGAGATCGCTTCACGATAGGAAGACCCGTCCAGGCGAACCCGGCCGACTCGACTCGCCAAAACCCAACCGCGGCGAATGTTGCCGATGGTGATTGGATTCGTGCGGTAAACCATCCAGGTGAAGTAGGCGTATTTCCCGTCATCGCTCGTCCGCATCTGCCCCAGGTTGGTGCCATTGGCCAATGGTTCCCGGTACAAACTTTCGCCCGATTCCACATCCAAAACTTCGATATTGCTTTCACCGCCGTTGCCCACAGCCAACCGGCGTCCATCGGGCGAAAGTGTCAAATAGCGGGGCCATTTACCAACAGGAATCCGCCGATTGACCCGTTTTGCTTCGAGGTCGATCTCAGCCACCTCGGCTGCGGCGGTCAAACCAACGTAGGCGTGCTTGCCGTCTGGGGAGATCGCGATTCCATGGGGTTCCATTCCAACCCGGATTGCCGCCAAATGCTTCAATTCGCCTTGTTTGATTTCTAATAGATGGAGCTCTCCCGACCAGGCCGCCGTGACGACAATCTGATTTCCTGAGGGGGTGAAGTGCAGATCGGCGAGATGGCCCCCACAGTAAATCTCGTCAACCACTTCCGCCAATTCGATGTCAATCAATGAAACCGTACCTGCTGTCTGGTTGGCGGTTACTAGCCATCTTTCATCCGGTGAAATTGCTAAATCGACTGGTGAACGGTCGATCTCAGGCCCCGGAACACGGGTTCGCTCAGGGGCGGCGTGGCCAGGATCATTCTTCCCAGGCACATTTAGTTGAGGGCCGCTCAGTGTGGCTCCACTCGATTTGGGGCTCGGCCGGTTTGCTGCCGGAATCTTGGTTGCTTGGTTCTCGTCTTGGCTAAAGCCGAGGGGTAAGAACGCCAGCAAGACGATGCATCCGACGCTGGCTGCCAACTGTCTTCCAAATCTTAAACTTCGCAACCGATTCTCCCTTTCCACTTATTTACTGAGCGATCACTGGGAGTGATAATCTAGGATCGTGAATCCCGTGATGGCGGAACGGTTTTCAAACGGGTCATCTAGGCGTAGCATACCACGAAGTCGAAGGATGCCTATCTCAATGGTGTCTTCACTTGCTGAACTGCGGCCGGTGGCCTCGCGCGGACGCCAAACGCCGCGGCGGGCGACTGCCCACCTTACTTTCCCTCCCCAATAGGAAACATCGTGAAAAATTTGTTTGTCATGAGCCTCGGATTCGTGGTCGCAGCAGCGATCGCTGGCAACGTTGCGGCTGAAGACGTTAAGAGCGGCCCGCAAACGGGTGATAGTCTCGGCGCGTTCTACGTGACCAAAATCGCTGGTGCGGACAAAGACGGAATCGACGAAGGTCAAAACCTCTGTTACCGATGCCGCAATGGCGCCCGCCCTCAGGTTATTGTGTTCACGCGCTCGACCGATCCAAAAGTGGCTGAGTTGGTTCGACAGCTCGATAAAGCCGTCGAGAAAAACGAATCCTCCAACCTGCGAGTTTTCGTTAACCTACTCGGCGAAGATAAAGAAGATCTGGCAGCATCGGCCAAATCTTTCGCCAAAAAGAGCAAAACGAAGAACGTTCCGTTTGTCGTTCCAAACGAATTCGAGAATGGTCCAGACAACTACGGAATCAACGCAAAGGCTGATATCACCGTCACACTCGCCAGCGATCTGGGTGTTAAAGCGAGCCACGCTGTCGTGAATGCCGACGACCTAAATGTCGACTCGGTCATGAAAGACTTGGCAAAGATCCTGAAGTAGGCTGCATTGGCCAACTCGAGTAGCGAATCTGAAGGCTCCGCTTCAACTAGAAGCGGAGCCTCTTTTTTAGAAAATCATTTGAATGGCCATGCAATCTCAGCTTGCCCGTAAGGCAGCTTTGTTCATTGATGCAGGCCCCCGATCTGTTCGATGGCTGCTTCAAAACTGTCGAGTTCCAGGACCAGGTGTCGCAGACGGTATGCGTTCGCAAGGCTTGCCTCGAGGGCGAGATTCCGCAGTAATTCTTGTAGTTCCGTTGGGGCCATCGCTCGGATGACTTCCTCAGGTGTGAGCGGTCGTGGATTTTCAGTCATCGCATTCCACCGATCAAACGCGTGATTTGCATCGCTGGAATCAGATCGGCGGTATCAGTGTCACCCGATCAGGAAAAATAGGCGGTTCGGGTTATGCGGGCTGCAATTTAGTCGTTGAACCGGTAGCCCACTCCACGCACCGTCTCAATAAGGTCCGCAGTACTTCCCATTTTCTTGCGGAGCGCTCGAATATGGACGTCAATGGTTCGGTCCAGCACCATCGTGTCCTCGCCTAGGGCTGCTTCCACCAGTTCTGCTCGACTGAAGGCGCGTCCCGGTTGCCGGATGAAGCATTCGAGCAGCTTGAATTCACTTTTGGTCAACTTCAACGCTTCATCGTTAATCGATGCGACAAATCTGCGTCGATCTACGACGATGCCACGATGGCTGATTTGCTCATTGTCTTCGAAGGCTGGCTCACGTCTCCGCAGCAATGCCTTGAGTCGCTGTAGCAATACCTTGTAACTTTCGACCGGTTTGACGACATAATCATCGGCGCCCATCGCAAACCCAACGACCTGGTCTGACTCTTCACCCATGGCACTGAGCATGAGGATCAAGATGTTTTTGGTGGACGGATGATTCCGCAGATGTTTGCAGACTTCAATTCCGTTGAGGATCGGCAGATCAACGTCCAAAATGATGACATCGGGCAGGATGAGTTTTGCCTGCTTCAACGCATCTTGCCCGTCTTCTGCGCGTGTGACTTCGTATCCGGCTCGCTCCAACTGATATTCAAGCGTTTCGGCCAGCGGGCGATAATCCTCAACGACTAGTACTTTTGTGTTTGTCATGCCCGTGTCTTGGTTGACGATGAAGCGTCGAGGTTACTGCGGCACCACGTGATGCGAACAATTTTAAAATATCGACGCCTTATTATTGCAAATCGCAGTGAAAAACTCGATTGGATGCAGCCTTAAATCAGGGCCTAAAATAGTGAATGTTTCGTGAATTTGTCGTTCAGCGTTGGTTCGGGCCACCTTGGTTAGTACTACGCGGTAGGCGGACTTCAAAGGTCGATCCACTCCCGGGTTGGCTGGTAACGGTGACTTCGCCCCCGAGCGCTTCGGCGAGGTTCTTGACGACTGAGAGGCCGATTCCGGTGCCTCCGTCATCCGTACTCCGGCTTTTCTCGACTCGGTAAAAACGCTCGAAAATTCGTTTTTGGTCGGACTCCGCAATCCCGACTCCTGTGTCTTTGACGACGACGGTACAGAAAGTTTCTTCAAGGCGGTACGAAACTTTAATCTCGCCTTTTTGTGGGGTGTACCGGATCGCGTTGCTGATCAAATTATTGGCGATTGTGAGAATCGCTTCGTGATCAGCTTTTAGGACGACGTCCGTCGCAGGCAGGTCAACGATTAACTCAATTTCATTCGTTTCAGCGACTGGTGCATTTGAATTAATGGCCTCGGCGATCACCTGTGATAAGCAGATATCGGTAATTCGCATTTGGCTGCGACCCGATTGGGCTCGTGCTAACTGCATCATGTCTGCGATCAGTCGCTCCAAGCGTTTGCATTGGGTTTGTATTTGAGCCAAGAAGTAGGCTGCCGCTTTGGGGTCGTCTTTAATCGCCAGCTCCACTGTTTCGGCGTATCCTTTGATTGCAGCCAGTGGTGTTTTAAGCTCGTGAGAAATGTTGGCGACAAACTCGCGCCGGATTTCTTCGATTCGTTTTGTCTCGGTTTCATCCCGGAGAGTGATCAACAAGTTATTATTTCCAGCATAGGGGAAGCAATCCACACGGGCTTTAATTGGTCGTATTGAATCATCGGTGACGACTTCGACCAATATTTTTTGTGGGCTTTTTCCGTTGCTCGATGCATCGACCGCGTCATTCAAAGCTGGAATTCTGACCAACTCTTGGAATATTCGGCCCTTGTGAATCCGGCCGCTACCGAGGTTCAGTAAGTAGTTTGCAGCGGGATTAAGGAGCAGAATCTCGGAACTTTGATTCAGCAGAACCACGCCGTCCCGCATGCGAGAAATCACGGTGATGGTTTGTTCGGCTTCTTTCTGTAGATTTTGCCAGCGTTCCTGCCAGCTACGAACGGCGGAATCCGCATCCCGGAACAAGTTCAGGTACTGCTCCTCTTGTCGTTCGTTTTCGCGGTTGATTTGGTAGGCTGCCTTGATCGCCAAGGGAATGATTACAAGCGTGATGACCCACGGTGGGGCGTTTAGCCAAGCCAATCCCATGGCCGCCATTGCCACGATCGCAATCCAGGTTAATTGTGACCGCTGGGCTGCCGAGTTATGGTTTTTAGTAGTCAGCACGCGTTGCGGCGACTTCATTTCTGTCGTTGATCTAGCGTCCATGAAACCACTGAGCGTCAATTGATCACTTGGGTGGAGCTGTCATCCAGGGAATTATCTTTGATCAATCGTTGGCCGGCGCGAACCGGCGAAGCAAAAAAATCTTCCTGCCGCTGCTTGCTATGACGACTGGGCGCGGACCTTTTGGCCTTTGGACCTTACAATCAGCGGGAAGTTTGGGTGGCGTCGCAATGAGATGGTGTCAAATCGGGACCAGATCGGTGACCGCAGGGCCTTTTGCCGCTACCCCTGACAGGACGACAACATTGCCCGCGGCATGCAGCTGGCATGTGCGATGTCGTCTTATATTTGACAAATCACGGCCGATTTACCCCAATTTAACTCGCTTATGTCTTCCTCCGTCAGTCCGCTTCGAGCGATGCCAAGCAGTCCCAGTTTTCCGGCGCTTGAGCAAGAAATACTCCAGTTTTGGGACGACCAGGATATCTATCACCAGTCGCTCAAACGGCGGGAATCGGGACCCTCATTTGTTTTCTTCGAGGGACCCCCCACCGCTAACGGAATGCCACACCCCGGACATTGCCTGACACGGAGTATCAAGGATGTGTTTCCCCGTTACAAAACAATGCGAGGATACCGCTGTGTTCGCAAGGCGGGTTGGGATACCCATGGGTTGCCAGTGGAAGTCGAGGTTGGGAAGCAACTTGGCATTCACAGCAAAGAGGAGATCGAAGCATACGGCGAGGAACCCTTCATCCAAAAATGCCAGCAGAGCGTATGGCGGTACATGCAGGAATGGCAGGAGCTAACTCGACGGCTTGGTTTTTGGGTCGATCTGCAACAGGCCTATGTGACTTACCACCAATCTTATTTGGAAAGTGTTTGGTGGAGTTTGAAGAACCTTTTCGATCGTGGCTTGCTTTACCAAGGTCACAAGATCGTTTGGTGGTGGGCTCAGGGAGGCACGGCCCTTTCATCTGGTGAAGTTGGTCAGGGTTATCGCGAAGTCGCTGATCCGAGCGTCTATGTTTTGTTCCCCTTGATTGATCACCCCCATCGTTCGCTCGTTGTCTGGACGACTACTCCTTGGACCTTGCCCAGCAACATGTATGCGGCCGTCCATCCGACGAGCATTGACTACTGTGTGGTAAGTGACGAGTCCGGACGTGAATTGGTGATGGCAAAGGCGTTAGTTGAAACGATCGCCGGAAAGCTAAAACAAACGTTGACGATAGTGGAGGAGGTTACGGCTGAATCATTAATCGGGCAGCGGTATGAGCCGCCGTTTTCTGATTACCGCGAATCAACCGGAGATCCGGTTGGGCAACTGATTGATGGAAGCCAACAACACAAGTATTGGCGCGTCATCCCCGCCGATTTTGTGACCACCGATTCAGGGAGCGGCTTGGTTCACCAATCCCCCGCTTTCGGTGAAGTGGATCATGAAGTTCTGGTCGCCGAAAAGCAACGCTTCGTCGAGGGGGATCAACCCGAGTTGCTCTACGCAGTTGGGCCAGATGGAAAATTCACGGACGAATTTGCGGAAATGAAAGGCACTTGGGTCAAAGACGCGGACAAGCCTCTTACCCGCATCCTAAAAGAACGAGGCATTCTCCTGCATCAAGAGCAGTATCTGCACGAGTACCCATTCTGTTGGCGTGCGAGTGAAGATCCTCTGATTCAATACCCACGTCGTAGTTGGTTTATCCGCACTACGAAGTTTCGTGATTTGTTGCTCGAGAATAATTCCAAGATCGGATGGTCTCCGGAGCATATCCGAGATGGTCGTTTCGGTAATTTCCTGGAATCGAATGTCGACTGGGCACTTTCACGTGAGCGCTATTGGGGTACCCCATTGCCGATCTGGGTGTGCCAAGAAACGGGAAAAATGGAAGCGGTCGCCAGCTACGACGAACTGCTCGCCAAGCCTGGCATGACTGGAACGGAAGTTTGGAGAGCGGCGAAAGCAGCCAACCCAGAACTCGTCGATGATCTCCGCGTTCACAAGCCCTATATCGACGCAATCACCTACGATTCGCCCTTTACCGAGGGAGCACGTATGGAACGTGTTACCGAAGTCATCGATTGCTGGTACGACAGTGGCGCCATGCCATTCGCCCAGTGGGGATGGCCGCACCAAAATGATGATGCTTTCCATGATCAATTTCCCGCTGATTTCATCAGCGAGGCGCTCGACCAAACTCGCGGTTGGTTCTATAGCCAATTGGCGATCAGCACGATGCTGTTCGGAGAGGGAGCGGAGCGGAGCGAATCTGGTTCGCACGAGGTAAACGCTCCGGACAAATTGCCGGCGCAGGATTATCCGCATCCGTTCCGCAATTGCATCGTACTAGGATTGATGTTGGGCGAGGACGGCAACAAGATGAGTAAGATGCTGCGGAATTACCGCGAGCCGGCTGAAATTTTTGATAAGTATGGTGCCGATGCATTACGCTGGTTCTTCTTCGCCGGACAACCGCCGTGGACCGCGATCCGGTATCGCGAACAATCTATCAAAGAATCGATTCCGGAATTTCTGTTGCGGCTATGGAATGTTGCGAGCTTCTTTATGATCTACGCAGAGATCGACGGGTTTGATCCGACCACCGCCAGTGCAGCCGACGAACAGTTAAGCCCTGCGAGTCTAGCGTCCGCACCGACCTATCGAGAGGCCAGTCAGGGTAGTGAAATCGACCGTTGGATATTGTCCGAACTGAATCGGTGCGCCAAACAGGTTACCGAAAGAATGGACCGCTATGACAATTACAACGCGTGCCAAGCGATCACCACCTTGGTCGACGGCTTGAGTAACTGGTACGTGCGCCGCAGTCGGGATCGATTTTGGGCTAGCGACATCAATGCTCAAGATAAGCACGACGCCTATTGGACGTTGTACGAGACCTTACTGCAGGTCAGCAAACTGATTGCTCCCTTTGTGCCGTTCCTATCGGATTATCTCTGGCAGCGTCTCAGTGAGCCATTTCGACAAACAGCTTTGGCAAGCGTGCATCTGACGGATTACCCGACAACGGTCGAAGATCGTGTCGATGAGGAGCTTTCCGAATCGATGAAGCTGCTACGTGAAATCGCATCACTGGGGCGGGCCGCTCGCGCTGAAGCAAAGCTCAAGGTTCGCCTGCCCCTTTCCCGAGTCGAGGTTGTGCTGACCGATGATCAACGCATCGATTGGCTGAAAAATCACGATGAATTGGTTCGTGAGGAGTTGAATGTCAAAACGGTGGAGTACACCACCGATGGTGATCACTACGTGCAGTATATCGTGGTTCCGAACTTTAAACGGCTTGGTCCCAAGGTGGGTAAGCAGGTACCGGCGGTCAAGAAAGCGTTACAACAAGCCGATGGCAATGAATTGTTGCAGCAGTTAAAGCGTGACGGCGCGGTAACGATTCAGCTAGCCGATGGGCCGCTGTCTCTGGATGCGGGTGACATTGAAGTTCGATTGCAGGCGCGTGAAGGTTGGGCGGCCGCACAAGGAACCGGATGTGTCGTCGTGCTCAATACAGAAGTGACGGACGAACTGCGTCGCGAAGGGATCGCCAAAGATCTGATTCGAACAATTCAAAATCAGCGGAAAGAAATTAATTGTCAATACACCGATCGGATTATCGTCGCAGTGACGAGTGAGCATGACGACCTGGAGCAGGTGATCCAAGAGCATCGCGAGTTGATCTGCAAAGAGACGTTGGCTGATCGGTTGGATTCGTTGGCGATCGCCGGATCTGATCCTGTCGAAACTGACTACGGACATGTCTATGTTCAAAAAAGCGAATGACCAAACATGAATGCATCTCCGCTGCCGATCGCCGTTTTCCTAAGCGGTGGTGGTCGATCACTGGCGAATCTGATCAAGCATCGAGACGAACATGGCCTTCCGATCGAGATTCGGTTAGTCATCAGCACCTCGTCCAAGGTGCGCGGTGTAGAGATTGCGCGTGATGCAGGGATTGAGACTCGGGTCGTCTTAAAATCGAAGTATCCCCAGCCGAGTCAATACACCGAAGCGATGTTCGGCCCTTGTCGGGAATGCGAAACTCGTTTGGTTGTGATGGCTGGATACCTCAAGCACGTTGTGATCCCCGATGATTTTGACGGACGGGTGATCAATATTCATCCCTCGCTGCTACCGAGTTTTGGTGGTCAGGGGATGTACGGTCATCACGTGCACCAAGCTGCGATTGAGCGGGGCGTCCAGATTAGTGGATGTACCGTCCACTCGGTGGACAATCATTACGACAATGGTCCGATTTTGCTTCAAAGAAGTTGCCAAGTGAAGCGGGAGGATACGGCCGATTCGTTGGCCGCACGGGTATTTGAACTCGAGTGCGATGCCTTGCCGGCAGCGATTCGACAAATCGCTGCCAAGTCTAGAGCGTCATAGCGAACAAAAATCGTCCCAATTCGCTCTACCGGTTTGGCAATTGAGCTTTTATGAAGCCTCATCGGGACGCAGGAGTTTCATCCCGAGGGGGGGATTCGTTATGGATATCAAACTTGCCTTTGAGCGACGATCGCCAGGGCTTGTTCAAGGACCTCGTCGAGTGTCATACCATCGCTTTCGATGACAACGGCGTCTTCGGCAGGGCGGAGCGAACCGATCGGACGCTGACGATCTTCCTCGTCTCGAGCTTCCTGCGCTCGAAGTACATCTTCGAGCGGCAGATGTCTGCCAACTTTGGTTAGTTGTTCCTGGCGTCGACGAGCTCGTTCTTGGGAGGATGCCGTCAAGAAAATCTTACATTCGGCATCGGGAAACACTTCCGAGCCCTGGTCGCGGCCTTCGGTAACGATGTCTCGCCCTTTGGCAATCCGCCTTTGCTCTTCGGAAAGCTGCTTGCGGATTGCCGGTAGGTCGGCAACATGTCGAATGGCCGAGGTGACAATTGGAGAGCGGATTTCTTCCGTAACATCGTCTCCGTTGAGCAAGATGCGGGTATTCTTCCATCTCAACTGCATGCCATTGGCAAAATCAACCAATCCATCGACATCATCGAATGCAATCTGGGCGCGAATGGCGCCGAGTGTTACGGCGCGATACATCGCACCGGTGTCGAGGAATTCGAATCCCAGCCGTTGGGCAACTTTCCTGGCAATGCTGCTCTTTCCCGCTCCGGCGGGCCCGTCAATCGTGACGATCACTTGTTTCGCTCCGTGCCTTCTGACTTTGATTGGGAATTGTCGGCAATGACGCGGTCAATTCCGTGTGTCAATTCGCACAAAGCAGTTTCAGCTTCAGCGGAATCGACCGATGCATCGCCAGAGGGTAGCTGATAATTACTCAATCGTGGTATGCCGAACCTGATGCGATAGAAAATGGAAGTGAGGCGTGATAACGGTTGGCTGATTGGCTGGGTGGCATCACCGAGTAATTTATCGGCCTCTAGCCGCAATTCTTCGGGAGTTTGGGTTGCCAGGCGATCAATTCCCACCCGGGCCAGTTGGTCAAGAGCGAGGGCATAAAACTCAATTTTGGGTCTCTCCACTTCACTGTTTGTTTCCCGACGCCGTCTGCGCCGGAACCATTTTGGCGGCCGGATTCGGACGGCCAACGCGACCAGCATGGCTAGGATCACTGCGACCACCGCTGCTTGCCATGAGAACAGGTTCCCAGACGCCAACGATCCGCCCCCGAGCTCGCCCGAGCGCAGTTTCGCAATCACCGCACTCAACTGTTCGACGAGTTGTGAATAGGATCCCGTCATTGGATTGTTGACGCGGCTCTGTAAGGCCACACCTTGTTGCCGCGTCGAATCCATATCAACCACATAATCATCCCAAGCATTCTGGGCTGCATCAAGATATTGGACGACACCGCCACCCGAATCCTGTCGCCTACCTCCGATTGGAGTGGGATCCAAGCGTAGCCAATACTGCTCGGATTTCGGTTGCCCATAGACATTCCGACGCTGGATCAAATCGTCATGTTCGATCAACGCCTCGACCCAGCTGTGAGCATGCAGCTGACGGGCTACATAATGCTGGCCTGGCTCGTTGAATTCGTCCGTGCAATAACCCACCACAATGCGTGCCGGGATCCTTTGGCTGCGAAGGATCATGGCCAACGCCGACGCGAAATACTGGCAATTTCCTTTCCGATCAACGGATAAGAACTGTTCGATAGGATCGATCCCTGGTAAAGATTCGGCGTCAAGATTCAG
>JAYZAR010000283.1:0-13784 GCA_036339635.1 Planctomycetota bacterium | reverse complement strand
CTTTGACGGTGATCTGTCCGCTGAGATTTCAGCCCGAGTAGAGAAACTGGGTGTCGACGGAAAACTGCTGCAAAATCAAGCCGGTGAGATCCACCGAGTAACGCTACTCGATAAGTTGTTAACTCTATCGCTCACAAAGCTTTCCAACTTCATCCCAGATGGTGGCATTTGGCTAAACACACAGCGTCCAGAGTGGAACGATGCCAATAATGCGTTGGTTGGCAACGGGCTTTCCATGGTGACCACCTGCTATCTGTACCGTTGGTTCCACCACCTAGAAAATTGGTTAGCGGTAGTAACAGACGCAACGTTCGATGTTTCGACTGAGGTGGAGATGTTCTTCAATCAGATCAATACCACTTTGTCCACAATGGTGGACCACCTGCCAACCTCTGCACAACAAGATTCTTCGACTGCCCAGCGAACCGTAGCCTCGCCTGCACAACGCCGCGAAATCACGGAAGCACTTGGCCGTGCTGGTAGCAACTATCGAAACCGCCAATATGAAGTTGGTCCCAGTGGAGAATTCGCCCAACTTTCGCGTCAACAATGCCTCGAGTTCTTCAAAACCGCAAAGAGACATCTCAAAACAACGATCCTAAACAACCATCGCAGTGACGGGCTATTCCATGCTTACAATTTGCTTCAATGGGGTGAGGAGGGCATTGAGATCGAACATCTTCACGAAATGCTTGAAGGACAAGTTGCCGTCCTGAGTTCAGGACTGCTGCCACCAAGCAAAGCAGTCTCGCTGCTCGATGCGTTACGAAGCAGTGATCTGTATCGGGAAAACCAGAACAGTTATCTGCTTTACCCTGACCGAAAGCTACCGCGATTCCTCGCAAAAAATGCGATCGAGGCGAAGGATTCGCAGTCAAGCATCCTGTTGCAGCGACTCCTAAAAGATGGCAATGAAGAGATCGTCCGACGCGACTCACAAGGTGGCATTCATTTCAACGGCGGCTTTCGCAATGCAGCCGACCTGAACGCAGCGCTCGAGGCATTACCAAGTGAGTATCAAGCTGATTGCAACGCCGAGAAATCAACTCTCAACGCTCTGTTCATTTCATTGTTTGGCCACCGGCAATTCACAGGACGCTCGGGCACATTCTTCGCCTACGAAGGGCTTGGATCAATTTACTGGCACATGGTGTCCAAGCTAGGTCTTGCTGTCGCGGAAAATTACTTTCGTGCCATTGACGAAGATGCGGATGAAATAACGATCAAATCGCTACGTAAACTTTTCGGATCCATTCGAAGCGGAATCGGTGCGGAAAAAACACCGTCACAGTACGGTGCGTTTCCATCCGACCCCTATTCTCATACACCTGAAAATGCTGGCGTTAAACAGCCCGGCATGACCGGACAAGTCAAAGAAGATGTACTTACTCGATTTGCCGAAATCGGTGCACACTTCGAGAATGGATGCGTCCGGTTCCGGTTGAACTTATTTGATCGCGATGAACTACTCGACGAACAGGCAGTATTAAGTCTCTACGACATCGATGGCAAATTACAAACAATTCCCGTGCCGGCGAGCGGGTTCGGATTCACTCTTTGCCAGGTGCCAGTGATTTATCAATTTGGCGACCGAGAGACCGTGACGATCGAATTCGCTGATGGAAACAAACGTACGATCGATGGTCTGCAACTCGATTTGGATACCAGCCGTCAACTGTTTTTACGCAGCGGGAAAATCAAATCAATCGTCTGCGAATCTGAAACGTTTTCGCGTGCTCAATAAAGCCGCTTACGCCTTTTTCAATATGCTCTATTTGACATCCTTGGACCTTAGCTTCTGCCCACGCCGAGACTTTACAATGCTGAAATCCTACTTTTGCCTGTCGCTGCTGATCTACATCAACCTGCTCGTCAATCCACAGATCACCAGAGCTCAATCAAGAGTATCGATTGAGCGACATGATGGCAGTGTGAAGTTGATTCGCAATGGCAAACCGTACGTCATCCGAGGGGTCGGTGGCGACACCGAACTGGCGAAGCTTGCTGAGGCGGGAGGCAACTCAATCCGAACCTGGGGTGTTGATGACCTCGATCGCATTTTAGACGACGCGCATCAGCATGGTCTAACGGTCTGTGCCGGTCTATGGCTAGGCCACCAACGTCACGGCTTTAATTATCAAGATCAAACGGCTGTGCTTAAACAACTCGAGGAATCACTTGCCGCCGTTCACAAATACAAAGATCATCCAGCGTTGTTGCTGTGGGGAGTTGGTAATGAAGCCGAGGCCGCCGGAACAGATCCATCCGTATGGTACGCAATCAACCATGTTGCGAGAGAGATCAAACGGATCGATCCGAATCATCCAACGGTAACCGTAATCGCAGAGGTAGGAGAAAATGCAGAAAAGGTTCGCAGCATCGAAACCTTTTGCCCACACATCGACATCATTGGGGTGAACTCGTATGGGGGAATCGAATCGCTCGCCCAACGCTACCGCACCGCAAACAGCACAAAACCTTACATCGTTACCGAACATGGAACCCATGGGCCGTGGGAAGTTGGCAAAACTGGCTGGGGATCGCCCTTGGAATTTAGCAGCACTGCAAAGGGAAATTTCTATGCAAAGGGATACCAAGCCAATGTCATTGACAACTCTACAACCTGCCTTGGCTCTTACGCGTTTCTATGGGGACAGAAACAGGAAACGACCGCAACTTGGTTTGGCATGCTGTTGCCTGATGGAACTCGTCTGGCGGCGGTCGATGCTATGTCAGAAGCCTGGACTGGTTCACCACCCGCCAACCTCTGCCCAAAAATTGCGTCGCTGGAATTGGACGGCAACCCTCGCCTGAAGCCAGGCGAAAAAATAAACGCGGTGGTAAAGGTCTCCGACCCCGAACGAGACGAATTAACAATCAAATGGGTGCTCCGTTCTGACTCTGGCACCATTGGCGTTGGCGGGGATCGTCAGGACGAAGAATCGTCATTTGCGAATGCGGTCAAAGCAACAGGAAATCACGCTACCGTCACTCTGCCCAAACAGGATGGATCGTATCGCTTGTTCGCCTACGTTTACGACGGGCAAGGTGGAGCGGCCGTCGCCAATGTCCCGCTGCATACAGGCAACCCGATGAAACTTTCGACAAATATGCCAATTGCCAACCTTCCGTATGTCGTCTACGGCGATGGCGCCAAGCCAAGCGTATACACACCTTCAGGCTACATGGGAAATACAACCGCGATTCACTTGAAATTAGACAGCACCGACCAGCCACACAGCGGTGAACATTGCTTGAAAGCCGAATACCGCAGCGGCGACGATTGGGGAGGCGTGCTCTGGCAGTCGCCGCCCGAAGATTGGGATGGCAAGCAACCAGGAGGAGCGAATCTAACTGGGGCAACACAATTACAATTTTGGGCTCGTGGTGCAGAAGGCGGAGAGAAAGTGAACTTTTTGTTCGGTGTAATCGATGGCAATCAGCCCTATCGAGACTCCGCCAAGGGAGAACTCCAAGAGATCACGCTGACAAAAGAATGGAATAAACTGACCATCCCCTTGCGGGGACTGGACCTGCGGCAGATCAAAACCGGATTCGGCTGGTCACTGGCGGGGCAAGGCAAGCCGGTCACTTTCTACATCGACGACATCAAATACGTCAAAGAGTGACCGAAGCGAGCAGCAGCGGGTGACCAGCTAGCAAGCGGTGGCCGGACAGCGACTCGACCTCTCAAATATGCTGCCGACCATTCGATCATTATTGGACTGAAAAGTCGGCGACTGATTCGGGGATTAGCTCACGTTGTTGTGACGGCTTCGATCAACATCGTCCACTCTGGGCGGCGCATTGACACTCTGGCCGATTGCGAATGCAAGCCGCCCAACCATCGAGAAATAGGCAAACACAACACCAATCGCAGCGGTGACCCCGATCATCGTTGCTGCCGTAACCCCGAACGCGCTCGTGACCGTAAGCAGCAAAAACAAGCCACCGAACAATAGACCCGAAGAGAAATAAAACCCTCCCCACGCTTCTGAACTTTGCGTTGCACTCCGCGCGAGTTCTACCGAAAACGGCATCATGAAGCTGTTCATATCGAGCATCGACAAGAACACGAATGGAAATGTGGCGTAAACGACAATCATGGTAAAGAAGAGGCTGAGCAACGTGGGCAAGCCAACCAACATGCAAGCTGTCCAGATTGGGATCACGCACAAAGACGCAGCAGCCACCACAATCGCTAACTGCCCCAGCCACGCGAAGGGATCCAAGGTTGGCCATTCCCTCACCGATTCCTCTTCGTTGGCCACCGCATGCATGATTGCAAACCCACAGCTAACGACCAGCACGCCAAGAAAGAACCCAGCTGGGAACAACCCGAGAATCAATATTTGTTGTTCCGAATGAAGAACCAAAGCTGCTGGAATCGCCGCAAACGCTGACAAGCCAAGCCAATGAGCCACCACGCCCAAATCCCGAAAGATTCCAAATACATTCAGAAACCACTCTTTCACACTTGGGACATCTTCATAAGTCGGCCCGCCATTCACTTCCTCCTCCCGAGACGCCTCCTCCAGCAACTCGTCTGCTGATCTCTTGAATGGATCTGGGCCACGCTTGAAAGCCGCTGACTCCGCAAATTGAAACGTTTCCGCATTCGCCATGTTGATCTTGACTCCCTCGGTAACCTTGGGAGGTGGAGGGACGGTAACAGGTGAATGACAATCGGAGCATTTAAGATTTGAACCCGCCTGATGTGCCTTGGCATAAAGATAGGTCCCACATATTTTGCATTTCACCCGATACTCCGACGCATACTCTGTCGGGGTTGCCGGCTTTGGTGCGGGCGAATTTGTTTTCGAAGCTCCCAGCGGTACAGGCATCGAAGTTCCGGTTGGTGCTGACTGGGACTTTGGAGGCAGTTTGGTTTCAGCCGCGAAATCATCGGTGTCACCCGCGAACCTAGCCAGCAATGCTTCTTCCTCCTTGCTCAACGAAGGTAAGCCGCGATTGGGCAAACGCTTTGGTTGCGGAGTGGTTAACGGAGGAAGCGCGAACTCACCCAGTATATCATCCTCATCCGAGATACCGTTACCAACAGGCGAAGCGGTTTCCGTCGGTGGTGTCGCGGGAGTCGACTGAAGTGGTTTTTCGTCCAGTGATAACCAATCGTCTTCGTCCTCCACCTTCTCCAATGCCGAAATCCCTGGTGCCAAAAAAGCTTCTGCACAATGCGGACATTTTACTCGCTTCCCAGCCGCCCGGTCAGCGATCGAAACAGCACCGTTACAGCGAGGACACTGAACCAAGATGGACATGGCAAACAAACGTTGGAGCGGGGTGGATTACTGATGCGAATAGTCTAGCGTTTTCAAGCTATTGGAAACAGCATTCCCGTTTTCAGGCGACTCGCCACAGCTTTGCGGGCGCGCTTTTTATCACGATCCCCGCGGAAGGCTTCTTCGAACACCACTAAGAGGCAGCTTTTCAAAAACTGGCTTACAGCGAGGCTGATGGAAGGGGGAACCGCCAATTCGGTGGCGATGGCAATCGATTCCCTGCGGTGGTTCGCCGTACCACTCCCGCCTTCCGCATATTTCCCGGTCATTGAAACGCTGCTTGAAGAAACTTTTCCATTTCCCACATGGTCCACTGAAAGTATCGGTTCCCATTTCGCCCGTAGTTGAAAAAAGCGTGTGTCGCTTCGGGATACTCGATAAACTCACACCGATTGCCTGCTTTTTTCATCCGCTTCTGAAACGCCCGGATCAAGCTTGGGGGAATCAGTGCATCTTTACTTCCACTCAGCACCAAAACGGGGGGCAGCCCCGACCGGACATGGTGAGCTGGGGAGAAGCTAATTGGATCAATTCCGCTTTTTTCGCATCGCTCGCGCCCGGCACTCCAACCATCCACCAAGTCAATCACCGGATTAAACAATACAAAACCTCGTGGTGGATGCTCGATCACAGGATCTCCGGGTAATTCAATCGTTGAGAGTGCCAACGACAAGTGGCCACCAGCCGATCCACCTGACACGACAATGTGGTCGACATTGACTTGCAATCGCTCACCATTTTCGACCAGCCAACGGTAAGCCATCCGCGCATCCCGTAACGAATCGGCAGGTGTCCGTTTATTTCCAGGTGGCCGAAAGTTTATGGTTACAGCGTTGTAGCCGAGCCGCTGCACCGTGACACATTGAGCCGCCAATAATTCGGGACGACCTCCCCATCCACCTCCATGGATAAAGAACACGCAAGGTCTCTGCTCCCCAGGCTCGAGATCAAGCGGCTTGAACAACCACAACCGATGTTGATCCACCCCGGCGTTACCGTAGACATATTCCTCTGCCCCGTCGAGCATCGCTCGTGTAGCCCGCAGAGTCTCTTCCCGACTCTTGGGAACCGCTAGTAAATCGGGCTCGGATTTCCCGTAGGCATTGACTAAGGGTGGCTCATCGACGCCGCTCAGTGCTGCATCAATGACCGCTTGCAATTGCGACTTGGCTTGACGATCAGCCGCAGACATCGCCAACGGACTAATCTCAATCTCCTCCAAAGGACGTTCGGTCAAACGATAGAAGCGACCCGTCCGAAACAATTTGTAATCGCGATTTAACGCGAATACGTGGCGACCAAAACGTTCCTTGTCCCAACCTGGACGCGGGTCATACCAAAAAAAAGCGGCCTCTCGCTCTGGTCCTTTGTCGCCAAATAGCCAAGGAGCAAAACTGATCCCGTCGCTGCCAACGGCAGCTGGCAAGTCAGCTCCCGCCAATTCTAATAAGGTCTGCACAAAATCAGACGCATCAACGATCCGATCGCAGGTGCCTTGGGGAACATGATCGGGCCAATAAGCAATCAACGGAACGTGAATTCCAGTTTGCCAGGGAGTTGCTTTACCCCCGATGATGCGACGGCCATCTTGCATCTCAGAAATGACCTTTGCGTGCGTCCCATTATCACTATAGAACAACACGATCGTATTCTTGAGCAAGTCCCGACTGCGCAAACCAGACACCAAGCGGCCAACGATTCTGTCTAGGTACTGAACCATATCGGGAAACAGTTCATTGTCTTCCCTTTGTTCTGCAGCGGGATCCCAGCCATCTGAAATCGGCGTCGGTACAAACGGCCAATGCGGCAAAGCCATCGGATAATAGGCAAACGTCGGTGTGCCGCGATGATCATCAAAGAAACCGAGTATTTTTTCGACCCAAACATCTTCTCCATACCGACCTCGATAGGTTTTCAACGAGCCGTCATTTCCACTTGTTCCCTCTAACATTGTCGGATTGGCATAGCGAGAACCTTTGTCCTCTGTCTCTAAAGCATGGAACACTGAGTAGCGGTCAAAGCCAGCATCTTTCGGATGCATCCCCGTCCCGCGCCGGTTGGTTGCGCCAGGTAGATCGGGCGGATCATAAGAAGTCAGTTGCCACTTACCAAAAATTCCAGTTGCATACCCGGCAGACTTCATCAGATGCCCGAACGTGGTTTCACCTGGATTCAGGATTCCAAAGTACTTCCAATTTCGATGGTTGTACTTGCCTGTCATGATCTGAACGCGAGTTGGCGTGCAGAGCGGCTGGGAAAAGGCATGTGTAAATAGCAAACCGTCAGCCGCCAGCGAGTCCAAATGGGGCGTTTGATACGACACTCCGCCGTAGCAGCCCAAACCCTCAATGCCGATATCATCTGCCATGATCAGCAAGATGTTCGGCGGTTCCGCTCCACAGGCACCGGCCATGCCAAGTGTTACGAGCAAAGCGAGGGTGCCGATCAGTCGCGCTATCATGGTTCGTTCCAAGTCAATAAAATCGAGATTTCAGGTTCAAATCCGGGTAATTCAATCATCGGACGCATCTTAGCTGGCAGAGTCGTGCCCTGCTGATGCGATTGGACCGACGGTATTACGATTTTGGCCGATCCGATAGACTTTGTCCCACGAAGGACCTCTAGCCGAGATCGTTAAGCTTTCGAATTTCACCTCACTCCGCCTGAATTCCATGCTTGTTTCGCTAAAATGGCTCGCCCGATACATCGAACTCCCGATGAGCCACGAGGAATTGGCACATCGCCTCAGTTTGTCCGGCCTCAATCACGAGGGGACTGACGAAATCAATGGCGATATCGTGCTGGACTTGGAAGTGACCAGTAATCGTGGCGACTGCCTCGGCCACATTGGTGTGGCTCGAGAAATCGGGGTGCTTTACGACCACCCCCTGCAGTTGCCCTCGCCAGCACTGCAAACTTCAAACACCTCGGTCGAGGACCTGCTGACCGTCGAAAACCAATTTGTCGATGCCTGTCCCCGGTACACCGCTCGTGTGATTCAAGGCGTCAAGGTGGGAAAAAGCCCCGACTGGATGGTTGAGGCACTGCAATCGGTATTTTGGAAACGGAAAGCCGATGGCACTTTGGAAACCTATCAAAGCATCAACAACGTTGTCGACGCAACGAATTACGTGCTGATGGAATGTGGCCAACCTCTGCACGCATTTGATTACTCCAAGGTCGCGGACTCGCACATCATCGTTCGACCAGGTCACAAAGACGAAACGATCGAAGCGATTGACCACCGCAGTTATGCACTCGATCCAACCATGTGCATGATCGCCGATGCCAACCAAGCTTGTGCGGTCGCTGGCATTATGGGTGGTGCCGAATCCGAAGTCACCGAAGCCACAACGGACCTTGTGATCGAGTCAGCTGTTTTCACGCCGCTGTCGGTGCGTCGAACGGCGCGAACGCTTAAGTTGCACAGCCCATCGTCTTACCGGTTCGAACGCAAGGTCGATCCAGTGGGGGTTGATTGGGCGAGTCGTCGAGTCTGCGAGATCATCGTTGACGTGGCAGGTGGCGAAGTCGCCGACGGCGTGATCGATACAGCAGCCAACATTGCTCCACGTAAACCGATCTTATTGCGAAAGCATCAGCTAGAACGAATCCTGGGGATCCAAATTGACGAAACCGAAGTCGCTCGAATCCTGACCGCACTAGGATGCCAAGCGAATGGGACGAGCAATGACATCCAATACGTCCCTCCATCGTGGCGTCATGACCTGACCCGCGAGGTCGACCTGATTGAGGAAGTGGCGAGGATTCATGGATACGACAAGATCCCAGAAGATTCGCCCATCCCGGTCGCTCCCAGTTCCAAGCGCGACTTTGATACCGCAATTGATCGTGTTCGGTTGATCATGACGGCCGCCGGTTTGAGCGAGGCGATGACACCAAGCGTCGTCACCAAAAAACTTGATCAGGCACTCTCGCCTTGGACGGACCGACCTGCCTTGGAGACAAAAACTCCAATGCTCAAGGGTGCCAAACGCCTACGAAAGACGTTATTACCCAGCCTGCTGGAAGGACGCGGTAACAATTGGGCTTCCTCGAGCATCGCGGCTGATCTGTTCGAAATTGCACATATTTACTTGCCCAACGCAGCTAACGACACACTGCCAACCGAACAGTATTCGCTCGGGATCATTTCCGGACGCGATTTTTTTGAATTGAAGGGCGTGCTGGAAACGCTCGTTCAGCGGATGGGTGTTCAAGCACCGATGTCGGTAACACCGATTCAGCGGGACGGTATGACCAAGGGGAGTGCAGTCGAGCTAATACTTGGTGACAAACCATTCGGATATCTCGGCATCGTCGATCCCAAAACCCTCAAGGGATGGAAACTACCTCCTCCTGTCGTCGTCGCCGAAATCTCGCTCGACCAGTTGCTTGAATCCTCCGACCTTGTTCCCAAGCAACAAGCGATTAGTTCGTTTCC
This sequence comes from Planctomycetota bacterium, assembly GCA_036339635.1. Lineage (GTDB taxonomy): Bacteria > Planctomycetota > Planctomycetia > Pirellulales > Pirellulaceae > Rubripirellula. The sequence continues at coordinate 4,040 of JAYZAR010000283.1, read as the reverse complement.
ATCAATCCAACGAGACCTAAACTTCATCGTTGAAGAAAAAGTTCGTTGGAGTGAAATGGAAAAGGTGGTCCGAGCAGCGGTCGGCGCCGAGCTGACTCAGATTTGTTATCGCGAAACCTACCGGGATGAAAAGAAGGACGGAAAGGATCGCAAACGCGTGCTAATAACCGTCGAGTTGCAACGGCACGACGCAACGCTCAGCGGCCAAGAAGCCGATGAGCTGATCACAAAAGTTGTCGGCGCCTGTAAGCAACACCTCGCCGCACAACTGCTGTCTTAGACAAAAATCGTGTCACGTCGCTTTAGTCCTCGATCGGCGTCTCTTTATTGCCGTTACGCAAATAAGGTTGACGGACCTGTTCTCCTTTTGCCGACTGGAAGGGACGCACCCAAATATTGCGGAAACCAACGGGGTTACCATGGTCCTGCAACGAGATTGGTCCTGTCGGGGGATGGGCCTGATATTTTGGCGGCCGATTGTAGGGAGTATCGCCCTTCAACTCGAAGTGGTTCAGAATCAAAACCCCGTTGTGGATCGCGGTGATGTAAGCCGGTGAAATCAGCTTGCCACCCTCATCAAATCGGGGCGCGGTCCAAAAGATGTCATAAGTATTCCACTGGCTCGGCGGCCGCATCGCGTTGACCGCCGGTGGCGTTTGCTTGTAGATCGCACCAGCCTGACCGTCGTGATAAGTTTCGTTGTCGTAGGAATCAAGTACCTGAATCTCATAGCGGTCCATGAGAAACACACCACTATTCCCACGTCCTTGACCGCTTCCCTTGACTGGTTCAGGAGCCTTCCATTCAAGATGCAATTGACAATCACCAAAGGACTCATTGCTCACCAACTTACCTCGCCCTGAATAGGCAATCCCGTCTTTGACTGACCAATTGTCTCCATTCTTCCATTTTGAAAGATCGGCTCCGTCGAACAGAACGATCGCATCAGAAGGGGGATCAGCATTGGCATCGCCAGGGGTGACAATCGCCGGCGGTTCCCACTTGATCCCATTCAGGTACTCTTCACCACGAGCAAAATCGCTAAGTCCTGCGGCGGCTAAACCCACCACAGAAACGGCTGCCAAAACTGATAATCTCATTTTTAAGTTGCGAAACATTTTCTTCTATCTGCTACGTAAATCGATAAAGCCCGCGATCACATCTTCGGGTCAAACCTTCACATGATACCGAAGTCAGAACCTGGATTGCTTTGAAGTCGCAAAGTTTGGTACTCCCCAACCCCATGGGCGCCCCAAACCAACGAATCGCGATGCTTGCCACCTTTTTGATGGCATTGACCACCACCGTTTGCTCGCAAACAGCAGATGTCAGGGACATTCCGTGCGAGGTCTCGTCACCCCGAGCGAATTCGACCCAATTGAACTCGAACAATCTCACCCTATCCCCGCCACCTGACGGCTGCGTGCTACTGAAAAACGATCATGTTTTGTTTGGCCAGGCTCGTCAAATAGGCGAATACGTCATCGTGCTGTCTCGGCAAGGAGGCGAAATCCGCCTCCCACGGGAACAAGTCGCATGCTGGGCACCGTCAATCCGTAATCTCTATCAATTCAGGGTCGACCACCAGCAACCGGGAGATCTAAACACGCACCTTGCCGACGCGAGCTGGTGCTTACGCTACGACTTGTTCGATTTAGCAGCTACGGAATTACGTGCCGCCTATGCCATCGATGCGACAAGCCCCGAAGCGAGACGGATCGAACAGCGACTCGAGCGCCGTATCTCCCAAGAACATAACCGTATCACCCAAGAACATAACCGTATCACCCAAGAACATACCCGTCCAAAAGAAAATCACTCGACTACGGGACCACCGCAGGTTGCTCAGCTTCAGTTTGAATCACCGGTCATCGAACATGCTTCTAACCCCATTGAAGGACGTCCGCTGCAGTTGTTCGCCAGCCAAATCCAGCCGATGCTGATCAATCGCTGCAGCAATTGCCATTCACATCGACTAGCCGGCCAAACCAAGGTTCAGTGGAGAATCTTTGCTCCGCCCTCGGGAACGCGAGCCTCCGCAGAATTTACGCGATCCAACTTGGGCGCCACGCTGCCATACCTTGATAACGACAATCCGGCCGACAGCCCCTTGCTGAAGTACGCGACCACCAAGCATGGTGGTGAAGAAGCACCACTTGGTCTGCGTAATGCGAAAGCCATCAATGGCTTGCAACGTTGGGTCGAAATGGCTGCCATCGCCCTGAACACAGCTACTGCCTCCCCAGCGAGCGCGAACAAAACCACCACCAACAATGAGGCAATTTTCTCCCCAGTCGCTGCTCCCCAATCAGTCTCTGCTCCTCAATCAATGGACTCTGGATTAACTTCGGTTTCAACGATGTGGGAAAACGAAGGGAATACGCCGGACCAACTTGAGCCTCAAGATGTCTTGTCTTCGGGCCCCTCTCGCTTACCAATCGTCGAAAACCCCTTCGATCCCGATCTCTTCAATCGTCGCTTTCATATGAAAACTGACGGCCGGCCGTAGGGAATCTTTGCAAGTTGCCTGCCACAGCAGCATGGCTTCAACGTGCTAGCGGTTTGTAGAACGCCAGCAGTAATTGCGAGGCTGGGTCAACCAACCAGCGTTCGGGCCAAATCCTCAGTCGGCAAGATGCCAACGTGGTACAGGCGACAACCGGGCCTCTCGTTTCGCCCAGCATTCGCAGGCCACGATCGGTCGAGGGATCCTCGGAAGGCAGTGCCACCGCATCGCGTTGCCAAAATGTATGGATGTCGTGATTCTTTTTTTGCAGGCGAGCGATCCGATAACCTTACCTTCTCCGCTGGTGCGCGACCTATAATCGGTTGTCCCACTCCCCGCCACAGCGAGCCATTCATGCGTTCAATCTGCCTAATCATTTTCTTTCTGACTTCGACTTTTCAAGCGGGATTCGCGCAACAGCAGCGTCTACCCCAGGTGCCTGCTGGAGTCACTGTCGACCTTGATATGGAATATGCCAAAGTAGGTGATCGGTCTCTAAAGCTTGACCTGTACCGACCAAAATCAGAGGTTCCAACCCCACTGGTAATCTGGGTCCACGGCGGCGCTTGGAAGGGTGGATCCAAGCGGGGTGCTGGTCCCGCACGGGTACTCTTGCAGCATGGATTCGCGGTTGCTTCTGTTGAGTACCGATTAAGCGGTGAAGCAATCTTTCCAGCGGCAATCGAAGACTGCAAAGCAGCCGTAAGTTTTTTACGGAATCAATCAGAGCGATTTCACTTGGATCCCAATCGCTTCGGAGCCTGGGGATCTTCTGCCGGCGGACACTTAGTCGCCATGCTGGGCACCACGGGTGACCTTGACATTTTCGAAACACATCCGATTTCGCAGCAAACCTCCTCTCACGTACAAGCAGTTTGCAATTGGTTCGGTCCGTCCGACTTTTTGCGAATGAACGATTTTCCATCAAACATCGATCACAACTCCCCCGATTCTCCCGAATCCAAATTCATCGGAGGCCCCATCCAGCAAAATCGAGACAAGTGCCGCGAGGCAAATCCAATCACTTATGTCAGTCCACAGGACCCTCCCTTTTTGCATCTGCACGGCGACAAAGACCGCCTGGTTGCGTACAACCAAAGCGAACTATTACATGCCGCACTACAAAAAGCAGGTGTTGCAACAACACTGCACAAGGTGATCGATGGCGGTCATGGTTTTCGCGGAGCAGCAGAAAGTCACGAGCAGATTACCCAACGATCAATTGACTTCTTCAAAAACCAACTGAAAAGCAACCAATCAAGTCAAAACAATGGTGACTGAAAAGTGACGAACCGTAAGACGCCACGCGGCATCCTGGAAACAATTGTTTATTCGAATGACTTGCCCGCCGCCAGAGAATTCTACGAACAGGTCATCGGTTTGACCGTGGTCGCCTACGAACCAGAATGCCACCTGATGCTCCGTGTGGGGCGATCGATGCTACTAGTTTTTGACCCAGACGATTCTCAAACGAAAGAGATCTTCGTCGGTAACGCAATGATTCCACAACATGGCTGCAGCGGACGCTCGCACT
>JAYZAR010000282.1:0-6964 GCA_036339635.1 Planctomycetota bacterium | reverse complement strand
AACGGCTTGATCTGCTCGCGAGACACATCCGCAACACCATTTCGAACACAGGGCAAATGATGGGCAGGGTAGAGAACCAGCGGCGTTTTTTCTCGCCGCTAACGCATCACGATCGCTCCAGCCAAACGAATACTGCGTGGTGAATACTGCGCGGAGAATACTGCGTGGTGAATCATCAACTCGCCCTCAGATTGGCCGCCGCCATGGCGTGGCGACTTTAATTCGCCGCAATAGACGATGCAATCTTTGGCAATTGTCGCACGATGAATCTTGGCAACAGCATCAGCGCTCGGTCGCTTACTTGATCATAAGCAACGCGATAGGTATCCGCGGATGCACCCTGCATAATTGTATCAATCTGCTTTAGGAATTCCTTTTTCGAATCGCCCAACGGCGGTGTCCAGACGACGGCGGTCAAGCGATCATACGTTGGTTCGGTTCCAACCCACCAATGTTTCGCATCGACGCGTCGCGTCTGCAGTGGAAATCTATTTAAGGCGTCACCGAGCATCGCTCCCGCATCTTCTTTGGCATGCGGAATCATCACCAATTCAGGACTGGCCCCACGGCGTTGAGCATCGTACCAGTTGACGATACAGGTAGATTGATTTCGTCGTGCAGTTCGCCGCAGCAATGATGCCAGTGTGATCGGCGTATCGGCTTGTGGGCCCGTTTCCCCACCGGTTACGAGCGGCCACTCCACGGAGTTTTCAGTCCCGCTCGCCCACCGACTGAGTGCCAAATCAGAAACCTTTGACGGGACGCCCCGCATCCTCCGCAATCCCTCAACAGCTAAACCAGCTAACTGTTGCTGCTCGCGGGTTTCACCCAAAGCTAACTTCGCCAATTCGGGATTCGCGCCCAGAAAGCCGTTGAGAACAGCAGTCGCCGAAGTCTGTTCCGCACCAAAATCGCCAAGGTCGGTCAACGATCCGATCGTCTGCTGAAACGAGTCATCATTCAATGTCAAAATCATTAGTGTTTTTTCTGCTCGCAATTCAGCGCCTAAAGATCCAGCGGTCAGATCCAACATTTCTCGCGCGGTCCTCCAGCCTTTGGCAATGGCGATTTGCTGGTCGATTGGTACGCCAGCTAAATCAAAAGAAACCCAATCAATTTGAATCGGCACGCCAGTAGCCTGGCTGATCAATAAGATCAGATCAGCCAGTGGATAGCCCTCCGATGCAAATGCCATCCGAATCGCGAGATCGCCTTTTAAATTGAGCTCTCTCGGGGCCGCCATACCCAGCGAGTTGAAATCTTGATCTGCCGCAGCATCAATCTCGATGTCCTGCATGCTGGGTGGAGCCGGCAGAGTCGTTTCTTCCACCTGACCTTCATCCAATAGGAACCTGGTGTATTTTTCTAACTCGGGTGGTAATGCCTGCATTCCACTCGCTTCTGGCTCAGGCTCGTTTGCAAGCGGATTAATTGGCATGAAGCCAGGAACATCTGGCTGCGTTGGAACGTCAAGCGGAGACTGCGGGATCAGATCACTTGGGGGTGCGCCCGGAGCAGCCACATTCTGAGATGCTTCGGCAGTGGAGACATCGACCATCTCGGCTTGATTGGAATCGAGCACATCTGGATTTGATCCGGTGACTGAACCTTCATTTGTGGGCTCGGCCCCGTTATCGCCTTTTGTATTCGGAACGGTATCGCCATTCACATTGGGGTCAGTCTGGGTCTCGACCGCTTCGGCCTGGTCCTGATCAATCACAGGGTCTGCATCAACGACCTGAGTCCCGCGATCGGCAACGGTTGAACCTTCACCAAAACTGCGGACGAACCATGCAAAGACCACGATCGCAGTGATCAATCCAGTCACCGAGAGCAACGAAATCAAGACGATCTGTCGAGTACGCCGCGTCCCCGCACTCTGCCAATCGGGTGGCACGCTGTCATTGCTGGAACCGGATGAATCACCACTGAATCCGTGAACATCAGTGATTTCCGGAAGGTCTGCTCCTTGTTCGGTCGCGATTGAACCTTGCGTAATCGCCTGGCTGTCCACATCGGCATGGCCAACTGCAACCTGCTGCGCCGCCGCAGTCGCGTCTGCTGGATCCTGTTCAATTTGCACCATCGAGGCACACTTGGGACAAGCTGCAATTGTCCCAACAATCGCTGGATCGGTTACTCGCAACCGACTACCGCATGTCAGACATTGCACCGAAAAGGGCTCGAAAGACAATTGAATATGCTCTTGAATGGGAATGAAGCGTCCACCAATCCTGGGAACGACTGCCGCATGGACTCACCTCCATGATGAGCGGTTTGGATAGCAAAACCAATCCCAGAGTCGGCCAATTCCGCCGATTGGCGTCATTCAGGTCGGCATTTCACGCCCGATCTTGAAAAAAGGCAAGCCTTCAACGAAACAACGGAGCGGGTGGACACCTTTGCTCCGTTGTGTTGATTCAAATTTTAATCGTCTGCGAGACTGAAGTTTGGCCAGGGACGAAACGACTCACAGATGGGAGCAGCGTACTGCTCCCATCCCCAAATTACCCTTGCGATTAGCTCCAATGATCAGCAACGTCATCAGCAAGCAATGACAGTAGATCGTCGTCGTCATCGTCGGCCATACCAGAGTCTGACGAAACCAAACCGACATTCATGGTATTAGACGAGTCCGCTGAAGGGGTACCTACGATGTTGGACTCATCGCTCAGATCTGAGACAGCCTCATCACTGACCATTTCGTCGCTCGAATCACTGACCGGGTTAGCTTGCAGTCCAACCAATTGCTCGCCAGCAGCATCACCCGATCGGTTCCTGACGAGGTAATTGATGACCTGAAGTGCATCAATTGCTGTGACTTGGTTGTCACCGTTTACATCGGTGTAGTAGACGTTTCCGCCAGATGAAGAACCCGCCTGTTCGCCCTCAGCCGATGATCGACTGAGGTCATTGAGCACTAACAGTGCATCTCGTGGCGAGACAAAGCCGTCGCCATCGACGTCTTGCCGAATCCGGGTATCCAATACGTCGTCCAGCTTGTCAAAGCGGATCTTCGAAATCTGAACCTCATCGTCTTGACCAAACAGCAACGTGAAGCTGAACGGTTCGGAGTCAGCTGGTGATCCGACCAGTCCGAGCGGACCGGAGCCAATCACATCGAAGAACAAGGTAAACAACTCGCCACCGTTCTCGACCTCGGACTCAGTGGCGAATGTGCCAACTTCATCAATGATTCCAGGACGGGCAGCAGTCGCTGCGTTGTTCGGGTCTTGAGCATAATCGGCACCGAACCGTACATCAAAATCAAAGCCATCGCTCAGATCCGTGTCGCTAGGACGCAACACATCCGCGTTGTAAAGCACATCCATGTAGCCCGCGAATACATAAGTGGAAGCAAAACGCAGATCGGTTGCGTTAACTTGAACGCCAATTCGATCTCCCAGCTCAATCGTTGCCGGATCGAGTGTCGCACCCGATCCATTCCCTTGGACGAGTGACATATCAAAGGCAACATCCGAATTCGCCCGCTGGTTACCGAGTGAGACCGTCACTTCCGCCGTGCTGACGATATTGTCCTCCGTAACGATTCGATAGGTGAATTGCGCCAATCCATTCGCTCCACCATTTGGTGAGTAACGCAGCACAGCATCGTTCAGGCTCGAAGAACCGTTGGTGTCGATCGTCACGCTGCCAAGAGCGTCAGACTCTTGAACGATTGTAAACTCGCGAATGTTCCCGGTCGCCCCAAGGTTATCGTTGGCCAACACATCTAGTCGGAAGCTATTCGTACCACCCAAAGGGTTGGAAATGAAATTGCCATCGGAATCGATCGAATCTGGGTAGGAATCATCGATCGCAGAGGTAAACTCGCCGGACGGCGGAGTGATCGTTAGCTCGACGCTTCCAAAACGCTGCTCGGCAACAGTTAGAGCTCGATCGCCCAGCCCATCATCAGGAACGACACGTTTTAGGATCGTTTCGCTCTGCGGCCTGTCATCCACGTCGGCAGGATCGCCCTGGAATACTGCAACACCGGGCGAAACGGCACGCATCCGGATCGTAAACAGTTCGGCAGGTCCCTCATGAGCCCTCACGTCATTGATCGCCTGAACGGCTCCAACTTCGTCCACCAAGCCGGGGGTATTGATGTCGGCAGGTGGCTGCAACGCACCAGGTCGGTTGAAGAGTGGCCCAAAAGTAATGTCGGGATTTCCGGAAGCCGTCGTTACAACCGTTGCGAGTTCGTCGGTGTAGAGCAAATCAAGAAAGGCCGAAGCGACTCCCTGATCGAACGACACTCGCTCGATATCATCAACCGAAACGCGAACCAGGAACTCCTCACCAACTTTCACGTTGCTGCGTTCAATCGTATTGTTCGTCGCATCGAAGATACCGATTGAGAATGCAACCTTCTCTTCCGCTAGGCTCCCGGGCAACAGTTTCACCGTTACCGTTGCGGTGTCGGTCTGACCTGCCGCGTCAATAATAGTGTACGTAAACTGCTCCGTCCCATCGAATCCGTCCTGCGGCGTGTATCGAAGAGAGAGACCACCGCCAACAATTCGGACAGATCCTCCCTCACTGCCTCGCGTGGCACTCACAATCGAAATTCCACCAGCAACGCTGGAGATATCGTTATCGAGCACGTTCAGGGCGCGATCATTGGATCCTTCCGGTAGCGAGAAGATATCGTCTAATGCAATCGGAACGGCTGTCTCGAAGGTCACGTTGACATTCACATACGCGGTGTCACTGTTACCAAGACTGTCGACGACCGTGTAGCCGAAAGTATCAGGACCGATGAAGCCAGTTGGTGGCGTGTAGAAGACTGATTTGGAATCATCTGCAATTCGAACCGAACCTTGTGTGGTAAATGCCTGCTCCGATGGCTGCTCGGTCCCAATCAGGATCAGGTTTCTGATCTCAAGTGGGTTTTGAGCGGTTTGGAAATCGTTTTCCAGAACCTCAATTTCCTGGGTGCTGTTGCGAGGTACCGAAGCGGTATCGTTATTGGCTAAGCGAGCCTCGTTCAAAATCGAATACGTATAATCCTCGACTTCTCCCGCCTCGGCAAATCCAGTTGCACCAAGGCCTGGAGCTTGGCTGAGTCGGAAGCGAGCGAACGTATCACCCACCTTGGCACTCGTCGGCACATTCACGACAACCTGCTGTGAGCCAACAAAGTTAGAAGCAACGATAACATCCTTGGCGAATTGTTCGCCGGAATCCGTGAAGTCCCCATCACCATTGAAATCCATGAAGCCTTGAAGGTAAGCAACCCCGCCGGCCGTATTGTTCACTTCAACCGAGAAGGTTGCCTTACCGCCTGGCCCCAGTGGGCTAAGCAGCAGAACACCATCCTCATCATCAATCCCTGAAAGATCATCGCCAGTGGCCGTTGCGTTTGGCTGACCTTCGAGTTCACGATCGACTGTAGCACCGATTGTCAGGCCACTGACAATTCCATGCTTTGCACCCAAAGAGCCCGTGGTACCGTAGCTGTCAGGAGCGTCGCCGTAGTCAAACGAAGGCAAGAAACCAAAGTCAAAATCGCTGCCGGTTGGAGTCCCATTCGAATACTCACCATTGGAAGGCGTAATCAATTCAAAGCCGGGCTCGGCTACAATCCGAATGGTATAGGGACCAGAGTCCGGGAAATTGATGTTATACGTCCCGTCTTCCCCCGACTTCGCATTCGGTTCACCCAAATCAGGAGTATCATTCCCGTTGAAGTCAAGATAGACAAAGAATCCACTTAACCCGTCTTCCCCGGGATCGCGAAAACCGTTGCCATTGTTGTCTCCATAAACAGTCCCGGTACTCGCAGTCGCAGATTCATGAAAACCAAATGCGATGTTCGGCGCCCGTTGGGTTGTTGCAGTTGTCGCAACGAAACCTCCCGGTGCTTGTGCGATCACATTGACACCGACATCCGCAACTTCAAGGCTGAAGAAGCCGGAATCTGAGGTAACCGTACTTGGCTCGCCACCATCCAATCGGCCGTTACTATTGACATCAGCAAAAACCGGGACACCACCAAGCCCAGGATCACCGATTCCGTTGCCATCCGCATTCAAGTCGTTAAAGGCTCGGCCACTGATACCGGTCCCGTTTTTACCACTCGTTAAAACGTGCGATAGAGCATCGGTGATCTGATGAATACCAAAGAATGGGAGTTCATCTTCAGAAGGGGCGATGTAGAAGTCGTTGTTGAATGTCGGGAGGATGTCGTCCAGCGTTCCAAAAATGCCATCGGGTCCAAGCCCCAGACCATAATCATTTACATTAGGAGTCCCGCCGGCATCGGATAAAGTTCCGATCGAATTGGTATTGTCCGTGTGAGACATCCCATATGAGTGACCTGCCTCATGAGCGATGACAGAACCCAGGAATTTGGCAATCACGTCAAGTCGACTAGAACCTGGTGCAATCGGGGTTTGGTTCGCGAGATCTACGAACGCATCCAAAGCGAAGAAGCCCAGTTGGCTGAGGTTGAAGTTCCCGATATCAAGAAACGAGTAACCGAACACACCATCCGCACCGATGTCTTCACCCGTCCCACCAATCATCATGCGGGTCACCCGCGGATCATTCGTCGAGATTTGCCCGAAGTGATCACGGCTATTCAAAATTCGAATCCCATAATCTCCAGGATTCGCAGTGACCTCGAAATCCCCATTGGACCCTGTTTGGACGAGATCCTCAAAAATCCGAATCGTTTCATCGACGATCGATTGGATTAATCGGTTAGCCGTTCTGTCGTCACCAAGCTCAACCCCCAAAATACCGAGGCTCTCGGCCAAACTTGGGATGCGAATGAAGTTGTTGCCTGGGGCGTCCTCCCCCCCGAAGTTGGCGTCGATCACGTCGCCTTCGAAATCAAGGTAAAGGATCGGCACGTCCCCGACCGCAAGGCTCTCTGAAACTGGCCGGTACACTCGCAAACCGGTGGTGTAACGCAAGCTAGAATCATTCGCCGAGATCGTTAGGAAGTAACGAC
>JAYZAR010000281.1:0-5273 GCA_036339635.1 Planctomycetota bacterium | reverse complement strand
ACCAGCGTCTATTTATTTTAATTATTGATACCATACCTGATCGATCACCAATCCAAATCGATCGGTTGAATCGCCAATCTGCCTGAGTCGCCTGAGAGCCTCACAATCATGGCTCGGCGGGCTGCAAGCCATAAATAATTCGCCCCGCTCGGGTCATTCAAGACAAGCCGTTGAGATCAGGCTGATTCGGACTTGTGTCCGAAGCTTGGCGGTGACTACAAGCCAATGACGAAATGGTTCACAGAGAACGCTATGAACACGAAATCCAGACTGTCCCTGATGCTGCTGCAACGCCCCCTTTCCAATTGGCATGCCTTGGCGACTGCCATCGCCTGTTTTCATATTGGGTTCTCCGACCTCGTCGGGTGCGCCCAGGTTCCCACCGCGACTGAAGTCGAAGAAACCCAATCGATTGAAATACCGGAAGATCCTGCAGCAATCGTCGCAGTCGTCGGCAGTACGCCGATCTTGCTGGGCGACTTGATGCCAAAAGTAGAAGCACGAATCAAGGAAGTGACCGAAAAGTCGGGTCAATCGATTCCCGAAGAGCAACTGCACTACGCCCGCGTGAATCTCATCCGGGGCATGCTGTCCCAAGCGATTCAGAACAAGATGATGCGCGAATCCTTTTTATTGGATCAGGTGGGTACCCAAGCCGCGGACAAGCGAACCGAAGCCGAAGAAATGCTCGCCAGCCGCGCTCGTCAGATGTTTTATGAAAGTGAAGTTCCCGAACTGAAGAAGAAATACAAAGTCGATGATCTGACAAAGCTTGACACAATGCTGCGTGAAAAAGGAAGTTCTGTTGCCGCTCGCCAGCGAGATTTCATCGATGCCATGCTCGGACATCTCTACATCCGCGGCAAAGTCGAAAGCGATCCTGAGGTATCCATCGCCGAGATCAACAACTACTACCAGAACAATGCTGAAGAATTCATGCGTCCCCACCGAGCCCGCTGGGAACAATTGAGCGTAATGTTCGCGAACTTCCCCTCACGCGACGCAGCTCACCAAGTCATCTGGGAAATGGGACGCGAGGCCTACTTTGGCGGCAGCATGCAAGCGGTCGCGAGAGAGAAGAGTCAGGAGCCACTCGGGAAACAGGGGGGAGTACACGACTGGACCGCACAGGGTTCCCTTGCAAGTGATCCCCTTGATCAAGAGATCTTTCGCTTACCGTTAGATGCAATGAGTGAAATCATTGAAGATTCGCGTGGCTTTCACATTGTCCGCGTGACCGAGCGACAAGAAGCTGGCCTAACCCCACTGAGTGTGGTTCAAGAGGAGATCCGCAGCAAAATCCGTCAGCAAAAGATCAACGACGCTCAACGAAAGGTGATGGAGGATTTGGCCAACAGAATTCCTGTTTGGAGCATGTTTCCCAAGGATCTTCCAGAAGCCAAACCATTGCCGCCAAGCATTGCCCGACCACAAACCAGCAAACTTCGCTAGTCAGAGTTGTACTGCGCCGCGAAAACTCAATCAAAGTCCGGCGACGCTGGATCATCCTCAGCGCGATGACAACCATGCTGGGCTCGCTCGCCCCAGGGTGCGGACAGTTGAAGTACCGATTGGGTACGAAGGTACCAGATTCCTTCGTTCCCAATCCGCTTGAGTTGCCTGCGGTTGGAGATCAATTCTTATGGTCGCAGGTCGTGGATGCCGTGGATGATTATTTTCGGATCGCACGTGAACAACCGGTCCAGAACTCAAACGGGCTGCTGCTCGATGGCCGCATCGAAACGTCTTACCGGATTGGTGCTTCTCTACTGGAACCTTGGCGGAAAGATAGCACCGCTGGTTTCGAGCGTTTGCAAAGCACTTTGCAATCAATCCGCCGCCGAGCCGTTATCAACGTGCGGCCGTACGGGACCGGTTACACACTCGAAGTGATCGTTCAAAAAGATCTGGAAGACACAGACCGAAGTCAGTATTCGACCGAATCGATCGCGGCCACGCGACATGACGGAACCATCGTCCGCACCGAAGATGCCTACGACGACAGCCCCCAAACCCTCGGCTGGATCCCGCTGGGGAGGGACACTTCGTTAGAGCAGGTAATCTTGCGAGACATTTTCGGTCGTATCACTCAGGCGGACAGTAACCGGTTATTACATTCCAAGTAAAGCTTGGAAAAAACTCCGCCCTGCTTGAAATCCTCGTAATCGATACGGCTTGCCAAACAGTCGTCGTCATCCGTCGCGGATTTTCACCCGGGCCTAATCTCGCCCCCGATGGTCGCCGATACCGAACCTTGCCGGCAAGGAATCGCCGGTACCTCTCCCTCGGCTGCTCTCCCAGTCTCCATCCCCAAGGACGCCCATGTTCGGAGCGACTCCGCGCAAGCTTGATTACGATTCACTTTGTGAAACTGTCGAGACCCGACTCTGTGAGTTGGGACACCTTGAACCGAACCAGTTCCCAATGACTCAACGGGAAGTAATCCGCGGTGGAAAACCGGTAGGCGTCTATTTTTGCGTGCATGGGCCCAGAAGCGTGAAACTGACCGCGATTTGTGACTTTGATCACAACACGGTGATTTTTTATGGCAGTGACGGGATCCGAAAGAACAGTTGGAACGTGAACGTTGCACCGCCCGCGTTGTCGGCTGCCTAAGATGCGGGTGACAAAATGCATCCCTCCAACCGGTCCATCAGGATCATGCGGGTGCAGCCCGCTGAGCCCCGATTTCAAAGACTGCATCTGCCGAAAGGCCCACCGGCGAGCACTCTTTCGCGCGGCGGCCTTTGAGCTCAACATCACCGCGGCGGATTGAGGCGATTCAAAAGTCGGCCAAACTGCGGGCTCGCCCGATTCGCAGGTGACGCTCGCCCGATTCGCCGTTGACGCTCATGGGTGCGACAGCTTACATCCCAGTCATGTTTCGTGTTATCGCCCTCTGTGTCTGCTCAATAAGCCTTTGCGGTTGTCGGTCGTCGGCGCCGATGCATGTTTGGCAACCTCCGCGGCTTGAAACCGCGGTTGGCAAAAAGGTGGTACTTTCATCGGTGACGGGCCCGGAGGAAGTGACCGCGCCGCTCAAGCAACTACTGCTTTCCTCTGCCTCCTCGGACCGTGGTTGCGCGACTTCACTGATCGCTGCCGAATCGCTCCCCAAACGTGAGACCATTCGCTTGGTCTCAGCTTTCGATGACGAACCGAATGACCTAGTGGTTGCCGCGCTATCACGTCATTTAGGAGCTGATTATCTTTGGCGTGGCGAAGTCATCGGCCACGATCAACCTTCATTGCCATCCTCAACACTGTGTCTTTCTTGGGGACTGATCTCTCTGTCTGATGGCGGAAAATCCACCGGTCTACCTATTGTGGTCGATCGCGAAAAGGTTTTGGAACGTTACCCAGATTTGGCATTCGTTCAACCCGCCGAGCAACAACTCCTGACGGGTGCTGCGCGTGACAGCCTGCAATTAATCGCACCTTGGATTGATCGCCAAACCACTCGACTGTCCCGGCCTTACCTTATGCCAGGCAGTCGTGAAGTACGCCGGGGAAATCAGTCAGCCCAGGCGGGAAACTGGGGGGAGGCGGAAGCAATCTGGGAATCTGTCTGCCAACGTTACCCCACCCAAATCGCCGCGTTGCATAACTTGGCATTAGCGGCCGCGGCCGGCCAGGATTTTTCCCGCGCCAGGAAACTTGCCCGCCGGGCAGTTCGACTCAGCCCCACGGCCTTACACAAGAACACAATGGTCTGGATCGAATTAATGCAACGTGATTACCACGATGCCTTTGGCTTACCAGATCCACCCGAAGGATGGTTCATTAGTCGCCGCTAGAAATCGCGTTGGCAGCCTCCATGGTCCGCATGATTCCATCACAACGAAATAACCCCTCAGTGTCGATTTTCTTATCACCAAAAGGCGGTTCGGTAGCAACCGCTGTGGAGATTGCGTTGGAGACCGACGCGAGGGCGGCACGAATGATCGCCTTGCACTCATTCCCCGGCAAATCTTAATCTGAGGCCAGCCAGCATGCTGACAGGCCTCGGCCTATTGGTTCTCTAGCAATGCGATTAATCGTGGATCATTCAACGTGTTGGCGATCAGCACCGCGCCATCAAAACACTGTTCTTTTGTATGTTCGCTAGGAACCGCAACCACGACAGCACCGGCGGCAACTCCAGCGGCACACCCGTTACCACTATCTTCCAAAACCAGCATCTGCTGCGTAGGAATACCAAGTCGTTCAGCCGCCATCTGATACATCTGGGGATCTGGTTTTCCTCGCGTCACATCGTCTCCCGTCAAACTGAACTTCCGGTCACTTTTCCATTCGACCGTATCCATCAGCACGGTCGCGAATCGACGGCGACTGCTAGTGGCAAGCCCGAACGGCAGCTTCTTGGCGCGGAATCTTTGGATCATCGCGTCGACGCCCGGCATCTGCTCAACACCAAGCTTAAGCATTGCCGCAAAGATCTCATCGCATTCAGCCAATAGTTCAGCCGCATCGTCATCTAGATTATGCAGATCGATCATTTGCTGAACTGCCGCGACACCGACTCGCCCCATCATTCGGCTTTGAAGCTCTTTGCTGTACCGATATCCCCGTCGCTGCAAAACTTTTTCACCAACCTGCCAGTACAAACCTTCGGTCTCGAATAGCAGGCCGTCCATATCAAGGGCCACCCCGCGAATCACCAAACTAGTCAAATCGAGCACCTGCTATTCCTGTGTTGAAGCAAACTGTGTTCCTGCAGCCAGTGTTCCGGCAAACGGTATTCCTGCGGCCACGTTTACTCCCGCAGCCCCTCTTCGACTTGCGGTAATTCATCGAGAGATTCCAAGCTGAACAGATGCAAGAATCGTTCGGTTGGGTAGTAATGTGGCACGGTGCGTTTTCCGTTTTCGGGCTTGATTCGCTCCATCCTCAACAATTGTCGCCGCACCAACTGGTTCAGCAACGATCCACTTTCCCGGCCGCGTTGATCCTGGACCTTGGTCGCAGTGATTCCCGGTTGGTACGCGACCAAGGACAGCACCTCGATCGCCATTTGGCTCAGTCTCGCCTCACGAACTTTCCCCAGAAAAGATCGCCGCATATGCTCGACCGCAGGTGCGATCGTCATGCGAAAACCACTTTCATCGCGGATGATACGTAAAGCTTGATTCTCAGCTTGATAACCCTCGTTCAATCGATCCACTAACTCGATAATTTCATCGGGTGAGACCCCGCGCATCAGCGATGCAAGTCGTTGCTCGGAGAGTGATTTGTTTTCAGGATGCCCAACAAACAAAGCCGCTTCAACAATG
>JAYZAR010000280.1:0-21373 GCA_036339635.1 Planctomycetota bacterium | reverse complement strand
AGTTACCTACCTTGTTATTGACACACGGCAATGACGAACACTGGTTCCACAAGCAAGACGAAGTTGAACTTTATCTAAACGAGAACAATCTGCGGTTGGATATTGAAGAGGAAGAAGAGGACGCTGCGGACCAAGACGACTCCAATAACGGGAACGGCGAGGCCGTTTCTGGTGATGACACAGAAACTTCCACCGAGGAACAGGCAGACGGAACTGTTTTCGAAATTGCTCACCTGGCGGAACTTCACGAAGTTCGCACGATCAATAGTGGTCTAAAGGAACTTTTGGAACTCGGCTTCGGAATCGATGATTTGATTCCCGCAGATCGCACGGGAATGACGACCCCAAGATTTGAGCTGATTCGTGGCGAGGATATTCGACGCCCGTTGGTTGACCTGCGTGACCTGCTGCCAGAGGTCCGTGCGGCTGGTGAAAAAGGATTGCAGGTCACTCGCTTTAAAGGCTTGGGCGAAATGAATGCCGAGGAATTGCGGGAGACAACGCTTGATCCAGCAAACCGAACTCTGTTGAAGGTTAACTTGACGGATGCTGGCACGGCAGATGAGATGTTCCGGCTGTTGATGGGCGACAAGGTCGAACCACGCCGCGAATTTATCGAGAAGCACGCGTTGGACGCACGAAACCTAGATGTTTAGTCGTTTACGTCCATTCACCCACGCCACTGAATCAGTGGTGAGTTGATAGCCGCACGAATGAATCGCGGCGAGAATTCATCGTCTCGGGAAATCGCTAACGCGAAATTCGGCAACCTGATCCCAATCTTAGTGACCACCGCCATGCCGCGGTCGCCGCCGACAGCCTTCATTGCTCCCAAGGATCCGCATGAATCGCCTCGCTGATTCGCTCAGCCCCTATCTGTTGCAGCACAAGGACAATCCCGTCGATTGGTTTCCCTGGGGAGAAGAGGCGTTTGAGGCCGCCCGTCGTCACGACCGTCCGATCTTCTTGTCAGTCGGTTATTCTGCGTGCCATTGGTGTCACGTGATGGAGCACGAAAGCTTTGAAAGTGAAGCGATCGCGGATTTCCTAAATCGGCACTTTATCTCAATCAAAGTTGATCGTGAGGAGCGACCGGATATTGACCAAATCTATATGAATGCGGTGCAGCTGATGACGCATCATGGCGGCTGGCCGATGAGCGTATTTTTAAATCATCAGCTAGAACCTTTTTATTCTGGCACCTACTGGCCGCCGACGCAAAGATTTGGAATGCCGGGATTCGCGCAAGTGCTTGAGTCGATTGCCGAAATATGGCAGAACCGCCGCGCGGAGGTTCAGGAGCATGCCAGCAAAATTACCATCGCACTCCAGCAGATGGCGGTTGGTGTTTCAGAGTCATCCACTGCTGTGCCCGACCAAGTCCTTGTTCAGCGGGCAACCGATCATCTAGTAGGAGCGGTTGATCGGCGGAATGGTGGGTTTGGGGACGCACCTAAGTTCCCTCATGCCACCGACCTCGATTTGTTGTTGAGAGTCGGTTTTGCGAATCAAGAACCCTCTTTGGTCGAAGCCGCGACGCTTACACTTGATCGAATGGCATGTGGCGGAATTCACGATCATCTTGGTGGCGGTTTTGCCCGTTATAGCGTCGATGCAAAGTGGCTTGTTCCGCACTTCGAAAAGATGTTGTACGACAACGCTTTGCTGTGTGAAGTTTATGTTCGTGCGTTTCAGGTCACTGGGAATGCTCTTTATCGAGATGTGGCGTGCGGCATAGCCGACTACTTGATTCGCGACATGGTCGATGACAAGGGGGGCTTTCACTGCAGTGAGGACGCGGACAGTGAAGGAGTCGAAGGAAAATACTACGTCTGGAGTCCTGATGAAGTCATTCAAGTTCTCGGCCAGGAACGAGGTGACCGATTCTGTCAGATCTACGACATCACGACTGCTGGAAATTTTGAAGGCAGTAGTATTCCAAATTTGCCGTTGCCGCTTGATGAGTCTGTCAAGCGATTCGCCATCGATGCTGAACAGTTGCTAAGTGAATTGCACGAAGATCGTGAGAGTCTGCGTAAGCATCGTGAAATGCGTGTTCGTCCGGGGCGTGATGATAAGGTGCTGGTTTCATGGAATGCGCTGGCGATCAAAGCCTTGGCGGTTGCCGGAGGTGTTTTCGAGCGTGAGGACTATCTAGACGCAGCACAGCGTGCAGCGACCTTTATTACCTCCAATTTGCTTTGCGAGGGTGGACGCCTGTTGCACGCGTTCCGGCAGGGGAAATCGCATTTGAATGGTTTTTTGGATGATTACGCCTATTGTGTCGAAGCATTCATTTACTTGTACGAAAGTACCGGCCGTGCGCGGTGGATTGGCCACGCAACTAAGTTGGCTGACCAAATGCTCGCACGTTTTCAAGATCCTGAGCAGGGTGGTTTCTTTTACACGCCAGATGATGCTGAATCGCTGATTACTCGCAACAAAGATTGGCATGATGGCAGCTTAGTAAGTGGCAACGCATCGGCAGCGAGCGGATTGTTAAGGCTTGCGAGATTGTCAAATCGGGATGACTTTCAACTCGCGGCAGAGCGAACCTTTTGTGCAGCGGCAGAGGTGTTGACCCATCAGTCTGCGGCATGCGGCGCATTGTTGGTAGCGCTGGATCGTTACTGGAATGGGCATCAACAATTGGTTTTGGCAGTTGCTGATGATGCCATGATGAAATCTTTGCGGCCAGCTATGGTCGGCACGTTACGCCCACATGCGACGCTCTCGTGGGTCATTGGAGATGCACCCAATTCAGGACCTGTGGTTGCCTTGAATCAGCATCGTACTTCCATAGAGGGTAAGCCGACGTTGTACGTTTGCGAAAAATTTGCTTGTGGTAAACCGATGCTTGAACAAGAGTTGATTGATTTCCTGGGCGAGTAAATCTCACGGTTCGCAAAGGAAGCGACCCATCAGAACTGAGTCTCCCCGGCGACTAAACGGGTTACATCGAACAAGATTGCACTGAGAAATTACTTCTGTAGATTCGAGGCAACGTCGGTTCGGTAGGCGGAATATGCCGGCAGCAAGGCGGCGATCAGCGACAGCGTCAGGATCAAAGGCAAGATTAGCAATTCGTAATTGCTGGTAGTGAAAAAGCCCACCCGGACACCTGTTTGTTGCTCGATGCGTTCTGAATACAGAGCAATCGCTCCATGTGCCAAAACCCAGCCAAGTGCGGCGCCGATGATGGCGACCAAGAAGCTTTCGATCACGATGATTGTGGTAACGGTTTCACGCCGCGCTCCCAGCGCCCTCATGACCGCGATATCTCGGCGGCGATCATTCATGGAATTGTAAATGGCGACGAGGATTCCGACTGCTGCCACGAAGCAGGTGATCAGGGTGATCAACAAAAGAGCAGTCAGTAAAGGTCCAACGATCGCGTCCATCAGTTTGTTGATTTCACCAATGGGGGCGACGGCTTGGGCTCGAATTCCTTCATTAATTGCTACCTGCATTCCGGGGCCGAACATCATGTTTCCGGTTCGAACCAGGATTGAAGTGACTTCACGCTGAGGAATCGAGATCGATTTGTAATCGGTTGCTTCCACTTCCGATTCAGCGTCGGTTTCGGAGGTAGGGTCCTCTATTTCGGCTTCGGAGTTTGCGGTGGCTGTAGCGTCTGCCTCGCCATCTTCGACCGGCTTGGCGTGGCCATCCATCAAATAAAAACCTTCTAGATTGACGAAGGCTGCACGGTCGTTGGGCGTTCCCGTTGGATTCATCACGCCAACAATTGTGAAGCCGAGTTCGTGGTCTTGCCCGGTTGGCGCTCCATGTTTGGGGTAAATAATGTCCCCGACTCCGACGTTCATTTCTCCGGCAACCCGAGACCCAACAACTGCTTCAAAATAGCTGTTTTCGACTGAAAGTTCCTGTAACGCTCGGCCAGCCGAAAAGGAAAACGGTTGATCGACATTCGGACCGTATCGCAGTTTCTCGAAAAAATCGGGCGTCGTACCGACTAACCTGAATTCTCCGAAGTAATCACCCAGTGCCAAGGGAATTACATACCCGCCAGTGACGTACGGAGCGAAGATTCCTGCTCTCTCACCCAGTTCGGGATTGCCACCAAATCGTTCGACCATCTCAGCCCGTTCTGGCTGAGAGAAGAACTCCATGTAGTAATCGTACGGCAGATTCTCAATTGGCTGGCTGAGATAAAAAACGCTGTTGAGCGTCAGTTGCAGCGGACTTCCTTTTGGTCCGACGACTAGGTTGTAGCCGACCGAAGCAGTCCGCGTGAACGCATCGCTGATGACGCCGTATATCGCCAGCACCAAAACAACCAGTCCAACACCCAAGCCAAGAGAAATTGTGGTTAGGATGCTTGATAGCGAGCGATGACAGAAATTTCGCCAAGCGATCTGAAGCAAAGACATGATGCGTTCGTCAGGGGAGGGATGTTGTTCGAATCAATCAGAGTGACTTCCGGTCAAGGCAAGATTGATCGTGTCGAGTTCCTCAACACGATCAAATCGTGAGGCAATTTCCATGTCATGCGTGACCATCAGCATGGCAACTTGTTCCTCGCGACAGGTATTCCGAATCAGTTCCAGCACGTTCTCGGCGCTGACTGGATCGACGTTGGCGGTCGGTTCATCGGCCAACAAAATCTTCGGGCTGCCCGCCAGAGCTCTGGCAATCGCAACTCGCTGTTGCTGTCCAACGGACAACTGGGCCGGTCGATAATGAGCTCGATCAGCCAAGCCGACTCGTCCGAGTAGATCACCCGCTCGGGAACTATCGCGGTGTCCAGAGCCGAAAGTCATGCCAAGTTTTACGTTCTCAAGGGCGGTGAATGCAGGCATCAAGTTGAAGGTTTGAAATACGTATCCGATCGAACCAGCTCGAAAGCGATCACGACCCTGCTCACTAAGTCTTGTGATTTCGGTTTTGGCGATGCGAATCGAACCTTTGTCTGGTACCAGCAACCCAGCAATCAGGTGTAGCAGGGTTGTTTTGCCACCGCCACTCTTTCCGATCAGGGCGACTTGTTCGCCCACTGCTACTTCCAGTGACGGGATGTCGAGAACCGTGAGGGAGCCTCCACCCGGTTGGGAAAAGGTTTTCACTAAATCGGTGATCGCCAGGATTTCAGTCATCGTCTTCTCATCGCGCGTTGCAGGCCCCGATCGGACTCGCGTTTCTTCAATGCTTGTCGTTTGTCATGCAATTTCTTGCCCTTCACCAAACCCATCACGCATTTCGCGATTCCGCGTTCATTGAAGTAAACGTGTAGTGGGACCAGGGTCAGGCCTCGTTCGTGAGCTCGCCCGGCGAACTTGTCGTACTCGCGGGCATGAATCAACAGTTTGCGAGGTCGCCGTGGATCATGGTTCCACATCCCTGCGTTCTTGTAGTGGGCAATGTCTGAACCGATCAACCACAGTTCTTGTTTTTGGAATCGGATGTAGGCTTCATCGAGCGACAGTTTTCCCTCACGCATCGATTTGACTTCGCTGCCCATCAGCATGAGGCCGCATTCGATCGAGTCGAGTATTTCGTAGCGGTGGCGGGCTTTTCGGTTTTCGGAGACCATCACGATCTCCGGTCCCTTTTTCCCGCTCGGTTTCTTCGATCGACCTGATTTCTTCTTTCTTGCCATGACGAGGCGATTGTACGCTCGATTGCGGATGAACCGATAGCCGTTAGAACCAAGGATCTGCTTCAGAGGATTCGTTGTGGGGGGGAAGTAGACGATGAAGTTAAAAATGACACGCCTTGGAGGTGATTCCTAGCGTGGCCAGGCGTGCATTTTCAGGGGGTTTCGCCTTATCTCGCTTCGTTTTTGCTCGGTTCTTGATGGTAGGCAATCGGTCCAGTCGATAGCTGCAATCGGTTTGGGGCAACCAAAATCGGCGGCTGCCGCCATGGTCACGTTCGCCCACCGCACTACAATGCGTTGGTTCGTCGGTTTTGGTTCACTTTTTTACGTGCTGACTAGATGGCTTTTCGACTCCCTGTTGTTGCTGAACCTGAAATCCCCGCTGATGCTGAGGTGAGTGGGTCGGGACGTTTACCCCGTTGGTTGAAGCGTCCGATCCCGCAAAGCAACGCCAACCATCTCACTCAGGGCTTGCTCGATGAGCTGAAGCTAGAAACCGTTTGTGATAATGCAAAATGTCCCAATCGGATGGAGTGCTACAGCCAGCAGACGGCGACTTTCATGATCTTGGGCAACGTTTGCACCCGGCCATGTGGGTTTTGCGCGGTTCATCGGGGGCGACCTCCTCAGTTGCCAGAAGGCGATGAGCCCAGTCGTGTGGCCGAGGCCGCGCTGCGTCTGGGGCTCAAACACGTTGTGATCACCAGTGTCACCCGTGACGATCTGCCAGATGGTGGTGCCGATCACTTTTATCGCTGTGTCGTTGCTGTTCGAGAAAAAACAGGTGCCACGACCGAGGTCTTGACTCCCGATTTCGTTCATTGCAAGTCGGCCCTCAGTCGGGTGATTGAAGCCAAACCGGATGTATTCAATCACAATATGGAAACTGTGCCTCGCCTCTATCGACGCGTTCGGGGTCCCAAGAGTGATTACCGCTGGACACTCGGCATGATGAGAAGGGTCAAGGAATACAACCCGGAGGTTCGCACCAAGAGCGGGTTGATGCTCGGTTTGGGGGAGCAGCGTGGGGAGTTACTCGAAGCGCTGTCCGATCTCCGTGATGCTGATGTTGATTTTTTGACGCTTGGTCAATACTTGCAGCCCGGTGAAAAGTATCTCCCGGTGGTCCGCTACGTTCCTCCTGAGGAGTTTGAGGAGCTTGGTGAACTTGCCCAAGAGATGGGATTCAAAAAGGTAGCCAGTGGTCCGTTTGTGCGAAGTAGCTACCACGCTCGTGATATGGCCGAGATGGAGTAAGCTCGTTTCATGAGCTTTCAGCAAACACTCGAGAATGCCTGGCATCTTCATCAGGCTGGGCAAATAGAACAGGCGGAAAAATTCTACCGCCAAGTGCTTGATCAGGACCCCAAGCACGCGGATGCTTGGGTTTATCTGGGTATTGCACTCTTTGATCGACGCGAGTTTGTTCAATCATCGCAAGCTTATCGTGAAGCTTTAACGTTAAGTGATCACAACCCGATTGCCTGGAATAATCTTGGCAACTCGCTGCGGATGCAGGGGCTCGTGGAGGAGGCCGATCAATGTTTTGAGCGGGCGTTGCAGCAGAAGCCCAACTACCTTTCCGCACTCAAAAACCGGGGGACGCTTTGGGTCTGGAGTGGTGAGGTTGAACGCGGGTTGTCCTGGTATGAGCG
Source organism: Planctomycetota bacterium (assembly GCA_036339635.1). Lineage (GTDB taxonomy): Bacteria > Planctomycetota > Planctomycetia > Pirellulales > Pirellulaceae > Rubripirellula. Next base: position 14,098 of record JAYZAR010000280.1, on the reverse strand, counting down.
TGGATTAAAGGTCGCGAGCGACGATGTGGAATTGCATCGTAACTTGGGAGTGATCCATCTACTGCAACAAGATTACGCTCGCGGATGGCCCGAGTACCGATGGCGCTGGCGAATGTCGGGCAATGCTCGTCCGAATGTCACAGCGCCGATTTGGCAAGGTCAGTCGTTGCAGGGCAAGACGATTCTGCTTTATCCAGAGCAGGGTCTTGGCGACGCGATCCATTTTGTACGAATGGCTGCCGTTCTCAAGTCACGGGGAGCTCGTGTTCTGTTGCAGTGCTCGGCAAGTTTGTTGTCGCTGTTCACTTCCGTGCCAGGTGTCGACCAGCTATTGCTGGATCAGACGCGTCTTCCTGCGGTCGATTACCACGCTTCCTTGATTGATGTGGTCGACGTGCTTTGGGCAACGACTGGCACGATGGAATGGGGTGCGGAGGCATTTGGTAATAAAGATAGCTACTTGGCTGTTTCCCAGGAGCTCGTTGCATACTGGAAAAACTGGTTGCACGAGTTAAAGCCGGGCCGTCGGATTGGGATTGTCTGGCAAGGTAATCGTGAGCACCACGCCGATGTTTATCGCAGCATCTCTCTAGAGCAACTGCGTCCGCTTTCTGAATTGAAGGATGTTGAACTGATCAGTTTGCAGTTGGGCGACGGCGCGGAGCAATTGGGGCGTTGTGAATGGGCTAGCAACATCGTTCGACTACCTGAACACTTCGATTCTCAGGACGCCTTTACCGATACAGCTGCGATCGTGCAGCAATTAGATGCAGTGGTCACCACCGATACGTCGATTGCACACCTGGCTGGTGCCGTTGGTGCCAATGTGCATGTGCTACTCGGCAAGGTTCCTGATTGGCGTTGGGGCACCATTGGAACTTGCACGCCCTGGTACCCTGCAATGAGGCTTCATCGTCAAAGGACGCTGGGAGATTGGAGAAATGTCGTTGGTGAGGTTGTAGCAGTGTTAAGTGATTGAGTTGCGCTTGTTTGAATTTCAGCTTGCACTGCAGGGCTTAGGACACCTGTTTGTGCTGCTTGGAGATGACTGATGGCGGGGAAGGCTTGATCGCCGTGTGGGCTTTTCTTCCGCTTAGCGCGATGATCCGTTCCTCTGCTGGCGACTAATCAGTACAAAAAACCCTCCCGGTGAATTACCGAGAGGGTTTTAGAATGGGTTGAATCGTCTCGTGATCAAACGTTTTACTGTCGATCCGTTCTAATCCAGGAAGCCAACGAGATCTTGGCTGCGACTCGGTTGTTGCAGCTTGCGGACCGCTTTTGCTTCGATCTGCCGGATCCGTTCTCGTGTCACTTTAAAGATATGACCGACTTCCTCGAGCGTATAGCTGTACCCGTCCCCCAGACCGTAACGCAGTTTGATAATTTCTCGTTCACGGTAGGAGAGGGACTTCAGCACGTTACCAATGCGGTCACGCAGCATTTCCTGAGTGGCCCCGATTTGAGGGCTTTCGGCAGTTCCGTCAGGCAGTAAGTCACCAAATTGGCTGTCCTCACTGTTGCCGACTGGGCGATCCAATGAGATCGGGAAACGGCTCATGGTAAGCACGCGACGAGCCTCTTCTACCGTGACGTCAGCACGACGTGCGGTTTCTTCAATTGTCGGCTCACGCCCGAGTTCTTGCAGTAGCTGACGGGCAACATTACGAACACGGCTCATGGTTTCGACCATGTGGACCGGAATTCGAATGGTTCGACTCTGGTCGGCAACTGCACGCGTGATTGCTTGGCGAATCCACCAAGTGGCGTACGTGCAAAACTTGAACCCGCGGCGGTATTCAAATTTGTCGACTGCCCGCATCAGGCCCGCATTGCCTTCCTGGATCAGATCCAAGAATGACAAGCCACGGTTGCGGTACTTCTTTGCGATGGAGACGACCAAACGCAAGTTGCCTTCGCTGAGTTCTCGCTTGGCCTGCTGATAATCATCGTAGACCCGATTCAGCATTTGGACGCGATTGCGAAGCGAAGTGGGAGTTTCCTGGCATGCGGTCAGGATTTGCCGACGCTCGCGAAGAAGTTCCTCGCGAACTTCACGGCCGTGCTTCGTTCGTTTTTGTTCGGAAATCTCACAATCAATTTCGATCAAGCGATCCGAGAACTTCTCCAGCAATTCAATGCGAGTTTCGATCCGTTGAGTTCTCAGGCCAAGTTCTTCGATCAATCGAACAGCACGTCGTCGACGACGTGCCAGAGAACGCCACGCTTCCGCACGGCGACGCTGTGACGCGCTCTTGCTGAGCGAAACTTTCCAGTCGTGGCGATTGCGTCGCAACAAGGTTTGAAGGGTTCGCAAATTGTGCGGCAAACGGCCGACGATCTGTTCTTTCTCTAGTCGATCGGTAACCGAAACTTGAACCGTACGATCAAATGGTAGTTGTCCTCGGTAGACCTTCTTGAGTGTTTTGTAAGCTTCGACCAGCACGAAGTGGTTTTCCAGCAACTTGGTGCGGAAGCGCCGGCGGGTTTCTTCGATCCGCTTGGCGAGTTCGATTTCCTCGCGGCGGGTCAGCAGAGGAATCTCGCCCATTTGAGTCAGGTACATGCGTACCGGGTCATCCGACCACGATTCGCTTTCATCGACGGCTAGCAATTCATCGGGACTATCGAGTTGAACTTCGCCCTCGGCTTGTTCAGCGATTGCCACAGCGACATTGTTGTCCTCGTTGTCATCAACGGGTAACTTGCGGAAGCCACCGGTCATCACGTCGGGGCTTTGATCTGCATCGGTGTCAAAGTCGTCCAGTAGAGTGTCAAACAAGACAGAAACTCCTGCGGATACGTTTTTTAAGTCTGGAAAAATCGATGTTGAACGGGGCCAGCGAGATCAAATAATTCAAAGTTTTCTTAACGCCATTGCCCGGCCTTATTGTGGCGGGGCAAGTCAAAACGTTGCAATGGAATTCAGATCGACAGCATCGACAAAAGTGCCAAGTTCAATATCAAAGGTAATTTCTATTCGGTATCAATTTGGGCCAAATCAATGGCCAAGCAGTGGGTCAGTTGGGGATGGTCAATGGGAAACAAACTTTCGGTTTGCATATTTTGCGCGGGTGAAGTTTGCCATTGAAAGCGTGGACGTAAAACGTCAAGTCGATGACCTCTTGGGAAGGAATGCTCGCCCGAATAGTATCGTCGTTCACCAAAAATAACGGTGTTCGACGCGTGGTTTGGAATAAGTCCTAAACACTGACAAACTCTACCACCCAGCGGACCTCAACCTGTTGCTTCAGCTTCAATTGGAAAAACTTTAGGGTTGGGTGAATCAGCCGAATTGCGAATGACTTTGTCGGTAAACGAAGTCATTCCCTCTCGATCCACTTGCTCACCCGAGCAAGTTAGACATGAAAGATAAATCCAGACCGGATGAGTCAATGATGGAGCTCCGCGATTGCGGCTCCAATCGAACGCTCCGAGAGCAACGTGAACAAACACGTGCCACTTCGCGTATCGAGAAACTCCCCCCGACTTTAATCATCTTCTGTCTTACCCTCCTGGAAATCAGCAAACTCGACCACGCAGAATGTGACTCAAATCCTTTTAGTCACTGAGACGAACGAAACAGTTCGTTGTTGGTTTGCCGCAAAAGACCGGGTTTGGTAGAGCGGCAGTTGGGCGGGTAGCCTTGTTTACTTACCATGGATTCTAGTCACACGGCCTTTAGGGTCTAGTCGGCTCTTGTTCAAATCTTTGCAAACATATCTCCATGTATTTGTTGCCCTGCCCCCACTGTGAACACGAAATTCCAGTCGCCAACTATCAAGCGGGTGATGAAACGGCCTGTTCCCAATGTGGGCAGAGCGTCGCGATCCCGAAACTTGGACAGTTAAGACAACTTCCCGCGGCGGAATCTCCCACTCAGCCAGAGTCAGTGGGGAAACCGGGTGATGGTGAGTTTTCTCCGCTGCGACGGGGTGGATTTTTATTGTTCGGATTGATCGCTGTGGCCAGCTTTCTAATCGCCGCTTTTTGCGGAATTAACTGGTTTTTAAGTGAAACTTCGGGCTCAACAGCGGAACACCTCAAGTCGGTGCGAACCGAATATGCCAAGGTCACTGCAGCCCAGCTCATTCGGGAGTTTGAGGATATGGACAATTTGTCGCTGGACCTTACTCTCCCTTACACCTACAAGACAAAAGAAAATCGGCGTCGTGAATGGGGGCAGAATGCGACCGTTGCCGCTTCGGTCGGCAGCTTGTCCGTGCTGGCTTCATTGTTGCTGATAATGTTAGGGCGTCGCAAGCAAACTGCCTGATCGATTGTTCACTAGTTTGGTTTGCTCGGTTCTCCCCCCATTTTAAGGGACACTTAGGAAGTAACGAAAGCCATCAGCTTTGCGGTGCTCCACACAGAATTACCGAGTTGAGTTCGCCGGAAAGCGGTGGGCTAACTACTGCCTCTGCAGCACGTAAACGACATCTTCAGACGTCGAATCGACTTCGATCGGTTCGTCTAAGTCATAGGCAAAATCGAACGTCTCGAGAATTTGCCATGATTGGTTGGATTGGATCAGACGATCCATTTGTTGCCGCGTATAGCTTCTCAGCCGTAGCTCGTCATTGATCCGGAAACTACGGGACGGACTGTGGATGTCAAAGCGAATCCCGAACCGCTCGATGCGCTTTCGCGTGTCGCGATGTTTGAACCACATGTGAGTATTGATCGACAAATGGCCACGACGAGCCGACCAAGACTCCGTTTCGCTAGGGTCTGCTTGAGTCGGTGTCAGGTGAACACCCAATAGGTAAAGCCCACCGGGGCGGACGGCATCGGCCATGCAGGAAAGGTGGCCGCGGGCAGCTGCTTCGGATGGTAGATGGCGAAAGCTGTTGATTGTGTTGAACGCGATGTCTTGCCGCTGGCGAATCTTGAACTCGGACATGTCGGCAACAAAAGCCGATTCCGAGAGCCCGTGGCGTTTCAGTCTGGCATTGCAAAAGTCGACTGCTTTTGGGTTTAAATCGAGTCCTGAGGCGGTAAAGCCTCGTTTTGCTAGCCAAAACAACAACCTTCCTGTCCCGCAGGCTGGTTCGAACATCCGTTCGTATTTACCATCCAGATAGCGGTCGCCACATCCGACAATAAAGGCAAGTTCGGCCGCGCAGTCGGCCCCGAATACGAGGTCGTAATATTTCGGGTGGTCGTAGATTGACTCGTTAATCGTTTCCAAGAGCAACTTCGTTCCGATAAGTTGGGGATTGCGGTTGGGAAATTGTTAGCTGGTTTTGATTGGGTGATTGCTGCCAATCGAAAACCGTAATCGCTCGAGCGGGCCGGTCTAACGAATCGGTGCCATTCCCAACGATCGACGGATCATACCGATCTGTCCTGCGTGAATGTGTTCATGTAGCGGACAGAAAAGAATCGCGCCGAGTTTGATTGGGAACACCGCGTAGGGCATGCCGACTGGTTCGAGCAGAACCGCCGGATCCAATTCAGCCAATTCCCGCATCGAAATCTCGTTCACACGATCGAGCCGTTCGATGAATTCGTCCACGCTGGGTTGATTATTAGGATCACTCGATGGAGTCGATCCACGAGAGTACGCTTTACGAAATTTGCCGGGAATTAACTCGAGATCGTCCGGCTGGCGACCTCGAATGCGGAACATCAGTAAGCCGTATTGGCTCACTGTTAGGTGACCAATTTGCCAAGCGAGGTTGGAGGGTAGTCCTGGTGGAATTTCGAACCAGCACTCCGGGGGAGCAGTGTCGAGCAGTGAGCGTGTGTAATCGCGTGAAAATTGGATTTGGCCAATCGCAGCCTCCAGTATGGCGGCTGCCGTGGATACATCAGGGATCGATTCGGGGTCGTCTGTATTCATGACCGGGATCATAGCAGACACCGAGATTTACGCCAGAATTCGACGGTCAGCTTCTCCCGACGCTGAGTCCCTACGCCGCGCGGCGACGCTTGGCTGATGATCGAGCGGCGGCTGGCGCGATGGTCTTGGCTGCTTCAGTCGGATCGTACTGAAGTTCAAGCTCATGAAGACATTTAGCGATTCTGTCTGCAAAATCTTCCAGGCTTTCGTCACGATCAGAATAGATCGGTGCTGACATCGCGACGTTTATTCGCGTGAAAGGACGAGGAATCTGCAGACGGTCCCACGCTCGGGTCAGAATCCAGCGTCGTTCTGAAATCGCGACTGCGCAAAGGACGGCTGCACCGGTATTTTTTGCCAGCAGACTGATCCCCGGTTGAACATGGCCACGTGGTCCTCGTGGTCCATCAATCGTCAAGATTCCGTTCTGGCCGTCGCGAATTCGGTCTGTCATGCCTTTCAGAGCCGAGCTACCGCCTTTTCGATGAGGACCGCTGCTACCGCGAATCGGTTCATGACCGAGCATTCGAATGAGTGGCACGATAATTTCACCATCCACCGATCGCGAAACGATCGAAACCATGCCGGGATCGCTGGCCACCAGCCCAGAAACCTGGTGAGCGTGCAGCACCGCGAAGACGTACGGAATGCCCTGCTTCGACATTTCGGGACGATAATCGGTCGCGAATCGCACCCGGCACGTCCACCGCAAGGCGATGACGAGGAGGGCGAGCAACCAGCCGGCGAATTTTGATAGCCATCTTTTCATGCCTACTCGTATACGGACTGTTAGGGCGTGATGGAACACCAAAAGATCCCCGCCTACTCCTGCTAACCCTTCCCACTGACTGTTATTCCTCGTATTCCTCTCGCCCCGCGTTTTTTTGTGTCCCCACGTGTTCCCTGTGTGTTTTGATGGCTTGGGTTCCTATGGTGGGTGTACAGGACCCTCCGATGGTGTGTTGCTTGAGCCCGACGGGTGTCGGTCTTCAAAAGGGGGGCACCTAGCCATGTGGGCCGTTTAAAAATCCTGTTTGGCGATTCGGAGGACAGCGGTAACAATGGCGGCTTGGTAAGATATGTATGCTGACGCCATTTCGATCTCACCCTGCGGCGTCTTGATTCCTGCCCCACCTGTCGCACCTATGAAGTTCTACTCACATGTTTTCCTGGCTATTTGCTTAGCTGGGTCGGCGTCCTCGGTGTGTTCCACCGCGATTGCTCAATCCGCTTCAACGAAAGTTGACTTTATCAAGCAGGTTCAACCAATCCTGGCGAAACGTTGTTACGCCTGTCATGGACCAGATGAAGCAGAGAATGGGCTTCGTTTTGATCAGCAGGCATCGGTTTTTGGGGAAGCGGAATCCGGAGAGCGTCCGGTTGTCGCGGGCGATGTTGATGCGAGTGAATTGGTCGCTCGGATCAAGAGTGATGATGAGTTCGAACGGATGCCGCCGGAAGGCGATCCTGTGACCCCGGAAGAAATTGAAGTTCTAAGCAACTGGATCGAACAAGGTGCCGAGTGGGATATTCACTGGGCCTTCAAGCCGATGCAGGCTGTTGAGCCTCCTGAGGTCGATGATCCGCTGTGGAGCCAGAATCCTATCGATGCGTTCATCTACGATGGCCTGCAGCGTGTCGGGCTCAAGCCGAACCCACCAGCCGATCGAAGAGAGTTGATTCGACGTGCTTTCTATGATCTTACAGGGCTGCCACCAACCGCGGCGCAAGTCGACCGATTCGTCAACGATTCAGACCCATTGTCATTCGAAAAATTAATTAATGAACAATTAGATTCGCATCACTATGGCGAACGTTGGGGGCGGCATTGGCTTGACCTTGTTCGTTTTGCGGAGACAAATTCGTATGAACGAGATGGCCCCAAGCCGAATGCTTGGAAATATCGAGACTATGTCATTCGCTCCTTCAATGACGACAAACCGTACGATCAGTTTTTGCAAGAGCAACTTGCCGGTGATGAGCTAGATGAAGTCACACCGGAAACACTCACCGCCACTGGATATTACAGACTCGGTATCTGGGATGATGAGCCAGCGGATCCTTTGTTGGCACGGTACGACGAGTTGGACGACATCATCATGACGACCGGTCAAGCGATGCTTGGCTTGACGATTAATTGTGCTCGCTGTCACGACCACAAGATCGATCCAATTCCCCAGTCCGATTACTACAGTCTGCTGGCGATGATGGCTGATGTAACCAGTTGGGGTACACGCGGCGACCAACGATCCAATAATCAGATCGATGTTACGTCCGACGAACTCCATCAACAGTATCAAGCCAATGATGAGCAGCGTCGCAAACTAGAAGCTGACATGCGTGAAATTGAGCAGGTCGGCATCGCCAAAATGTCAGCTCCCGATCAACGCGCGACGGAGGGGCCCAAACGCGAACGGGAGCGGGTCCTGAAGAAAAAGCTGAAAGACAACTTGGATGACGATATGTGGGGTCAGTACCAAGCAGTGCAAAAAGAGCTTGCAGAGGTGGTACAGCAAGGGAAAGAACTGCCGCCGCGAGAAACCGTAATGGGCTTGGCGAAAACAATTGCCCAGCCGAAGCAAACGTTTGTGTTGTTTCGTGGAAACCCGCACTCTCCTGCTGATCCGGTTGAGCCTCGTTTCCCGACAATTTTCGAAACCGAAGCACCGACTTCATTCCCGAAAATGGAAGGTTCCGCGGGAAGACGTCGCGTCCTGGCCGAGTGGATGACTAGTTCCGACAATCGCTTAACAGCAAGAGTGATCGCCAACCGTGTTTGGCAATTTCACTTTGGGCGAGGAATCGTCCGCAGTAGTAACAACTTCGGCTTGCTCGGTACGCCCCCAACGCACCCAGAGTTGCTCGATTGGTTAGCACAGCGACTGATCGAGGATGGTTGGAAACTGAAGTCACTTCACCGATTGATCATGACGAGTCGTGCTTATCAAATGTCATCGGCTGGTCAGCAGAAAGGACTATCGCAGGATCCGAACAATGAAACCTTTTGGAGGTTCGATCCGCGGCGGTTGAGTGCTGAGGAAGTCCGTGATTCGCTGCTTGCAATCAATGGCTCATTAAACCGCAAAGCGTACGGCCCGAGCATCTATCCAAAGTTGTCCCGCGAGGTATTGGCTGGGCAATCACGGCCAGGCAGCGGATGGGGGAACTCTTCAGAGCAGGATCGCAATCGTCGAAGTGTTTACATTCACGTGAAACGATCCTTGCTGACTCCCTTGTTAACGGCTTTTGATTTTCCCGATCCCGACCTGACTTGTGAAGATCGATTTGACACCCTGCAACCAGGTCAAGCATTGTCATTGCTGAATAGTGAGTTCATTCACGAACAAGCGAAACGAGTGGCTGCTTTGATTGGTGTGAAGGACAAGGATGAATTAGAACCGAAGGAGATTGTGACGCGCTGCATCGCCGCTGTGCTTGGTCGTGAAGCAACCTCGGATGAAATCGCTGATGGAAAACAGTTAATCGAGGATCTGGTAAATCGTCGCAAGTTATCACGGCAACGCGCTGCGGAGTTGTACTGTTTGACCGTGCTGAACTGGAACGAATTTCTGTTCGTGGACTGAATCAATCTGATCGCCAAGTCCGTGTGCGGCAGGCGGTCCCCGAAAGATGTGATAGGAATCGATGAGATGGTGAAACGACAATTCAATTTTTGCGGGCGAACCCGAAGAGAATTCATCTGGCAGGCGGGTGCCGGTTTCGGTGGAGCTGCTCTCGCATCGCTGCTGTCCGGTGATGGATTTTTCGATCCGGCGAACGCGGCAGAGAATGCTTATCAAAATCCGTTGGCCGCCAAACCGCCTCACTTTGCTCCGAAAGCAAAGTCAGTGATTTTTCTGTTCATGTATGGCGGGCCAAGCCACATCGACACCTTTGATCGCAAGCCTGCTATGAAGGGGATGGACGGCAAGACTGTTGATGTCAAAACCTTCGGGCGGGGCGGTCATCGAAGCCGTGGCCGAATCGTCGAACCACGATGGAATTTCAAGCAGTATGGTGAATGCGGAAAGTACGTCAGCGATCTCTTTCCTAATGTCGCGGAACACGTCGATGATATCGCGTTTCTGCACTCGATGACTGCTGACTCGCCGATTCATGGATCCGCGATGTTGATGATGAATAGCGGACGAATTTTGTCAGGCAGTCCTGCTCTTGGATCTTGGGTTACCTACGGATTGGGAAGCGAAAACGAAAACCTACCCGGCTTTGTCGTCATGCTCGATCCAAGTGGTGGTCCGATTAGTGGAGCAAAGAATTGGAGTAGTGGTTACATGCCGGCGACTTACCAGGGAACCGTGTTTCGGAGCGAAGGTGCGCCGATCTTGAATCTGGATCCACCTGGTGATTTACCCGAAGGCGTGCAGCGACAGCTAATCGATTCCATTCAGAATGCGAATCGTCGACACCTCGTTTCGCGAGAATCGAACGATGATCTCGCTTCTCGGATTGCCAGTTACGAGTTGGCCTACAAGATGCAAACCACGGCGCCCGAGGCGGTTGATCTGACGACCGAAGACGAACGCACGCTGGAAATGTACGGCGTCAACCAGGATCGAACCCGTGACTTTGGGACTCGATGCCTGATGGCTCGCAGGTTGGTGCAGCGCGGTGTTCGCTTTATTCAACTTTATAGCGGCGGCGCTCACAATGATGCCAACTGGGATGCTCATGGAGACTTGGAAGTCAACCACAATAAGCACGCTGGTAACACGGATCAGCCGATCGCCGCTTTGTTGAAGGACCTAAAGCAGCGAGGAATGTTGGACGAAACCTTAGTGGTCTGGGGTGGTGAATTCGGGCGACAGCCGACTGCTGAATACGCGAAAGGATCGGGACGCGACCACAATTCCTACGGCTTCACAATGTGGATGGCCGGCGGCGGCATTAAAGGTGGTGTCAGTCATGGAACAACCGATGAACTCGGCTCGCAGGCCGTTGAGAATCCGCTCGAAGTCAAGCACCTGCATGCGACGATTCTGCAACAGCTCGGACTCGACCCCAATCACCTTGCGTACTTCTATAGTGGTTTGGACCAGAAGTTGGTCGGCGTCGAAGCCGTCGAGCCGATCCATGACATCATCGCCTGACTCAATGTTGTTGTGAGATTTTTAGCTGAAGACTTGAACCGTATCGGTTGTGCTGATGTGACTGGTGTTCGGGTGGCTAAGTGTGTCCCAATCTCGCGTCGTGAGCGAGTCCCTTTGCTTGGGCCACAATAAAAGCAAGTTGCTCAGGTTGGAGCCGAGTACGTTACCCGAGGCGGTGGATCGGAGTGAAAGTGCTCACGGAATTCGCTTGAACAAGCTGGTGAAGGTATCGTTTTGCATTACCTTATTCGGATGCCTGCGATCCCGACCGTGTGATCATAAGCTTCACCGTCGGATCGGTGAATCACCGCGCCGTTTGATTTGGTAGCGTGCATTGGAGATGCAGCCACCCTGTTTTGCGGCAATGTTGGTAAGGATCAGTTATGTTGCGAAGCTCTGATTCGCAAGGAACAATCCTTCTCCATCCTGGGAATCGCCATTTGCCATGATGACTGACACGCTTGCAGAATGGGAAAAGTTCCAGCCAAAGGACTGGTATGTGCTTCGAGACGGGGAACTATCGCAGCCAATGTCTGAGACGCAAGTCTGCGAGTTTGTCTTTCAAGAACGGCTTACAGACGATGTTAAAATCAAGCAGGGGGAGAGTGATTTTGTTCCTGTTTCAGAAGTGCGTACGCTGTTCGCGGCACTACGGAATCAGGGCTGGTATGTACGCAGTGAAGGTGCGACTTACGGCCCATTTGTTGGTGACAAGTTTTTAACCCTCGTGAGGACGCAGTTCTTTGAAGCAGACACCATTCGTGTGCGGCAAGGAACAGATGGTGAATGGGTGGGATTCGAAGCTGCGCAGCGAAGTTTCGAGCGGCAGTCACGCGACTTGAAACAGAAACTTGGTTCTGAGCCTACGGAACAGGGAAAGCTCTTCGAGCAATTGACGGCTGCTGCGAGTCAGGAGTCGCAGTCGGATGGTGATGCGGAAAAATGTGATCAGCGATTTTCAGTGGCTCGTGATCGTAAAAGACAGCCTGTCAAAACACGCGTTTGTGTCTCCTGCAATCAAGAACACCAAGAAAAAACCCTACTTTGCTTAGCATGCGCGGCAAAGAAGAAAAAGCAGGATGCGGAGCTGGCAAAGCACAAGAAGCGAATTCACCGAGCGGATGCGAATCACTCTGAGAATCCAAGTGTCAAAGTGATCATGTTAGTGGTCGCATTTGGTGCAAGCGGATTTTTCTTAAGCAAATGGCTTGTTACAACCGTTGTGTGGAGGGAGTTGTTTGTTCAAGACCAGCAAATGATCGGATGGGTTTATTTTGTCTTGGGTGCAGTTTTGTTGTTGGTTGGTGCAGCAGTCATCTGGTTCGATCCCTACCGAAACACGAACCGGAAGCTGATCGCCACGGCCGCTCTATCACTGCTGTTGGTGGGAGGTTCCTGTGTCGCTGTTGACTACGGCCGTTTAGCCGCGAACCAACAGCAAATGCAAACGCAGAATGAAGCTTGGTCGGAGTTCATGCTCAATGGTGGCTATGGTGAGGATGAACCATAATCACTATTGCTGATCCAACTCGATCGCCGTCAGCGACCGGCGGAGCGGAACATGAAAAAACGCAAGAACAACGGGTGCCGTGAAAGAATCGATGGGAGCTAGCTGCTTGCGCCGCTTTCGGTTTTTTAGGTGAGCATTTTTCAGTTTGCCCTGTCCAGTCAGTGTGAATACTCAATCGATTCGTTGCCATCGATGGATGCCGAAGCACGATGAACATCCATGTCAATGGAGTAAGTGATCATCTTGACTGAACCATCCACATTGGCGGCGTTCCAGCCCGCGTGATGGGCACTGCCAAAGTCATGGCAGACCAAGCAATTGTTCGCAATATCCACATGGGGTGGTCTGGCAGCGTAGCGGACGTAGGAATGCGTAGACGCTTTACGATTTGGATCACCAGCAATCGGTGAACGATCCCCAAAGCAATCACCCGTCGTGTACCTCAATAAATCCATCGCTTTCTCACCAAGCAGATAGGTGTTGGCGAGTCCATCTTCGATGCGGTTCGTTTTGACACGGCTCCCAAAAACCCAAACACCATCTTTCTTGTGGGTAATCCCGATCAGGTTGTCGTTCTCGGGTATAGCTGATCCACCATTCATTGCAAAGTCGATTCGGGCACCTTTGTCGCCGTATCGCTCTCGATAGGTTTTCACTAGCGGATAGGCTTCGGCGTCACGGCGAGTTGGGCAGTGATAGGCGGGAACTGTCGCTCGAACCATGTTTTGCACCGATGGATCAGGTAACACAGTTCGCATCTCGCCGATACGCGACAAGCCAGATGCGGCTTCCCGTTGTTCAAGATATCCAAGTATTTGCGCTGGCCAAGGTGTGCCAAACAGAAGTGGATCGCGTTTTCGATTGAGTTCAAAAGTGACACGGATCGGTGATCTCTCACCCGCATATCCAGGCAGTTCCTTGAACGACACCTCATAATTGAGGCATGCCAAAGCAACCTGTTTCATGTTGTTCTGGCATTGAACGATCCGTGCCGCCTCTCTGGCTGCTTGGACCGCGGGAAGAAGCAGGCCGATCAAAATCGCGATGATCGTGAGCACGACCAGAAGTTCGATTAACGTAAAGCCGTGCCGCTGTTCTGAGATTGACCTCATCGAATGCCACCCCCATTTTCCCATGCTTGCCCGTGAGGACTGTTTTGCGATTGCCCGCCCTACTGAATGAGTCTCAGGTTTCGTCATGGACACGTCAAGTCTTTCTCCCAGGTTAAGATATGGTTTGGGTGATTTGCCCGGGGTTTGGCAAAAAGGACAGTGTTCGAATGGTCACCGCATCATGGGGACTGAAGCCTTCGAGAATCGCCGAATTGGATTTCAAGTTGCGATCATTCGACGATCTGCGCGCGAACGCTTGTAGACTGTTGGGTGATGGATTTCCCGGGATTGTTGGCGTTCGGTTGGTTTTGAAAGAGTTTCAAGTTCACCGAGGGGATCCAAAATTCTTTGGGCCATCCCGTGAATATGCCAATTGGATCTGTTCGGGGTATCCAGCAAGGTGGATTTGGCCATACAAACCCTGCATGGCCTAAGTTGCATGATGGGAAACTGTACTGGATGAACGGTGCCGGCCTGTCGTACATCATCGACACAAAAAAGACAATTGGCCCTGTTGCGATTC
>JAYZAR010000279.1:0-11374 GCA_036339635.1 Planctomycetota bacterium | reverse complement strand
CACCTCATCAGATCAAAGGATACAGTTTGGGACGACGAAGCGATAAGAAGACCGAAACGACTCGCAAGTATCTGATCTCACCGACGGTGGATGCAGTTTGTGGTGGCAGTCTTTCGTTGGTCATCGCGATGCTGGTAATCGCCTACTCTTCCGTCGTTCCCGGTGGACTTTCGAGTGATCTGCTCAAGACGGGAATCCTGTTCCCACTGCTTTACCTGTTGACCGATTTTCTGATCAACATTCCGCATTTCATGGCTTCGTACCGAGTTCTTTACTCGCGTCCGAGTAGCTTTCGAAAGTATCCGGGAGTGACGATTGCGGGCCCGATCATCGGCATCGCATTTCTGGTGTATGTGGGATGCTGGACGCCACCGGAGAGTGCTCCTGCCATTGTCTTGCCCGACTCGGTTGCATCGGAGTCGGTTGCATCGGAGTCGGTTGTGGGAGAGGGAACCGTTATGCCGGCTGCAGCGACGCAACCCACCTCGATGCTGTTCCTCAGTCTTTACGTTGCGCCGATCGTGCTGGGATGGCACTACGTGGGGCAGTCTTGGGGGACGACTGCTTGCTTTGCGTTTTTGAGTGGTTTTCGAATATCGGTGACTCAGCGAAGGCTAATCCGTTCAGGCTTTTATGCCTTGTTCGCTTACCACGTCGTCTGGGCGTTTTCGAGTATGCAGTTATTGCAGACGTGGTATCCGGAGCAACAAGCTGGCGAGTACATGAACGCTGCGGTGATGTCGACTTGTCGCGTGGTGGTGTTGGCCTGCTTTGCTCTCGGCCTCGTCGGATTTTTCCTGATGGCAAGAGACCATCAGAAACGTGTTCCAGCACTGGTTTGGCTTCCTTGGTTGGCAACCTTTTCATGGTACGTGATGGTGGATATCAGCCCCGCATCCTTCTTTTTGCTGCAGATCTTCCATGCCTTGCAATACCTAATGTTTCCAGCGCGGGTTGAAATCAATCGCTATGTTGAGCGGGAACAGGGTGAGAGTGAACAGGGTGAACGAAGTGAACGGGGCCATCTACGGTTCCACATGATCGCCTACTATCTTGCTCTCGTCGTGGTTGGCTTATTCGCCTTTGAATGGACCCAAGTTCTTGAGTGGACGCTGGTTAAGAATCCACTGAGCAATTTGGTTGCTTTGGGAACAGCCACGATGATCGTGATCAATCTGCACCACTACTTCATTGATGCCGTGATCTGGAAGATCCGAGACCCTGAAGTGAGGCATTCTGTTTTCGGGCATCTCGAAAACTGAGTCTGGCCGGCTTGTTGCTCAGGTTGGCTGGGCGTGCGTTAGGGTCAGCGTATGAGTAAGAGTGATGGTTGGTGCAGAATAACGTCCCGTGTTTTTCGCAAGCCTGGTCGGCTGAAACGCTGGCCCGTTCTTGCGAAGGCTTCAAGTGCGGTTGCCTTTGCGAGAATACTCTCAGGGTTGAGAATTTAGGTTGCCGGGTGACAAAGTGAAGGCATCCGATTGCGATTCGACGACTAGGATTCGTCGGTTGATGGGTAACTCTGTGAATGATTGTGTTTCACCGTCGGGCCAGCGAATTCGTAGTTCGTCGACGGTGTTTGCGTCACCCAATCCAAACGCATTCACGTTTTCATTCCGACACAGGTATCCGTCTCCTGCGACAACCCACTGGCTCACACGACGGTTCTTGCAGATGACCTCTATCCTGGCTCCGATTGCGTCTCGTTCGCTTTTGGTACCCACCAGCACCACTTGCAGCCACGAGTGGTCTGAATCGGTTTGGTTGACCAGCAACGCCGACGGTTCTTCAATATGAGTCACGACCAGATCCAGCTTGCCGTTTCGGTCAAAATCGACCGTCGCCAATCCGCGTCCGAAATGTCGTTGGGTCCAGTAGCCACTTGAGTCGTCGACGTCGTGTAGCTCAAATTGGTTGCGACGATTTTCAAACAGCTGAATCGGCTGAGCATGTGATCCGCGAATACTCAAGGCGTCATCGAGGTGTCCATTGGTCACCACAATGTCGGGATTGCCATTGTTTTGATAATCGATAGCCTGAGCACCAAAGCCCACGAGTAGTCTGGATGACTTTCCCAGTCGAAATTGACGATTTCGATCCTGGAAGGCGTCTTTGCCACGAAGATACAGGTTCGCGTTTTCATTCTCGTAGTTCGCAATATAGAGATCCAGGGTTGCATTGCCATCAAAGTCGGCGGCGGCGATTCCCATCGATCCTGTCGCGCCTCCACTAAAGCCGTAAGCACAGCCCATCAGCAGCGCTAAATCAACTGGTGATTCAGGAGAATCGAGTTGCCATAGCTGATTTGGTTGTGAGTCATTTCCGACGTACAGCTCGTTGCCTTGTTGTCCATCGAAATCAGCGATCACAACTCCCAGCCCGGCTCGCGGCGCGACGGATGGTGCAATTGGGTGGGCCGAAAATTGACCCGACGGACTGTTTTTAAAAATCAAATCACTGGCCGCATCGAAACTTCCCGGCGCGATGGTGATCAAAACATTACCGTCGGCGTCCAGTGGTGGTTTCGCCGTGACGTTGGGATCATCAAGATAGCCGAGCTGAATGATTTCAGGCAATTTGTCGCCGGTTAGATCAGCGATCGCGATCGATGCGGCAACGTGGTAATTGCTTTGGGTGCTGGGCAGCCTTTCAGCTCGGAATGTCCCATCGCCTTGGTTTGTTAGCAGCGTCGAAGCTCCGATATTTCCAATGGCAAGGTCGGGGAATCCATCTTGATTCCAGTCACCTGCTGTGACGCCGAGTGCATAGTGGTCGCCCCCTACGGCGGCCTCACTCGTCACCTCCACAACTCTGTCGGCAAGATTGCGATACAACTGATTGGGAAGCCCGGCGGTGAACTTAGGTGGGTCGGATCCTCCCTGGGTGAAGTAAAGGTCGGGGTATCCGTCCAAGTCATAGTCGAGAACCGCGACGCCTCCACCGAGCGTTTGATAGATCGAGTAGTGTTTGCTTGTGGGCTGGCTAGCGACTCGGTAAACATGCTGGATTCCCACTTGGTCGGCAACATTTGTAAACGAAGCCTTGATCTCGCTCTCGATCTCAGTGCGGGAGGGGTCGGCAACGTTTTGTGTTTCTACCAGCTGATCGGTTCGATCTATGGTTGGTTTTGGATACTTGTCCATGTCGATGCCACACAAAATTGACGGTGGAGATTGGAAAAGCGTTCCGGCATCAATAAGGTCCCGACGTCGGTTCTGCAACGCTGTCATCTCGTCAACTGTGGGGGTTCGAAGTTGTGACGCAATGACGCGCCAAATCACAGCCTCGAGGGGACGGTCTAGTTTTTCCAGGCTCGCCGCCAGGCGTTCGACTGCGACTGGATCAGGTGTCGCCGTTTTGGCAACGAGGTTATTCGCATCGATCGTTTCACGCGTGTCTGTCCAGCGATCAAACCAGAGTTGAGCTTCGGCTTGTTTGTCCAAAGCACCAAACGCCTGACGCATTCTGGTGATTGAAGCAAGATCGGTTGGATTTCGCAGCAGCGCTTGGGACAGAGCCCCGATGGCCGATTCGTATCTCTGCCCCATCAACTCGAGTATTCCTAGCGTTGCCCAGTAGTCAGCGTACTGTTTGACCGCTGGCGAGATCTTTTTTAGCCACTCTTGGACCAGTGGATCCATTTGTCCCTCGCAGGCAGCCCGACCGAACAAGGCGATCATCTCGGGCGGCGTGTCTTCGTTCTCAAGCGATGGTTTCAGAATCTCAACAACGGTTTCATAGTCGCCGTCACTGAAGGCCTTGCGAGCGTCACCGAATGGGCCGATGGGTGTATAGAGCGCGGCGTCAGAGCGACGTGGTGGATTGGTTGATGGCGCATCGTACATCGCGTCCGTTAAAGCGATCAAAGAATGGAGTTCATCTTGTCGCACGTCACCAATTCGGCATAGCTGTCGGACCAGGTCGGCGGCTTCTTGTCGACGCCCCAGTCGGTTCAACAAAAACGCTAATGGACGCAGCGCCGGGGCCGCCTCGGGTACCTGCACGAGAATCGCACGATAACGCTGCTCGGCTTCGGCAAATCGCTCCAGTTGCAAACACCAATCGGCGGCTTGCCCTTGGGCGGCTAGGCCTGCCTCGGGATGGTTGTGCGGAATTTCGTTGAGCAACTCGATCGCCTCGTTCACCTGTCCTTGGCTGGCTGTCAGCATGGCCATTCGAAAGATGACCTCCGCATCACCCGGATTCGTGATCAGGCATTGGCGTAGCACAGCGAGCGCCTGCTGTGGCTGACCAGATTGGGAAAGCTGCTCGGCGCGAGAAATAAGCTCAGCACGATCTTCAACTCGGGTGGTGTCAAGAGAATCAGGAGCGATGCCTGGAACCGTCGGTTCTTTGTTCCCGTCTGGACTTGCTTTTGGACTCCCTTCTGGAATTACTTCTGGAATGGGGTCAACGTTCTGCCTGGGTTCGCTCACCGGAGTGGTATCTGCCTCGCGAGCAGAGCATCCCGGCCATAGGCAAAAGCCGCACGCGAAACATCCTGCTAATGTTGCTGTCCGCATGGAGAGGTTCAGCGTCTGCAGTCGTTTTTTTACCGTCGGGATTTTCATGGTAAAACCGGCGGCGATCGCCGCTTCGCTTTATGCGTGCGATTCCTTGAGGTGATTCGACTGCTGGTTCTTGAAGTGAAGCAGATGTCGCCTGGCCAAACAGTGTACTGCAGTGATATTCAAGATGCTTCGCTACGGTTTTTCTAGTCGCAAACCACAGAGCAGAAAATCTTGGTTGATCTGTTGATTTTGACTTTGCAAAAATTGTTCTCGTTGCCGGCTGATTTCATCAAATAACTGCTTCGCTTGATTGTCGGTTAGCCTGCCCGCTTGCATCGCATACACTAAGTCAACACTCTTCCATCCAAACACTTCGAGCGGTCGTTGCAGTTGTTGCAGCAGAACGATGAGCTGGGCGACGAGGTCTCGGTTCTTTTCGCTATCTCCGATGACTTGTCGGCCAACTTCAACGGTCTTACGAAGTTGCTTGGCTCGATCGCTTGCCCGCTGCGATACGTCTGGCTGATTCGCTTTTTCAGCGGCCGATGCGAGTAAGTCATACGCCTCCGCATCGGTTGGATCTAGCAAGATGGTTTGGGCCACAGACCGCAAGGCCTGATCAACTTGGCCCTCTTCCAGGCAAAGGCTTGCCTTGGCGAACTGTCCATCGACGTCTGCGGTGGAATCGTCAAAGGTGGCTAACCATTCGCGAACGGCATCCCACTCTTGACGTTGTGTTTGGATGCGAGCTCGTAGGGATGTGGCTAATGGTTGATCGGACTGTTGCAATAGCTCTAAGGCGCGTTCGGGTTTCCCATCCCCGATTGCTTGGCGGGCCTTCGCCAAGTCATCGAGCGGCACAAGGCGGCCGGATGTGTCGTCGCCCGGAAATGCATGGCGAACCAGCAAGAGAGCACGTAATTCTTCCTGATTGAGCGCCCCAACCGTCATGAGGTACCGCAGGTGAGACGTTGCCTCTGCTCTTCTTCCTAGTTGCAGCAGCAGTTGGCCAAGGAATTGGTGGACGCGTTGTTCGTTGGGGAAGATTGCGAGAATCTGGCGGTAGCGATCTTCCGCCTCGCTGAATTGGCCCGCCTCCATCATCCACTCGGCCGTCTGACCGAGGACAGGCAACTTGCTCTGGGGGACTTTTTCCGCAAGTTCATCAAGAATCTGAATGGCCTCATGGAAACGATGGCGTTCGGCCAGAATCATTGCATGAAAGTAAATGATCTCCGGGTTTTCTGGTTCACGGCGCAATGCTTTTCGCACTAACTTAAATGCCACATCGTCTTGGCCTAAGTCCAAGGCTTGAAGTGCGACCTCCTTGAGTTGGGCTGCTGTGGCGGTTTCTAGATCAAGCGTGCGGGAAGTTGGGGCTGAATTGCTACTGCCGGCGAAGGGGGGGGAGGCTTCGATATCGACCGAAGTCGCTGGTTGCTGGGGATTGCTGCCGGCCTCACTCGCGAAGGCTCCTGCCTCGCTCTGGTTTGCTGGTGTCGGTACCGATTCGACGCTGGCCGTATTTCGCTGCTCGGGTGGTGGTAATTCATTGTCATCCCGATCCGAGCTGCAACCGCTGAAGAAGCAGCAAATCAAGATCAGCGGCATCTGGGCAGCAAGTGAGCAGTGACGCCTTGAGAACATCGGCAACCCATACGGATAGAGGGATGAATGTGCAGTCGCTGTGATGCCTTCTCTTTCGCAACAGCCTGTGACGCCAATGCCCCGCCGCCTGTCGGCTCTACGCCGCTGGCTCGATCCGGTGAGCAAGCGATCAAAGCTCGAGCAGAACAGATACGAGGGCAACGATTGGATACAGGAGCTGGTACGGAGCCCCCGAGACAAGCGGAAGACAGCAACCGGACTACTTTAGGATAGGTCGGGCCGAGCACCGCCGCAATCCACTAGCGGTGGGTGGTGCTTGGTGTCATATCGTCGCTGCCGTGCGACAATTCCATGCCGCTGGGATAAACTACGACGTGTGAAAACATCCCTGTTTTGGAGTCGGAAAGTGAATTTCGCCATACGTGCACCACAGTTGATTGCCGTGTTTGTGACGGTCACCTTGCTTGGCTTGGTCACGCTCGCTGCGACTCGACCGGATGACGCGCCCCAACCGGGCCCGGCGACTGCATCCGGCTTGGACAATCCCCGAAACGGAAACGCGAATGCCGGAGATGCGAGTTCCGGCAACTCGGGTTCCAGCCAAGCGAGTGAACCGACTTATGTCGGACGACAGGTGTGTGCGGAATGCCATCGTGAGAATTTTGAACAGCATTCCAAGCACGGGCATGCCATGACGTTTTTCGATGTCCCGAAGACAGATTTAGCGAAGCGTCTAGCAGGGAAAGTCGTCGATGGTGGTGAGGGATTTGGCACCTTCCACTATCGACAAGGTGATGACGGCCAGTTGTTTGCTCAATTGCCTGAACTGGCAGAGTTGTCCGAGTTGCCAATTGAATACGCAGTTGGTTCGGGGCACAACGCTCAAACGTTCCTAACGTTACGCGAGGCTGCGAACGCAGATTGCTTGGGGCTTGAGCACCGGATCAGCGTGTATCCCGGTGATCGTTTGGCAATTACGGTTGGGCATGAAAACAAGACTGCGAATTCGCCGCTCGAGAGGTACGGAAGCACCGTGCATGGCGAGACCCTCGATCGTTGCGTGTACTGCCACACCACCACAGCTCAAATTACCGGAAATCGAATCGAGAATCTCGTCGCCAATGTGAACTGTGAAAAATGTCATGGTCCTGGAAGCGAGCATGTCGCCTTGGCTCGGCAATCCGCGACCCCACCCCCCTATTCGGTCGGGAAGGCAGACTGGGATGTGGAGTCGGAGATCCAGCTTTGCGGAGACTGCCATCGGTTGCCGCAAAGTTTAAGTAAGTCTGAATTGCGAGAGTATCCAGACAACTCCGTGCGTTTCCAGCCGGTCGGACTGTTGAGGAGCGCTTGTTATCTGAAGTCGGGGCGTCAGCTTCGCTGCTCCACTTGCCACGACCCGCATGTCTCAACGCATGGTGTTTCAACTGCCGAGCACATTCAGAATTGTATTTCCTGCCACGATGAGTCGATCGAAAAACATACGATTTGTCCTGTCAATGCAACTTCGGGCTGCATTGAATGCCATATGCCAGCGATTGATCAGAAGCAGGGGATTAAGTTCCACGATCACTGGATCCGAGTTCGAGAGAAGGACTAGCGTCGATGGCCATCTGGTGATTCGGCGCGGTCTAGTTCGTCCCAAGGAATTTTGTCGACCCAGTGAATCTCCGGTACATCGGTTGCCTTCGCACCCGTTATGGATTTGGCCAGCTTATTTGCGATTGGCCTGACCGTTCAAAGCAGGGTTTTTCGCTCTGAGAAGAGCTTTCCGGTTCTCCGTTTCTACATTTGAAGTTTCTTGTGGCTGCGGTCAGGTCGGGGAATCGATGCTCCCGAATGGGGGGCAATTTTAAATAAAAAACCTCGGCTTTCGAAAAAGCCGAGGTTTTCAAATGAACGTTTAAGAATCAATCGAACCTACTGGTTCAACTTCTCTTCGACGGTTTCTTTACCAGCCTTGGTTCCGAGGGCTCCCCAGAGACCGTAAGGGCTCTTCTGGCCAGGTGCGCGAGGGCCAGTTTGGCCGAGTCGCACGCTGCCTTGCTGTGGGTTTCC
This sequence comes from Planctomycetota bacterium, assembly GCA_036339635.1. Classification (GTDB taxonomy): domain Bacteria; phylum Planctomycetota; class Planctomycetia; order Pirellulales; family Pirellulaceae; genus Rubripirellula. Next base: position 3,197 of record JAYZAR010000279.1, on the reverse strand, counting down.
TGCTTCGATGGAGTCGGTGATGAAGATCACGGCTCCGTCACCCATCAGGATGTGACAACCACCTTGGTGGTTGCTGCTTGGTGGCAGGCTACCCGGACCATCGATCCACTGGCCAACGCAGGCTTCACTGTTCGGTGGCAGGGTCGTGAAACACTGGGTTACGGTCGCACGGAAGTTCGCCCAGTTGCCACCACGTGAATCTCGGCTGTCAGAAACAAGCCGTTGTGGCGGAGTACAGTTCGCTTCGTCCGCTGCACACCAGATTGTTGGTCGCTCTGGACTAATCTCTTGTGCATCTCGGCAGAAGGCAGGGTTATTGTTGACATCCTGGCTGCCACGTCCACGCCATGAAATGGCCGAACGAATATCTCGGTCGCCGAGGTCGGTACGAATCTCGCCCATGGCAATCGTGTTGGCTAGGCCATCGAGGATGTCACGGAACTTGGACTCGCGTCGGTTCATGAAGAATCCACGGTTTTGAGCCCGTGCCGCACGATGTGCCCAGGAACTGCTGTCGGTCAGGTTGCCGCGCTTGAAACTATTGTGCCAAGGTCCGGGTGCGTCACCCATGCACATGGCGTAGTTGGTGCGGCCGAGGGCAGGCAGTCCAGTCCCCGGATCGCTTGGGCATCGCAAGGTTGGAATTTCTGTTGCCCAAGGAATGTAACCGACTCCCACGTTGTGGTTTCGCGGACTCGGGCCCATCGCTGGCCAACGCTGAGGATTGATCAGGTTGGTGTCACCGGGAACCGGTGCACCGCTAACTGTTTCGGTGCTTGGATTCGAAACTTTTTCCCACAGAGCTTGCTGCTCCATGAAAGGTAGCAGTCCCACAAGAGCGCTCAAGCATTCCTTGCTAGCGTCGTGACCTCGCTGCCACCAGTTCGGTGTATTCAGGCCGATGCCAGTACCTGCGCCTTGCAGTGGCAACTGCTTGTAGGCCGAATGGTAGTTGTGAATCGCCAAACCAATCTGCTTGAAGTTGTTACTACAGCTCATTCGGCGGGCGGCTTCGCGTGCCGCCTGTACGGCCGGCAGCAGCAAGCCAACGAGAACGCCGATGATGGCAATAACCACCAGCAGCTCCACGAGGGTAAAACCTCGTGAACGGTCAGTCTTTCGGAGCATAATCTAGCCTCGCAAAAAAGAGAAAATTAAGAGAGCATAATGAGATCACTACCTAACCACCGGATTTTCTCCGTATCGAGAGGCAGAACTCTCCCCCAGAGTCTACCCCTTTCACCGACTGATTCAAGAAATGGAACTGTGGTTTCCGGGTAATAAAGTCCTCTTATTCGGTTTATTCCGATCCCTTACGGGAATAGTCACACCGTTAATGCTCCGTTTTTGGTCCTGTAGAGGGGGGCGACGCTTGCCTCGTGCCTTTCATCCCAACTGCCAAGACGGAACTTACGCGGACAGAAATTTCGGCGCTTTTCAGTTAGCGATGAGCCGTTACCTGAATGCCGGAGAGTTAAGAGTTAGCTGAATGCCAGAGAAACGCATTCCAGAACGCAAAGATAGCTGACGAGGCCTATGGCGCCGCACTTGGCTGGTGGGTTGGAAAGAAGCGAATGTCTGAAGAGAACGCCCGACTTCTTTGGAGCAAGACGGCGTTTGCTTCACCGATCGCTGCGAGCACGTCGTCAGTGACCGGCAGCGTCTTCAAATAAAAATGGGCGGTCGAGTGCCCGCCCGCGATTTTTTCAAATCAACGATCGGGGATTAGCCCTGTTGGTTCATTTGTTGGTTCATCTCTCGGTCGTACTCCTCATCCGACATTCCTTCCATTGCCGATGCGTCATCGACTTCGTCGACGGGAGCTTCGATTACAGCGTTTTCACCGCTGCCACCGCAACCGATCATGGGGCAAACGGCGAAGCCAACAATTACGAACATAGAAAACCAGTTTTTTCTCATTTCTAAATCCTCGTGAGGGATGCCGAAATTTCGGCGATGATACATATTTCGCTACCTAATAGATTAACCGACTGCAACCAAGTGGTGTAGTTGTTGCTTGCGAGTTGCTGGTTATTACTGAAAAGACGTGTACCACTAGGGTGTTTTCGGCGGAATCCGGATGTTTTCGTCCAGCCATGGCTCCAAGCTTCCCTCGATAAGCAGGTATCTTCGGTTTGCTGCCAGTCTCCCAAAGGTCTGTTTTTTCCCAGAACTCCAGGTCACCTCAATCGATTTTATCGTCGTTGCCTTTCCTAATCCGATGTCGATGACAGGCTGATTGGTTGATAGATAGCTGTTTCCCCCCATCACCCAGTGGGTGAACTCGCCAGTGTCAGTACGGACGTCGATACGTGTCCCGATTGCATCTCGCTCTGATTCCGTTCCCGCTAGGACTAATTGAACACCATCACCAGTGCGGGTGGTGTTGTTTCGCAGTAAGGCGGCCGGTGCATCCAGGTGGCCGACCACGAAATCGAGATCGAGGTCACGATCAAAGTCCAGGGTCACCACGGCACGACCCACGTACCGTCCATCTAAGTAACCAATCGATTTTGCGATTTGGGCTCCGACATAATGATCTTGCAGATTTAGGATTGGCTGGGTTGGCATTTGAAACGCCTTTCCCCGTTTTTGCTGATCAAAGATGTGTCCGTTAGCGACTAAGAAGTCAATCCAGCCGTCCCAACCAAAATCGACAGCTGCAATTCCAAATCCGGTAAAGGGCGAAGTCAATGGCGCCAGTTGATAACGGACGGCATCATCACTAAAAATTCCACGCTTTCCCTGAATGAAATGATTGGCCGATTCACCGGTGAAGTTGGTGATGTGTAAGTCAATCAATCCATCTCGATTGAAGTCACCTGCGGCAATCCCCATGCAGGAATTACTGAAACCGCGAAAGCCAACCCCCAGGCCAACCAGATCTGCGATGTTCGTGATGTTGGGGGTGTTGAATCCGATCAAAAGATGATTGGGGCGTGCATCGTTGCTGACAAAAACATCGTTGGCTCCATCACCGTCGAAGTCTGTGATCATCAAGCCCAAGCCGGTGCCGGGTTCGATTTGGTCTCTAGCCACCGTTTTTGTTTGGAAACTCCCATCTCCTAGGGCAAGAGACCAGCGGTCTGATTCGGCGTAGAAATCATTCGGTCCGGGCGGTAACTCAAAGCCGTCCTTGTCTTTGTCGGGCAAGCGAAACCCATCCTCCATCTCAACGTAGACACACTCAAACAACT
>JAYZAR010000278.1:0-54335 GCA_036339635.1 Planctomycetota bacterium | reverse complement strand
TCTGGATAAAGTTCGTCGAGCCGCTGGCGAATAATGTCAGCGCGTTCCTGTTTCTTCACGCTCAAAGTGTCCTTTGTTTTAAGATGGCAATGTTCAGCAAAATCAGCATACCCGTTCTGATCAGATTGTGCGTGTCCGCTTCATTGGTGTTCACGTTGGTCAGCGTTGCCGTTGGTGAAACAACCATGTCGATTGTTCATTCGAACGATGTTGCGATCTCTATCGATGGTCAGGAGATCCAACTCGTTACGACAGGACAGGACCCCTACGTTGTCTGGAAATGTTCACGGAATCTAGCCGAGAGCGGAGATCACGTTGTTGCATTTGAGTATTTTGCGGTGGAGACGATCGAGCAACCCTTCGCTTTTTTGGGCCCGCCAATCACCGAAGCCACGCGATTGGATCTGCCAGATTTGAACCAGGCAGAAGCCTGGCAAAGTTATGCTGCCAATTTGCGCCACTTGTCTAGAAAGCCGATTCGGCCTGCGGTACATCTGCTTAGGCTTGACTTTGGGCAGCGGGCTGGAGTTTCGCTTCGACTACGACAAATCGAATTAAGAAAGCCGACCGAGCAAGAGAGACAGCAGTCGCTTCAAGCCGATTCGATACGGCAATCGAAATTGGTGAATGATCAATCAATTCAAAAATACGTTAAATCTGAGTTTGAAGCAACGATTGATCAGGTGGTTGTCAGCTTGGAAGCGATTCAGATTTCCGGCGAGATATTAAAGCCTGAAATGCTAAAGCCGGAGATCTTGCGCTCCCTGAAGCTTTACGAATTTCCACCTTCAATCTCCATTGCGGCTGATGGAACGCAGCGTCTGGACATGCCAACCATTGATGGATCACGGTTCACCTACTTGGTGCCACGATATGAAAATGGCCGCGATTGTTTGCACAGCGGTTGGCGATTGGGCCAATCCGACGAGATACGGGGTCGCCCAGAATATCTAACAGCGCGACACTTTCCGACAGTTGTGATGGGTGATCTGAAACGGTCGTCGGTCAAACGTTTTCGTCCCAAGTCGCAGAAGGGGCTGGGGGGCGTTGGATTGAGTGGGCCGCTTGAGGAGTTGCCCGAGCTTGGTGTCCATGCGATTACGATCAATATCGTGTTGAACTCTTTCGTCAGTGACCAAAATAATGCGGGGCAGGGTGGGGTAGGACGTGAGCGAATTGATAATGGTACGGGCACCGCTGCTTATTTCGATCCGAAACCGTTTGCGTATTACGATCGATTGATGGAATTCGCTCGGCAGCACGAGATGGTGGTGTCTGCAATCTTATTAATCCCTCGTGGCAAGCATGCGCAGAATCAATCACCTTTGGTGCACGCGGAGGCAGATGGGGGAATCTATGCGATGCCCCCGCTGACATCAGCCAATGGATTACACGTGTATGCCAATGTTCTTGATCGGATCGCTAGTCGATACGCGGATGCTTCTCAATCGCCGGGTGGGATTACGCATTGGATTGCGCATAACGAGATCGATTTTTACACGGTCTGGACCAACATGGGCGAGCAGCCTCGCGGCGTTGTGATGGAATCCTATTACAGGTCGATGCGAATGATCTCTCAAGCAGCCCGCCAGTACAATCCCGAAGCAACGGTGTTTGCATCACTGACACATCACTGGAATGTTCCGGATGATGGACGATGGCAGAGGTTATCACCCCGGGAGGTGCTTGAAACACTGCAGCGATATAGCGATATGGAAGGGGATTTTAATTGGGGCGTTGCTTATCATCCTTATCCGCAAAGTCTGTTTTCGACTGTCGCATGGAGTGATCGTGATGTGCAGGATGATTTGGATGCTCCCTATATCACGATCCAGAATTTACAGGTTTTGGGGCAGTTTATGCAGCTGTCAGCAATGCGAGGTGCCGGAGGGGAGATACGGACCGTCTTGCTGAGCGAGCAGGGATTTCATACGAAGGATTACAGCGAGCGAGCGCAGCATTTCCAAGCTGAGTCACTTTCCTTTGCGATGCAACGGGTGAAGCAAATGCCTTGGATCGAATCGTTTCATTATCATCGGTGGATCGATCACCCTGATGAAGGTGGATTGAAACTAGGATTACGGACACTGCCATCCGCCGAAAATCCGCATGGGGTCCGAAAGCAATCATGGTACATGTACCAAGCAATTGAGTGAGTGTGTCACCACGTTTGCCAGCAGGAATCTTGTTGATGGCTCGCGAGACATCGGGTTAAGAAACGAACTCCCTGCATACCATCATGCACAGTAGGGTAAAGCTTGGGGTCTAGGGGCAAAGGTTGACCTGCATTGACACGTCTCATGTCAACGAACGCGTCACGATAGACGTTCGCAAACGCTTCGAAGAACGCTTCGGGATGTCCGCCGGGAAGACGGCAGGCCGCGATGGCGGAGGGTGACGAGTAGCCTGCGTTTGGGTTGCGTTCGTAGATTTGAGTTGGCTTTCCTAGCGATCGCACAAACAATTGGTTTGGGGATTCTTGTTGCCAGCTTAAGGCGGCGCGCGTACCGTCCACTTCGATGGACAGATCATTGAGCCGTCCGTGGGTCACCTGGCTCCAGGTCACCAAGCCGGTTGCACCATTCTCGTATCTTATGACTGCGTGTCCGTAGTCATCCAATTGATGATGGGGTGAGTACGAATTCATCTGACTAAGCAACATTCTGGGCTCCAGTCCGCTGACAAAGGATGCCAAGTGAAAGGCATGGGTACCGACGTCGCCGAGGGAACCACCGGGTCCATTTTTGTCGGGATCGGCTTTCCAGGCACCGCGGGAGGGAGTCGCGATCGGATCGACGCCGTGCATCCAGCCCTGCACATAGCTGACACGCACCGCTATGACATCGCCAATTTCGCCAGCGGCAACCATCTCGCGCGCCTGACGCATCAATGGATATCCCGAATAATTATGTGTCAGGGCGAAAACACGGTCGCCGCTTTCAGCTAACTCGACCAGTTCTTGGGCATCTTTCAATGTGGTGGTCATCGGCTTATCGCATACAACATGAAAGCCAGCTCTTAATGCCGCGCTGGCAATTTCAAAGTGCGTGTGATTGGGCGTGGCGATCGAGACGAAATCAGCACGATCGTGTTGATCTCGACCGGATTCTGATGCGAGTAGAGCGTCATAGGATTCATAAGCACGTTCGGGTGCGATTCCAAATGGAATCGCTGCAGCCTTCGCTTTTTCAGGATTAGAAGAAAGCGCGCCGGCAACTAGTTCTGCCTGTCGATCAAGTGTTGCTGCGGTGGCGTGAACTTTTCCAATGAAGCCTGCGCCTCCACCGCCGATTAATGCCATGCGAAGTCGATCCATCGCGATTTCTCCTGGGGTATCGATTGGGATTTCAGGACCACCAATCACGCAAGCATTTTAAACTCCTGCTGCCGACTTTTACTTTAGCTAATGATTTCGGGTATCAAGTTGCCGTGCACATCGGTCAGTCGACGATCGATTCCATTGTGCCGTACGGTTAGTCGTTCATGCTGAATGCCAAGCAAGTGCAGAATGGTTGCGTGAATGTCGTAAACTTGAGTTGGTCGATTTCTGTCGAGTGGCTTATATCCCCATTGGTCGGAAGGTCCATAGGTCACTCCTGGCTTGATACCCCCGCCACACATCCAATTTGTAAAGACATACGGATTGTGATCACGACCCTTGCTTCCTTGAGTACTGGGCATTCTTCCAAATTCCGTTGTCCAAAGAACAATCGTGTCTTTCAGCAATCCGCGTTGTTTGAGATCTTGGATGAGCGCCGCGGTGCCGACAGCCATGCCACGAGCTAGTGGTCCGTGATCACGACTGATGTCTTCGTGGGAATCCCAGTTGCGTCTGGGAAAGCTGTTATCATTGCCCGACCAAATCTGCACGAATCGGACACCTCGCTCGATTAAACGTCGTGCGATCAGACACTTGCGGCCGAAGTACTCCACTTCTTCGTCTGCATTGATCTGATCCGGATAGGTTCGACCCGCGCGATCCAAGCCATACATTTTCAGGGTATGCGGAGATTCTTCAGATAAATCGAGTGCCGCGGGTGCGCTCAACTGCATCTTGGCGGCGAGTTCATAGGAACGAATTCTGGACTCCAACCGCAAATCGCTCATTCGCTGTTTCTGATGCGCGCGATTCAATTCGGTCAGTATACGCAGGCCCTGTTCATCAGACTGAGGGGTAACAAAGTCCGATTTTGGCAAAAGGTCCTCGATCGGATTTTCACGTTGGGGGAAAATCGCTGTTCCTTGGCTACTGGCAGGCAAAAATGCCGAGCCCCAATTCTTCGGGCCGTTACTGGCGAACCCGCGGTGATCAGGCAAGACAACAAAGGTTGGTAGGTTCTCGTTGATCGCGCCTAATGCGTAGCTGACCCAGGATCCCATGCCTGGAAAACCCGGACGTTGAAACCCAGTGGCCTGTAAGTAGGTCGCTTGGGAATGGACACCCGTTTTGCCGACCATGTTGTGTACGAACGCAAGCTCGTCAATGCATTTCCCGAGAGGTTCGACAACCTCTGAGATCATTTTTCCCGTTTCCCCGTGAGGGGAAAACTTGAATGGCGATTTCATCCAGGGACCCAAGCCATTCTGGAATGCTTCTACATGTTCACCAAAGTCAGAGGGTTCACCATGGTGTTTATCAAGCAGCGGCTTGTGGTCCCAAAGATCTAAATGACTTGCGGCACCACCCATGAACAATTGAATCACACGTCGCGCTTTTGGCGGATGGTGAAGCGTTTGCAATGCTGGGGTAGCTTGAGCGTCATCATGAAGCATGCTTGCCAAAGCAAGATTGGCAAAGCTGCCGGTAGCGAAGGCTCTTCGATTCAGCGGGGCCATGATAAAAACATTACGTGCGAGAGATTCCGGGAAAATTCGAAACGGTTTGGGTCAGTCGATGAAGACAAATTCGCTGAGATTGAATAGGACGCGGCAGAGATTTTCCAGGCCATGCGCGTTGGCGTAATCGTTGAGGTGATCTAATTCAAATGCATTCGGTGTACGAGCGGTGACAAGCTGAAACGCGTAGGTAATTTGATCCCGTTGGTCGTCACTATGGCCTTTGATTCGTCGTGAGAATTGCTTTGACATTTCCAGGTTAAAGCGATTGTTGAGTAGCGAGAGTGCCTGCAAAGAAGTGAGGGTTTCGAGTCGCTTGGGTGTGCTTTGTGACGAATCAGCACAATCTAAGGTGGTCATATAAGGATCAGGCTGTGATCGTACAATGAACCGATAAATGCTGCGTCGATGTGATTTCGCATCACCTGGATCGAATTTGTGATACTCGTAATGCGGTGAATGAGCTGTTTTTTCCAATTTAAAGAGATAGAAGCCGGGGCCACCCATATCTAGGTTCAGGCGTCCGCTGGCCGCAAGAATCGAATCTCGGATTTCCTCGGCTGTTAATCGACGACGGTTCATTCTCCACAGATAGCGGTTGTCGTTATCGACAGCTGCGTTTTGATCGTGATTGCCTGATTCTTGCCGATAAACGCTGCTTGTGACAATTAAGCGGTGCAGCTTTTTAAAGGATTGGCCACCGTCGCGAAATTCGGTTGCTAGCCAGTCGAGCAGTTCGGGGTGGGTGGGGAGTGCACCCATACGTCCGAAATCATTGGGTGTCGAAACGATACCTTCACCAAAATGGTATTGCCAAATTCGATTGACAATCGATCGCCACACAAGTGGATGGTCACGTCGCGTTAACCACTCCGCGAGTTTGCTTCGCCGTTCCGTTTCGGAGTTGCTAGAAATTTGCCATGCTTCATTAGCAGATAAGGGCAGCAGGCCAGGGTCGGCAGCACCCCGAGGTTGTTGAATTTCTCCGCGATGAAGAACGAAAATTGGTCGTGGTTTACCACCAGTCGGTTTAAAGTTTCCCTGCGGTTTAAATTCTGTGGCAGCGGCGTAAACCATTCGTCCCTGCGGAAGCTTGCCGATTTCTTGCTTTAGCTTGGCGATTTGCTCGTCCAATGTTTTGCGTTCTTGTTGCCGCTCGGGTGTGTTGATCCGCATCCAGATTTCATCTCGTTCTCGCTGAACTTTGCTGAGTCTTTGTTCAGATTTCGGATCGGCCGAGCGGGCCCAATCAGAATCGACCAAATTCGTTTTCCCCCAACGAACAGGGGCTTCGATTGAATCAAGTGCACGAACGGTTGCGTTCACGGCGACATTGTTTCCCTTTGAATCGATGATCTCCACTTCGGCTAGAGCCATGATGTAATCATTGCGTCGTTCCGCAAGTTTTGTCGCAGTGACACGAATAGTACGGATCGTTTGGCCTTCGGTGTTCAGAACAACCGGCGTTAAGCCAGGGTTTGGCTCATCTCCTGGCGACTTGTAAAGTGTTTTCCAATCTTCTTGGTCGTTCGAATTGGACCCCAATTCAATGTGGTATTGACTGGGGAATCCGAACCCTGCACCGATATTCCCAAATTCGTCATGTGCCGCGTGCAAAATGATTTGATCAATCAGCACAGGACGGCCCAAATCAAGCTCCACCCACTTCGTCGTATCGGGGGAGGATGCAATTGAACTGTGGTATCCAAACGCGGCTGACTTTTGAACACCCGCCTTCGCTGACAACGTTTCAATTTCTTTGTCCAGGTCAACCAAATTTGGACCACCTGCTTCAGAAATCTGCTGGTCCAGTTTCTTGAGTTGCTGATGGGATTTCTTCAGGTTGGCCTGTAATTCAGATCTTTGTTGTTCTACCTGAGGATCCAAGTCATAGGGACGATCGGCACGATCAACGGCCGCGAACAAAGCTTGCAGACTGTAGTAGTGCTCTTGGGTGAAAGGATCGAATTTATGGTTGTGGCAACGGGCGCATTGAACCGTCACGCTACAAAACGTATTCAGCGTGTTTGTGACCATTTCGTCACGGTCCAAATTTCTTGCGACTTTTCCATCCAGTTTGGTTTCCGGTACTTCGACGTGCCCGATAAAATCCCACGGACCGGATGCAAGAAAGCCAAGACCAAGGATGCCATCTGCTTCACCGGGGAACAACGCATCCCCTGCGATTTGTTCTTTGACAAAACGAGCATACGGTTTGTCATCATTGAAGCTACGGATCACATAGTCACGATAGGGCCAGGCGTTGGGCCGTAACTTATCTTTGTCATAACCGCAGGTGTCAGCATATTTGACAACATCGAGCCAATGGCGTGCCCAGCGTTCCCCATAGTGGCGGGAATCAAGCAATCGATCGACCAAGGTTTCGTATGCCTGGTCAGAGGGGTCATGGATAAACGCTTCTGTCTCTGCAGGTGTTGGTGGCAAGCCCGTAAGATCGTATGTCAATCGCCGGATCAGTGTTCGGCGGTCAGCCATTGGCGAATGGGTGAGTCCAAGTTCCTGGTGTTTGGCGGTAATGAATAGATCGATAGGAGTGCGTGCCCAGTCCGACTGAATGCTTGGAGGCTCCGGTTTTCGTATTGGCTGGAATGACCACCAATCAAAGTTCTCTACTGCATCGCTGATGCGGAATCCCTCGGGCCATTTGGCGCCGGCATCGATCCAAGCCGCGATTAGATTCACTTCTTCGCTGGCAAGCGGTTCACCGTTTTTTGGCATCGATGGTGACGCTCCATCGGCAACCGTAATTGCGTGCAACAGTTCGCTGTTTTCCGCGTCACCTGGATGGACGTAACCGCTCTCAACAAGTGAAATTGAAGTTTCGAGCGAGAAATCACCCTCCTGGTCGACATCATTGTGACAGTGCAAGCAGTGTTTGCCGAGGATGCTCGCAATCTGATCGAACTTGGCAGACTGGGCAGGGCAGACCTGCGACCATGCTCCGAGGAAAGCAGCGGTGATCAGAAGGTTAATAAGTCGTGTCATCATCTTTAGTCATTAAAGCGGGCCAGACAGTGAGCAAATGTGGACGTGGTTGCTGAAGCGTCGATTGTGTGAAATCGCCACCTTTGTTTGGCATATTTCGGGGAATCCATACTTCGGCCAGTCCTGTACAAAACCGGCTAGGGATCGTTCTGTTTTGTGGCAAGTGTGCCTGGAATGTGAGTCTTCAGATATCGCCAATTTTTTAGATAGGCCAGTAGATGCGACATTGCATTGGGGTCCATGATTTGTTCGAAGCCTTCGGGCATCAATGAGATGCCTGGAGCTTGCATCCTGTCGATGTCTTGGCGAGGAACGATCACCCGTTCACCACCCTTTTGTTGAAGTGTGACGGATTCGGAGGATTCATCGATTAGCAATCCGTCCAACACTCGTCCGTTGAGTGTCAAGACGCTGTATTGAATGTAGGAAGCATCGATGGCGGCGTTGGGATCCAATATCGAAGTTAGCAATGATCCGGCGGTCTTTGTGCGGGTGTCACTGATGTCTGGTCCGACGTTGGTCCCTTGTCCATCAATCCGATGACAAGCGGAACAATGATCTATGAATAGCTTCTTACCAAGTTTTGCGTCACCAAGTTGTGTCGCTGAAACGGTATAGCGTTGCAATACAGCGACGCGATTGGGTGCAGAACGCAATAAACTGTTCGCCAGTTTGCGAATCTCGGGATTTGCATGCTGACGAAAACGTTTTGCGGTGGCTGGATCGATTACCGTCTTGGGAATCGCACCATCCTCGATCTTTGACAGCAGCCAAAGGGTGTCATCGGCTGAACGACTGCATGCGGCCACCGTTGCGGATCGGAGGGAAACACTCATTCCCATCAGTTTTTTGATCAAGTATTCTCGCGTTCCCTCGGGGTCTTGCCGCAAGAGAATCGGAAGGATTGCGACGCGGACCGGGGGGGGGCTATCAGTATCTAGCAAATCTTCCACTTCTTTTGGAAGATATCCTGCCTCATTGGCGATGCTGATTGCTCGAGCTCTCGATTCCGGTGGTAACGAGGTGTCAATGACCACTTTACCGGTTGCCTTGAATGCTGTGATCAGAACCATTTGGTCTGTGTCATCAAGCATTGAAAGCACCTGTTTTGGAGATCGACGTCCACGTTTAGTTCCGACAATCCAAGATTCCAAACAATCCAGCAATTCGTTCGTTGCAGTCGTCACGTCTTTCGATGTTTTTAGCGTCTGAAGCTCGAGTCGCCGGGCGATGGCCGTTGCTGCTGCTTTTGGATCATCAACCGAAATCCGCTGTATGAGGTGATTGAGCAACTTTGGATGATGGAAGTCAGCTCGGGCGAGTTTGGCCGCCAAACCTTGCAATAAGGCTGGATCGACGGTCCCCAATATTTTCACGGTCCATAAGTCATTGGTTGCTCGGGCGATCGCCGCCATTCCACCAATGCGTTGATTCGGATGGTCAGAATTGCCTGCGAGAGATGCGGCGGCGGTGCGAAGGACCAACGGATCAGAGTCTGAACTTAAACGGATCGCCAAGGCGATTCCATTGTCGAGTTCACTTGATAAATCGATTGCCAATGCGCGAAGCCGAGCATGGGGTGATTTGGCGAGGAAGTCCGTGTCTGCTGGATGCAAGCTGCCACGACGATGCAAAATCCATGCGGCGCGAGCCTGACCACGGACCGAGTCTTGCGATTGCATGATGGAACGTAATGGAACTTCGACTACATCCTGTGATTCCAAGATCATCTGGCTAGCAACTTGTCGCTGCCATGGTGATTTTGAGCTGAGCCATTGAAACGCTTGATCCAATCGATCTAAATGTTGTTCGGATTCCTCGGCTTTCTGTGGTGTGATCTTCCAGATTCGACCGAGATTGCGGCCGTCCATTTGATCAGGTCGTGACTTCAATTCAATTGGCATGAAATCAGGATGTTCAATAACAGCTCGCGCCATATCGACAACAATGATGGATTGACCGGTTCCCACTGTGGCATCCACTGGCCGAAACCAGGTGTTACTGGAGGATAAGAACTCTTGTTCCATTTCTTCGCGATGAGATTTCCAGACACTTTCGCTGCGATCCATTCGTTGTCGTTGCACCAAGTACGCCGTCGGTTCACATGTCAGCAGCCACTCGCCCAAGTCATCTTCCATCCCAGCTGCCAAAACCCCACAGGCAGCGCTGAATTGACCGGAGTGAAGGTTGCTTGTTGTCCAAGCATTGGCTCGCGAGAAGACACGAGATTGTTCGGCAGCCAAAGCGACGTTGTGGATTGCATCGCGGGATGCTAACCACGGATCACGATCGACTGCCCGCAAAGTAAGCGGAGTCATCATGGCCGGATTCCGATTGCTACATCCGATGCGACGACCAAAATCGTCAATCGTTAGGCCGAACTGACTTTTGCCAGCAACCGATCCCCACCAGGGCCCATCAGGATCGAAGCAGAAATCGCGGTCTCGAAGATCGAGTGGTGCTGATTTTTGATCGAATCGCGGATCAACTGCTTCGATTGTTCCACCACGCAATCCATTGGCGATATAAATCAATCCATCTGGACCGAGCATCGGGTGATTCGCGCGCAGCTGTTGGTTTTGTTCCGCGAACCCTTTGAACCAGACAGTGGTTTTGTCTGCCGTTCCGTCGTCATCCAAGTCCTGCATAAAAACGATACGTCCCGCCAGCGTGATAATCGCGCCGTCGCGATAGGGTTGTACACCCGTCGCAAAGACTAACTGATCCGCGAAGATCGTTGCTTCGTCAAAGATTCCATCTTGATCACGATCCTCCAGGATTTTGATGCGACCGGAGGGGAGATTTCCATCGAGTGGACCGTTGGGATAGTCGGGCATCTCGACGACCCAAAGACGACCTCGGCGGTCAAGACGCGCGGAAATGGGATCTGTAATTAAGGGCTCGCTGGCAATTAAGTCGATGCGATAGCCTTCCCTGACTTGCAAGGCCGAAGCAGCCTGTTGAGCAGACGGTTCGACGTTCTGCGCATTCAGGGGGATCCAAGGAGCAAGGAGCAAAACGAGGGTGGCGATACGGTTCATTTCGAATACGGATTGATTGAAAGGTGATCAAACTTGCACCGTGATAGACGGCGCAAATTCAGTTGTCGCGATCGCTGGTAGGGGAGGTAGGTCCGCTTTCTCATGCTGTGGTCAATCTCGCTTGGTTGCGTGTTTTCCAGAGGATGAGATCCACATGTGACCGGGCGTTTAGACGATCGCACACTCGCCTATACCAGTTTACCATGCCGTAGACGAGTTTAGCGATGCGTGGGGAATGCCGGTAGAGTTACGGCGACAAGCAGCAATGCGCCAGCGACAGAGGTCGGCGCGACTGCGAAACCGAAGATTCCAAGCAATCCCAGCCAAAATGCTGGGTGAATCACGATTGGCATGAACTTGTTTTTGAGTGGACGTAGGCACACTAGCAAGCCAACCACAATCATCAACGTGAGTAGGTTGATGAGGATGATTCGCAGGCCGAGATTACGATCTGAGATTGACTGGATTGGGCGAGGTGGGTTCGTCGCTGAAAGGGCTACGATTTGTTGCGGCTCAAATCCCTCAAAATCGCCGACTCCGAACATCACTTCATCTCCAGTCGAGGCGGTCAGGATTTCGGTAGGATTTGTCGATGGCAATGTTGATTCTGATGGCAGTAGGCGATTGAGCAGATTTGCCAATTCAGCATCGAGAGTTTTCCACTGTTGATGAATTGGTCGTGATTGTTTGGTTTTAGCAGTTTCGGTATCGGGCCTGGTAGCGTCTTTCGAGGGTTGCAAGTCCACCTGCACGCTGATCGTTCTTCCGACGGACTGCGAGATCATCTGATATCGCTTGACCCAAATGGCGAGCCAGGCAGCGACTTCATCCCGCGGTCGCTGAGCGACGCGGCCGACAGCCGAGATTGCATCCACCACGCCACGCGCCATCGAAATGGCGCGCTGTTGTTTGAGGTTTCGAACCTGTGAGGATAGCGCTGTTCCGCTTGTCGTCGGCGCGTAATGCACCAGCCATTTTGTGGTTGCCGTGACATCGACAAGCTCTGGCAGATATGCTGTTCGCTGCGATGTGGCGATAGGTAGTTTCAGCAGTAGTTCAACAGGCTGCGAAAGCCCGCTTATGGAAAGAGGTAGGTCTAGATATTGCGCATTCGTTGAATCGTCCTTGGTAGAGGTGGAGGGTATTACCGCGCGACCTGCGGTCCAGGCACCGACCAGTTCTGTGTCCTTGGGCAATCGGATACGCATAATCTCGAGGTTACCTGGATAAAAATCCCAATGACATAAGAGTAGGGGGCCTTGTTCTCGGAGGAACACCTGGGCATCTGCATTGAAGACCACCGCACCCGATTCGTCTCTTGGCAAAGGCGCGAGGTCGATGGACCAAGAAGGGCTTGCCACTAAGTAGGTTGATCGGTTGGAGTCTTGGTCACTCCAGCGCTTGGGGAGGTTGACCGCCTCCACCGCGCTGGTCCGCCATTGAATCGGATCATCGTCAAGTCGATTAGGGACGTCAACGTAGATTTGGCGGTCGCCAGCGCCGAGTACTTGTACTGCAGGAACGCTGACACGCCCGGTTTCGCTGCTCTGAAGACGTCCCCTGAGAGAAATCATGGTGTCTTCAGTCTGCTGCGGATTGCTACGGATTCGTATGATTTGACGGGTGTCGTCGGTTGCTGGACGCTGAGTGTAGGTGAGTGTAGAAGGTTCGATCGTTAGGTTGTTACACCACGCAGTGGGTATTTCGACGTCGAGGAAATCTGGAAGGCGTTTGGGTCCGGTGTCTGAATTGGTTCTCGGTTTCTGATCAGGTGAAAATCGAATGCCAACCTCCATTGCCCATTGGCTTTCGGAGCGATTGATTGAAATCAGCTGACTGCAGTCAAAGCGAGTATCCACCGGTGAAGATTCAAAACTGATTGCCGGCTCGGGTGAATCAGACTCGTTTTCGACTGTTGTGTTGCGAGTCCATTGTGCAACGGGTACCCATCCTTTCAATAACAAATCACGGGTCAGTTCAGGTGTCGGTAATCGCGGATCCGAACCATTCACGGTTTTGACTTGTATGTCGACGGCTGGGGTTCGATACAAGCTACAGACGCAATCTGAAACTTGATTGCCGCCTACAATCAATTCTATGGTTGGCGGTGTGAATTCGCGCCGCGTGGGTTCAGGTATCGATTGAAACGCGACCAAATCGATCAAGATGGGTTCCGTACCACGAAAAACTCCCAGTGGTAATTCGATGGCTTGTCCGCTGCCAATTGTCTTCGTGGTAACGGGTTCACCATCAACAGAAGCCATAATCAATTGAAGTGGGCGTTGATATCGGATTGCGTAACGCTGGTTTTCTCCGTCGCGTGGAGTGACGGTTGCAGAATAGTGAAGTTCAAGCCGATTTTGACTGATGCAGATTTCTTGTCGCTGCGAAACAGCGGCTTTGCTGGGTGGTTGGTAAACCAGTATTGGTGATGGCAGGTCAGCCAAAGCGACGATAGCACGATCGATGTTGCCGCGATAACCACTCCAAGCAGCGAGGAAGTGATCCACAGACAAGGCCTCGATTGTCTCGTTTTGCAAAGAGACGATGCGAACCCAGGGGTCAGTGTGTATCGCAATCCAGGCTGGTGCGTTTTCGCCCAGTGCCGCCGCGATGACCTCTGGTATTTTGATCGCGAAAGGTGGAGCTGATTGTTTGATTTGAACGGGCGTCTTCCAAAATAATCGGACGGGACCAGGATTGTCTCGAAGGCTGGTGAATGTCATCAGGCGTCGCGATGGCGTGTATTGCTCGCTACGGTCTAAATTCCAGTCGGTTGATATTAAGGTCGGTAATCTAGAGTCACGTAGCACGAATTGAAAGGCTTCACCGGCAGCCAACGTGGTAGGTGGGTCAACTTCGCAGTCGATTGTCACTTGACTTGCATTGGCACTGATCCAATATCGGCGCTGCATTGGCTTGGAATCGGTGGCTGAAGTCGCTTCCGAACGAAAATCGATTTCCAATGAATTGACTGGCCCCAGATCATCCACCCAGCGACGGAGGTCGGTCTCACGAAGCAGATTACCGGTCGTTCCCCCAAATCGAATCGCATCGAGGTCTTGCTCCGATTCGACGGTCAATCGCGTTGCGGCAACAGGCGGAATCGGTACAAACAGTTTTGTCCATTGTTCCGCTTGGTTGACCGCGGGCTGCAGCGTGATCCGAAGGTGGAAAGTTTTGCCTTGGGGCATGGTAGCCACAAGTTGGCCATCCGTTGTGGTGCGAAATGGTATTAGTCCACCGGCTTCGTCCACTCGCTCTATTCTTCTTACTGTAGTGGGTGGGAGGGGTAACCGAACAGGAACACTCTTGAGTTCGCTTGGTTCAATCCGCAGTAAGTAATCGACTTCGAGTGAACAGCCGGCTTCAGGATTTGATCCATTGATTTTCGAATCAAGCTGCAGAGAATAACTCGCCCATTGGATATGGGGTGTCTGTGTGGACTGCGTTGTTGCGAGCGGGAACAGTTCTGTTTTTATCTCTTTTGGGATATAGACAATATTCCCGTAGACAGCGCCGTCACGATTCATCGGCACCAGAACATTGACTGTTTCGGGATCAGCCGTCACACCTTCGGAGCGATTCAATTCAGATTCTTGACCAATACTTGCTTGCAGGATATACCCAGAAAATGTGATCCAGAAGATGAGCCTCGCGATGCTTCCGATCGAAAAATCGCTGGTTGAGTTGGAGAGATTTTTCTGAGGGGCGGTCGACCCGTCATCGAGTGCTTCTGTTTTTGTGCTTTCGCGATTCGACCACTGTTGCGTGGTCGCCAAGATTGCCGCAGTCAGGATGGGTACAATGAACCATCCGATGACAGCTAATCGCCAAGGCCACCATAAGCACAAAAGTGTTGTGAAAACAGACACTACCACTGCAATTTTAAGGGGCGACTGATTGGCAAGCCGCCAACTTGCCGCAAACAATAGAAAGGCAACTAACCAGCCGAAGGCTAATGCATTATTTCGCCTCACTAAGGTGACAATAGTTCCTGATTGCACCTTGACGGTGGTCAGATGGGGGCCTGTTGTGCGACCACGCCAGAGAGAAGCTGGAGCAAAGGTGTCCGCAGCAGCGATCAATTCGTGGTCAGATCGGAGGATGGTACCGGACGCGTTGAGCTGTGGAATCCGGCATCGGCGTAGCCAACTCGATTGAAATTGTGATCGCGTCCATCTCACTCGGATGGTTTCCGTTTGCCCCTCTCCTTGCAGAACAATTGGTCGTTGTGGCAGCGTAATCAGGTCGACCGGTACGCCATCGCGGACGATCGAGGAGAGCTGGAGCTCTGGGTCATACTCGATTTGAAAGTCGGTTGCAGGCGTCACCCTGTACACGGCTTCGATGAGGTCCGATCCGCGACTCGATGCGATGACACGTACCTGTTCGCGCCAAACGACTGTGACCTCTGGTTCGGCTAGTGAAGCAGCAATGGTGAGGGAGGGCTGTTCAACTGCGTCATACCGAAAACGTTTGATTTGACTTGGCTCGGTGGCAGTGAACGGCTGAGGTGATTGATTCTCAAATCTGGCGATTGCAAGCGTGCCAAACGGCACGCGCTGGACAGATGGTGATTTTCGCCTGGTGATGATGCCTGGACCGATTTGGACTTCTGACTGTTGCGAGGTAGCACCTGGCACAGCGGGTAATGGCAACAACAAATCTTGTTTAGTGCGATACTGACGTCGACCAATTAATCGACGACCTCGGAGTACCTTGTCCGAAACATCGATCAGGTAGCTGCCCTCACGATCGGCGCTTCCGATTTCGATGTCAGACGGTGCAATCGAAGTTGTGGGAGATTCGTTAATACCGCTGATCGACCAACGCATCGGCGGCCGTCCAGCAGCTGGTCCAGTGTCAATCGTTAGTTGTTTCAACGATTGACTTTGTGATTCAACTTCGATCAGTAAAGTTTCCAGGATGTCGTTTCCGTCTCGAAAAACCTGAAACAAAGACGATGTATTAAAAGCGACCGTTGGTGTTTGTAGTTCTACTTTCGGTATCCGCCCAATGGTGGGGCGAAACCAGAGAGTTTGTATGTCCGTTCCTGCGAAGAATTCGAGTTGAGCTTCATCTAACTCCTGCGGCGGGCCTGAAAGTCGTTCTAGAGTCGACTGTCCACTCCAACTAAATTCGGTCGGTTGCAGTAGCGCGGCGATAAGTCCACCACGAATTCCATTGATGCGCGCGAACCAGGTGGACGGGATCGCAGCATTGGCTGTCGCCCGAATCGATCGGTTGCCAGTCACCTCAATGATGAGTTGATTTCCATCGATGTCCTCGCTTTCCGGCCACAAATCAATCAATCTCGTTGATTCGGTTAAGCCGCCGGTTTCAATCAATCGTCCTGAATGACCAAATGTCACTGAATCAACCGACCAAGCTGGCTGGATCATCAGACGCAATGGTTCGATTCGACTGGTATCAACTGTTAAGGCAATGCGGGCCGCCGCTGTAAGAGACTCATTACTTTCCTCGATTCGTAGCAGTGTGTCCGCCTGAGCTACAGCCGGGCGTTGGTTGAATCGAATCCGTGACCATGTAGGTTGCGACGTAATGACACGACTTTCGCCGTTGTCACTGGCGTTAGAAATCGCGATCGGGGGACCACTCGCACGAAAGTACGTGGTAGCTTCACCTGTGTTGATTTGCGCCGCTTCTTGCCAATCCTCAGGAAGTTCCCAGTCAACGATTTGGACGGGATCGCTGACCGTCAATTCAAGATTGTCGCTTGCCGAGGCATAGATCACTTGGTCGCCGACCCAAATCGGCATTGGCAGCGCGCACCAGCCGCGTCGATTGTCCCAAGTGGTGAACCCGGTTAACGTCACGTCGACCAGCAAGGAATCTGCGTCGATCAGCCCACGCGGGACATCCAATTGCAAATACTGTTGGCGATCTCCAATGGTTTCACTGGAGTAGGACACGTCCGTCGCATTGACTTTGGCAGACGTAATGGTTGTTCCGCGAACGACAAGCCTGGGAAGAGGTTGATTCAGTGGTGGTTGAATGACCATGCGACAGGTCCATGAAAGTCCGATCGGTTCGGCTTGGTACTGGACTGTTGATTGACGAACGACAGTGCTTGAGCCGTCTCCGGTCGCATCTATCTTTTGGGTTCGGATGCGGACCGTTTCCAAGCCACCCGCGTCCAATTCGTACCACGTTTGATCGGGAGCTAAATCAATGGCGTCTAGTGGGGGACTGGTGAGTTGCCGCGAGACGCCATTGACCGCTGTGATTAGGGTATCGGCTGGGGCCGAAATAATAATGCGGGTTTGCGGCGTCGGCGGTAGCCGCATTGAGAATTCGTGACCTGATCCTGAAACACGACCGCGGAGCCGCCACTGGAATTTAATCGTGTGATTCACCTGCGACTTGCCATCCAAAACAGCCACGAGTGTTCCGTCGGGTGATGATTCTAAGTGTGGCAAACTTTCGGTTTCCGGCAAAACATTGCGTGAGTCGGTTCGGACGATTGCCAAGTTGACCCGTCCTAGAGAGCGCCGCAAGATTCCCTCTCGATACGATTCAATTTGCAAAACACTTTGTTCACTGACCAAGGTGTCCCCCTCAACACGAATCCAGTAAACCGATTCTTTCACTCGGCTCGTTTGATCATCTGTGGCAAGATCAGTCAGCCGATCGACGGCAGACCGCAGTTCGTCGATCTCCACCGGCTGGTAATTTTTTGGTACCAATTCCGCCACTTGGGATTGATAGAATCCGATGGCTCGGAGCGAACGCCCATCGGGAAGGGCGGTTGGCAAAGCAAGAGTACCAGGCAGCGTTGGATCACTTGCCGTCGATTCTTCGGCCGGTGGTTGAGCGTAGCCGTGTGATATTGCAGTCAGACAGACAGCGATTGTGATCCCAACGCTGCCCGTCCGATGAGATATGGATCGCCAGATTCGAATCCAGGCTTGGGCATAATTCATCATGACGACGCCTCAGATGGCGTAGCCGGTGGAAGTTGCTGGGTGGACGCTACGACCGGTCCAGATTCTAACTTTTTTCGTGTTCGAGTGGATGGCGAGGTGTTTGTAACTTTGGGAGTCGAAGTGAAGACACGGTTACTTCCTGAGTGCCGCAGTAAGACACGGATAGCGATCATGACGACCACCAGGACTAACGCGATGATTCCAAACTGTCCTGCCAAGACTGCTGCATCAGGCGCGATTGCCAATAGACCGCCGAAAAAGATGGCTGCGACGACGACGGTAAGTGGATGTCGTGACTTAGGTAGGCTGGTCAGGATGATAGAAGTCAGTAACACGATTGATCCAATTACCATCCAAAGTAGGAATCGTGATACAACCACCACTTCAAACGAACGAGTATCAGAACCAACATAGAGGTACGGATTGCCAAGCGGCAGTGCATTGCTCGGACTGACTGTTTCGGAAGATGTGGCAAACATGTTCCGCAATTCTTGATCTGTGTAGGTTGGCTCTCGGTACAATCTCCAGTGGTCGAATCGCCACGTCATACTGCGGCCGAGCGTGGGTGAGGCCCATAAGACATGACCGTCGAGCGGCGTAATGATCTGCCAGTAAACTCGGCCAGAGCCGATTGGCAGTTTCAGCGTGGGTTGGATAGTCGCAAATGAAGAATCGGTGCGGACCGGGATCCAGACACGGAGGTCAACGATATGGGGAGCCTTGTCACCCGGCAGGGCGATCTGCAACGTGTTGCCTTCGCGTCGCACGGGAGCTGGTAGAGCGTTGTCGATGTAGGCTTCGACGGAGACCTCCGTTGCTATTTCTGGTAACTCAACGCGGAACTGATCACCGCCTTGAATCTTGGCCAACACTTGTTCATATCTCGTCGCAAGCCCTACGGCGGTTCGTAACATCATCTGCCGAATCGAAAGCTCTTCTCGCGAGGTCAGCCGAGACTGCAATCTAACCCGCACTGGATCACGGGGTATCGAATCAAGCTCAATGCTTGTGACTGCAGGGGTGTCCGCGGAGACGAGTTCAAATTCTTGGCTTCCTTGAAGTGTGACTCGCTGTGAACCGCGTTGGGTGACATCGGGAACATCGGGGCGTGGCAGCGAGATAGGCTCAATCAAGCCATTGCTGATTTCATTAGGTAGACTCCGAGTCGACTGCCAACGAATTGACATCGCACCACTGGAAAGTTCCGGCGACACGAGCAGAAATTGCTCGCCCTGCAGAGGACGTAACTCGGCGCGAATACCTGAGACGGTCACTACCCAACCACCATCTTCGATTCGCTTCGAATCCCTGGTTAAATCTTTCGTGACTCCGTCGTAAGTCTCGAAATCAGGAGCCTCTGTTGCAAGTGGATCTTGCACTCCCGGTACTCGGACTGGTAACGCTCCTTCCAAGTCCAACCCAGACGTGACGGTCCAGTCTACGGTTGTGCGAAGTTGGCGACCGTCTAATTCGACCGATGATTGGCCGGCCAGCGTGATTCGAGGCAATTGGTCGATCATCGTCCCGACGATGATTGCAGGTGTGTCTTGGGCGATGACGCGGAAACGTGAGATCGGCGAATCAGAGGTGAGTTCGGCGGCTGATGGAATGAGTCGCGTCACTCCTGAAGAGGCGTCTAAATCGACAACCAGCATCGTGCGACCGCTGCTAACAAGGTTAACGGTTGCGTTTTGGACGACGACGGTTCCCTCGACGCTGAGTACGCGCGGTATGCCGAACTGAACAAGATCAAGTTTTTCATCAATCGGAAGCTCGGCACGGATACGAATCGGTGCCGATTCTTCGCCAACCACCGAATTGAACTCGATAAAACGCAATCCAGCTACTTGGAAGGATTGAAGTTGTTCGCCGGTCGAAGTGCTTTCGATTGATTTAACTTGCCAATTCGCATCATCGAATTGTAATCTTCCATCCGTCGCTTGGCCGTTGACGGTGATTGTCATTTCTAGGCTGGCGAGCGACTCGCGAATCACAATCTGAGATTGATTGTTGATTCGTAACTGTCGTTCCTTTACACCTAACCACAGTGGCAATTCAAATGATGACCGGTCGAATCGAAAGCGATAGGAGCGTCCGGCTACACCTTCTTCGCGCGCTTCGCCTAGCTGGCTGCGAACCCAAGCTGTGGATCGCCACTGCAAACGATAGTCACCGCTAGTTTCGATTTCGATCTCACCGGAGTGTCGAAGCGCACCTGGTATATCGGGTACTTGAAAAAGTAGTGGGTCGGAAGCCGTTGCATCATCATTGGCCAGTTGCAGATCAAAATTTAAATCGATTCGCTGTTGTCGCTCTTCCTCGGGAATGATCACTTCACGAATTCCGCTGTCACTCGCATCGCCGATGTCAATGGTTTGCCCACTTGTTCCCAAACGTGGCGAATCGGACACGATCGCGCCTGTTGGTAAACGTAATGGGAATGAACGGATGGATCCGCGAACATTTCGAATCGTCATTTGGACTGAAACGAGAGGTTGATCTTGCGGTGAATCCCATCGAACACTCAATCGACTTTGTACCTCCAGTAACGGCAAATCGTCTTCGGCTTGGGATAACTTTCCCCACCGTACGGAAAAGTCGCCACCGACACTTTCAATGTTCAGCGTGGTACGTCCATCAACTTCATTTGTCGATTCGATGACTTCCGTACCACCACCAACAATATCGCCCACGACACCCTCAGTGGATGTTTCAATCCTGATGGTGGATGGAACGTTGGGAAGCTTAAAGTCGAGCGTTTGCGCGGACGCTAATTGGTCGATTTTTGCCGAGACTGGCATGCGTAAAGTGACATCGCTCTGCTGATCTGTTTTAACAAATAGCAAATAGCCACTTTCATCACCCGATCCTAACCCCATGAAATATTCATCCACCCCGGTAACGTCGGGTGGCGCGAGACGGTTGAAGTTGCGCATCCGAAAAGGAATTGAAACCCAGCGACCGGCAGTCGGTTCGATCGTCAACTCAACTGACACGTCTAGCTTGCCGCGTTTGTCTTGAACGGTTCCGGTGATCGAAAGCGACCGATAGCTAAAGGATTGACTTGTCGCATTGACACCTGATTCGAGT
This sequence comes from Planctomycetota bacterium, assembly GCA_036339635.1. Taxonomy (GTDB): domain Bacteria; phylum Planctomycetota; class Planctomycetia; order Pirellulales; family Pirellulaceae; genus Rubripirellula. The sequence continues at coordinate 33,412 of JAYZAR010000278.1, read as the reverse complement.
TTGCGGAGCCGATCAAATTCTTCCCAAGTCAAGCTCGGCATGAAGACCTGCGTTTCCGCTTCACTGAGAAATAAGAAGGCTTCGACCGGCAATCCCGATTGGTTGTCTTCTTTTCCCGTTTTGAGGGCAGCTCTCGGGGGAGAGGTCCCCGGAGGTTGTGCCAGTCCTGTTACTGCGAGCCACAATGTCACCATGCAAACGCCAAAGGCGTACTGAAGGCAGGCCGGTGAAAGGGGTAGGAATCGCATCGTCAGCGGTTGGTTAGCCAAACGGATCCGGGACGAGCCGTTTGAACGGGTCGTACCAGTATCTATTTGCATCGGTAGAAAAGAGCGAAACCTGACAGGAGCCGCTCCCTACAGTCTACGCAAACACCGCAGTCGACAAAACCAAATCGCGAGGGTGCACCAATCGAATCGCCGCCAGCGGGTGGTTGCACCCCCATTTTTGCTGCGATCGTTACAACCAGAGGCCGGTTTTTGTGACTAGAGCTGTCCAGAGAAAGCTCGCCGGCACCATTCTGCGACCACTGATCGCCAGGGCTCTATACAACGCTCAGACTTGTCGGGCGAATCACAAAAAAGCCGCAACAGCCGGTTTGTTGCTATTTGCCGTACGCCGACTGGAAGAATTCGGCTTCCTCTCGTTTTTCCTCGGCGATTGACTCCGCTTCATCAGCGGCGGTTTCCAATTCCTGGATCTTCGCCTGAGTCACGGTCAGGGATTGTTTGTCTGTCGCTTGGGCTTTGGTCAAGGCTTCCAGTTGGGTCTGCAATTTAGCGAGCGTTTGAGATACCTCCGCAAGCTCCTGTTCGCGCTTGCTCATCGCAGTTTCCAAGGTGGCGGCCCGGGTTGCTTCGGGCTCGACGGCTGCACGTTTCGCTTCAGCATCTCCTTTGGTCGCGTTTGCTACCGTAGTCAATTTTTGGCCGAGCTCTGCGAAAGCAGCAACTTCAGCTTGGAGCTTTTGCATCTTTGATTGGGCAGCCGTCAATTTGGTGCGAGCCGACTCTGTTGCTGTTTTTGCTTCGGCGAGTTTGGCGACCGCTTGTCCCATAACTTGCTTGTTCTCAGCAATCTGCTTGTCGAGTTTCGCGTTCGCGGCGGTGTAATCGCCGATTGCCTTTTTCAAGCTTGCAATCGTAGTTGGTTGTGCTTTGAGTTTTGCGTCGAGATTCGTAACTTCACTCGCAAGCTTGGTTGCCGTCATCTTTGCGGCATCGAGCTTCGGCGTGATTGATTCAATAGTTTTCAACAGATCGGCCAGTTTCGATTCGGCAGCTACCCGAGCAGCTTCGTGGAGTGCGAACGTCTTGTCATGGACTTGTTGCTGCCGCCTTAATGATTCTTGTTGCTTGACGAGGAGGGCGATTTTTTTAACCGCACCATCTTTTAACTCGGTGATCGCAGTCACTTCGCCAGTCACCAGTGCCAACTGCTGTGCGAACTCAGTCTTTTTCTTTGCTGCTTGGTCTCGTGATGCAAGCCATTGCGTCATGCTCTTCTTGGCCGTTTCAAGTTGCGCGATTTTCGGCGTTTTCTGCTTTGTGAGAGTTGTGGCTAACGCTGTCGCATCTTCGATGACTTTTGCTGTTGCGGCCTTCTTTGTTGTTACCTCTGTGAGCTTCTTGGTTAGATCGTTATAAACTGTTTTGGCGGAAGCAATCTGAGTCTGGGCTTGATTGAGTGTCTCGGCCAGCGCCTTTTTCTTAGTTTCATCAGATTCTGCGGCGATCTGTTTTTGAATGGTTTCGGCTTCCTCGGACTTGGCATCGAGTTGCTGCTCGGCGGTTTGGACTTCTGCTGACAGTTTTGTAATCAGTGCATCGATCGCGTTTAAATCGGTTTTGGACGCATTGATTTGTTTGGTGCTCTGTTGGGCCTTGGCGTTCAAGACGGTGATTTGTTGGGTCAGCTGATTAACTTGCGTCTCCGCTTGTTTTCGATTGTTCTCAGCATCCGCTTCATCTGTGGCTGCAGCACGCTCTTTCGCCGCCAAGTCAAGTTCGCGGTCGACAATTGCTGCAAGTGATGAAACGGCATCTGCTTTCAGTTGACCATGTTCTTGTTGTCGCAATGCCAATTCTGCTGCGAGCTCGGCTACCCGCTTTTTCGCCCCATCACGCTTGGTGATGGCGGTGTTTAGTTGTTCTTTTTGTGCTGCGATTGTCTTCGTGGTCGTTTCGATCTGCTTAGCTAGTTGCTCGATGGTCTGGCGGGTTGTTGCCAGTGTTTTCGCTGCTGTTTCGCGTTGTTGTTGGTAGGCAACTAGTTGTTTCTCAGCAGCGGATAAATCGGATTGTGACTTGGTCTGTGCTGTTTTGTTTTGTGTTAGTTGGTCGGCATAGGACTGTTCCAAGGCTGTCAATCCGTCGACGGTTTGTTGAGCGTTTGCTTCGCCTTCGGTCGCGGCGGCCAAAGCTTTGTCGAGTTCGGCAGTGCTTGCGGCCATCGTGGCAAGTTGTTGTTCGACAGCAGGTGGATCCGCCGCGAAGCTTACTGCCTGTTTGGGGTCTTCGATGGTCCACATGACAGTCTTACCGGCCCAGTCACCACCAATGATTTTTTTGCCATCGTGCGTGAGCGCAGCTTCCAAAGCGGGCTCTGCAAAGGCGGGCATCGTTGCAATGTTGTTGCCGGAGGCGTCCCACAATTTGACCGTGCGGTCTTTGCCGCAGGTGACCATGCGCCCGTCTCGCGACATTTGGACACCGGTTGCCCCACCACCGTGGGCGGTGATGCTTTTGAGCTGATTGCCGCTGTTCATTTCCCACAGCTTGACGGTACCGTCTTCACTAGCACTCACCAACACATTGGAATCGGCCCGCCATGAGATACCGCGAATCGCGTCCTTGTGGCCGATTAGGTCGAGATACAAACGACCAGTTTCTGCCTCCCAAACGTGCAAACCACCGGACCGGTCGCCACTCGCGACAAGGACTCCATCCGGGCTGTATGCGACGCTATAGACCCAGTCGGTATGTTTCTTCAATTCGTGCAGGACTTCGCCCGAAGCAGTGTCGAGCACTCGAACAATTCGCTGCGGTCCACCCATCGCAATTTTGGATAGATTGTCATTGATATCTGCTCCGAAAACGACATCTAATTCATCACCCACGCTGAGAAGCCGCTTGCCGGATCGCACGTCGTACAGTGACGCAGTTCCCATTGCTGCATGCGTGCCGCCGGCAACCAGCAAATAAGCTCCATCGCGGCTGAATCGAATTGCTTGCGGAATACCCTCGGGATACGGGATGACACCGAGCAAATCGTTTGTGTCGGTGTGATAAAGAGAGACTTGTTTTTGGCCAGCGATCGCGACCATCGGTGCCCAGGGGCTGGTGGCAATCGCGGAGGCGGCAGCGTGTCGCATGGTGGTGACGACAGGAACCCGCCAAACCGTCTCGGGCATCGCGATCTCGGCGGGCTTGCCGGAAGAGTCAGTCGCGCTGAAGGAGAGCGAGGGCCCCTTTTTTTTCTTTCGCTTGCTGCCGCTATTTTCCAGTAACCCACCATCGATCCATTGACGAATGATCTCAAGTTGGTCGGCAGGCAGCGGGTCCTGGTTGGGCGGCATCGTCGGTTCTTCCTCGTGAGTCATCACGAGGTAAAGTCGGCTACCGCTGGAGTCTCCATCGGTCACCGCATCGCCGCTACCACCACCTTCCATCAGGCCTGCATAGGTGTCAATTGCGAGTCCGGCTTCAGCGTCATTCGCGTTGTGACACGTCAAGCAGTGTTGACGAAAGATGGGTAGAACGTGGTCGGTGAAATTAACCGCCGGCTTTTCCGCACCTTTTTCTTGAGCATTCAGGACAACCGAGCCGCACAGCAATATTCCGCAAGTTAGTAAGATTCGCATCATTTATTCGATGATAATTAGAATCGGGCCGGCGCCGAATTTTTGAATCGGCTTGATGTTAGGTGCTTAAGTTTTCTCCGAACGAATCAGTTCGGATGAAACTGAATGTATCGACGAGGCAGCCCACACTCGGGCGGGCATTAGTGATTGAAAACGAACTCGCGACTGTTGAGAATCGCCCAGAAGATATCCTGCAAACCCTGCTGTGGATTTGCGGCTTCCCCGACCGAAACCAATAGTTCCTTCATTTCTTCATCCGTGGGATACCGCGACAGGCAACGAACGTAGAGCCTTTCTAGTGCCTGTTTGGGGGTCGCATCATTAGCGAGCAGTTCATCGATGACTTTTCCTTGCGTGATTTTACCGCTGGTGGCACTGCCGTTGAGCAAGTGAAGAGCTTGCGACAAGGAGGGGTCGGTCGACGCTTCACAATCGCAAACCGTGTCACGGGGTGCTCGGCCGAAAGTATCCAGGAAGTAAGTGCTTGTCCGGCCATCAGCAATTTGGACGGCGCGTGCGCCGAGTGGCAGGCCACGAAACTTTTCCTTCGTGTTCGTCAGCTGACTGACGATATCAAGAAGCATTTCTGCGGGGATACGTCGCACGCGAGCATACGCGTAGTTTCGGGTGTCACTTTGGTTAGATTCATTCGGGGTGACGGTGCGTTGGTACGCATTGCTATTGCAGATGTCACGAACAAGTTGTCGGAAGTCAAACTTGTAATCTGCCAATTTGTTCCCGAGTGTTTGAAACAGTTCAGGGTTGGTGGGCGGATTGCTGACGCGAATGTCATCGACAGGGTCGACGATTCCGACCCCCATAAAGTGCGCCCAGACGCGGTTGGCAATGCTGGTTGAGAAGTAGGGATTCTCGGCGCTGGTTAGCCACTCGGCCATCACAACGCGACGGTCCTTACCTTTGGTGTCGACCAGTTCGCCACCCAGGAATTTGGGTTGCATGGTTTGCCCGTTCACCGGGTGTTTGACCTCACCACTACCTCGGTCGTAGATGATCTTTTCGCGATAATCTTCGGCATTCTTTTGGCCTGTTTGGCAAAAGAATGCTGCAAAGCCGTAGTAGTCATTCATCGTCCAGCGATCCAATGGATGGTTGTGGCACTGGGCACACTGAGTACGAATCCCCATGAACACTTGGGCAGCATTCTCGGCACGCTTGAGCGTATCGCGTTCAATTTGATAGTAGTTCGTCGCTGGATTACTGAACGTACCTCCGGTTGCACCAAACAGTTCTCGAACCATTTCGTCGAGCGGTACGTTTTTGGCAAATTTATCTGTCAGCCATTGGTTGTAAAGAAACGCAGATTTATAGCTGACCTGATTGGTGCTCTTGATCATCAGGAGTTGAGCAAATTTCATCGCCCAAATTTCACTGAATTCTTTGCGTTCGAGCAAACGATCAATCAGTCGTGCGCGTTTGTCGCCGGCAATATCATTGACAAACTGGTGGTACTCTTCTTCGGTCGGCAGTTGTCCGGTGATGTCGATCGTGATTCGGCGTATAAATTCTTCGTCGGTGCACAGACCACTAGGTAGGATTCTTAACTGGTTAAGTTTCTTGCCGACCAACTGATCGATGTAGTTTCCCTCGATCTCTGGTGCCTCGTATTTTAGTTCCTTTGGGAGTACCAGCACCTGGCGACCTTCGGTCTTGGTCTCGAAGCGAGCCATGACAAAAGCTTCACCACGAGCGCCAGCAGTGACCGAGCCATTCTTGTCAATCGCAGCAGAGGTCTCGTTGTTTGTCATGAACGCCGCGAGGTTGGTTACGTCTCGTGTTGTTCCGTCGCTGTAGTGTGCCAAGGCGATGAAGCGTTGTTTGCTTCCCACGCCCTCAATGACGGCTTGCGTTGGATAGATCTCGAGTTTGGCGACACTTGGCGGCGGCGTCGCGTCAGCTGGCGCGCCGGCTTTCAGCCATTCCAGAATGGTTTGGTAGTAGATGCTGTCTTCACCGAAAAGCTTTCCGCCTGTATGCGTGACTTGGCCAATCGACTTGGTCAAAAGCAGGCTTTCCTCAGGCACGGCGAGATTGATCCGACGCATACCGATTTCCCGGGTGATGCGTTTGTAATCACCGGCTGGATCGTACCCGAACAAACTGATCATGAATCCATCTTTACCGCGAGCGGCCCCATGGCAGCTACCGGTGTTGCAGCCGCTGCGGGTCATGATAGGCACGATATCTTTTTCAAAGCTGATCGGTAACTTTTCGGCGCTGCGACTGATTTTCACGGGAATTCGTCGCACCGTACCACCAAGGTCGCAAATCAACTCGGTCTCACCATCCGCAACGGGAAGGATTTTGTTTCCCTCGAGCTTGGCAAATTGATCGTCAGACAATGTCCACTTCGCCGTTTCGGTCACATCTATCGTGACATCGTCGTCTCGGCGGACGACTGCCAAGAAATGTTGGTAGTCCCGTGCCGTGTCCAGTTGAATTTGGTCAGGGAAGACCAGGAGTTTTCGCTCGGCTGCTGGGTCGGATTTTGAGGCGGACGCAGCAGCTGGTTCTGGCGATGCTGCCAACGTAAAGGTCGCGGTCGCCAGAGTGAGTAGCCAGAAGATGGATAGTCGACGCATCATGTTGATACCTTCGGTCTTTCCGAACCGTTGACGGCTGCCGACTGACAAGCCATCAACATCATGGGGGGTGAATCGTTGGTTGCCGGGTTATTCGTCAGAGGTTTCGGCTTTTTTGGACTGGCGGAGCTGCTCCAAGCGGCTCAGCGGTTTCTTCGGTGCGGGTGCAGCGGGCTTCGCTGCTTCTTTCTTGGCAGCCGGCTTTGCTGCTGGCTTGGCGACGGGAGCCGGCAATGGTTTGTCGATCTGCAGGATGCCGGTCCCTTGAGTCTGTTTGATGATTCCCTTGGGAGAGGTCACCGTCGCTCTGGCAACGAGTGTTTTGTGTTGGCCGACACGTGCCTTCTCAGTGATTTTGACGGGGAACACAACTTGCTCGGTCTCGTTGGTTATTGGCATCGTAGTCTTTTCGCAGACCACACCGGCGGGCAGGCCAACCAATTCAACTTCACAGGTTCCTTCGAATTCCCGAGTGATCTCAATATCGACAAGGACATTCGCGTCAGCACCGAGTTCGCTCGATGTTTTTGGGAAAGCGAAGGTGAAGAGTTTGTCAGCGATTTCCAGATTTGCGGGCTCGGTCGCGATCTCGTTTCCACCTACCGAGGCGTATATGATGATCGGCCAAGGTCCGATGCTAGCAGAGCCATTTGCTGTCAAGGGTATGCTTGCTTCGTTCTTTCCTTTCGGGATATTGATGCTTCCACTCGAGCCAATGCCGGGTGGGTTGTAGAGCATCCGGATTGGGATATCGGCATCCAATCCACCCCGGTCAACTTTTACAGTTAGGTTCATCGAGCCGTTGCGAACGATTGGCACTTGTGGCTGCACAATCTCGAAGGAGCAGGGAACTGACTTGATCACGGCTACGGCACCACGGTCGGCATGGTAGTCGTAGACAACACTGTTGTTTTGACCGATCAGCAACTGATGCTGTTGCGTGAACCGACTTTCAATCGGATTATCCGTAATCTTTCCAACAAAGTTAACCAAACGGCCATCAAGCTTAGCGTCCGGTGTCGCGGTGAGCAGCAGTGGAACTGTGGTCCGGTTGGCCGGCATCTGAATAGGCGTGACAGAAACGCCTTCGGGCAGATTCAGCCCGCTGATATCAATTGCTCCCCCGACACGGGCGCGGCTGGCGTTGATCATCACAGCTGCTCGGTTGCCCTGGGGAACGTTCAGTTGGGTTGCCTCATAGCGTCGTCGATCTGGGAGTGACAGAGTGAGTTGCGGCGTAGCCAATTTAACTTCGATTCGATAGGCAAAGCCTGGGCCGCCCTTTTTGAGATGGTCGTTGATGCGAACATGGTATTTTCCGTCGGCGGGGATCTTGTATTCAAGAAAGCTATCCGGCCCACCGCTGTCGTCGTTTCCACCAACGCGACCACCCTGGTCGTTGTAAACATTGATAACGCTGTCGAGTTCGCTACGGAGCACTTTGCGAGCATAGGCGCGGATGTGCACTGTCTGATTTTTCTTGGCTTCGAAACTGAAGTAGTCGTTGTCATTCGGTTCACCGATGACTCCGCAGAAGGCAGCGGGGAGTGGACCCGCAGTCGACTCTTTGTATGAATTGTTGGGCTCCTGCTCGATCACATTCGGCATCGGCTGGATGCGGATGTAGTTTGGCGAGGGGCTGACACCGCTTTCAGTGGAGACCGTCAACGGGTAGGCTTCGGAAACCTCACTTGGCATTTGCACCTTTTCGATCCACGCGTCTCCGCCGACCGAGATAAAGGTCATGTCGACGATTTCACCGGGTGGGCCACCGGCAGGGATAACTGCCACGGCGCGAGGGTAGGATCCGACGTGCAATCGATAGCGATCGTTGTTGCCACCAAACGAGGAATCGCGAACAACAATGATATAAGTGCCATCTTTCGGTGCTTCGATCGAGCACAGGCAATCCTGTTGCAACAAAGGTGCGTCATCACTCGTTGCCAATTCGAATCGTTCGGAATTCAGGATAGCAACGTAGGGATCGAAGAAAGGATTACTGCGTCCCTTCTTGATTCGGACCCCTTCCAATTCGGCGGTCAAACGCTCCCCTTGTTTCAATGTGACAGCAAAGTAGTCTTCGTCTTCGCGAGCGACTACGCCCTCGACCGTAGTGTTGCTTTCGATTTGTTGGGGAGAAGCAAACTCGCTGTTGGGTTCTTTTTCATCGATGGTCGGCATCGCGCCGACTCCGAACATCAGGACGTTGCTGAGTCCCGTTTCGGCGACCAAACGCAGTGGGTACAGGCCGGGTGGAGTATCAGCGGGAACCTCAAGCTCGACTTCGACTTTGGAGCTATCAACCGCCTTGAGAGATTTGACCTGAATTCCTTCGCGGTCGAATAACAGTTGACGCCCATCGCTCAGACGAGTGCCGGTCAAGACCACTTTTTGCGTCGTTCCTCGCTGCATGCCACGAGGGATGGACCCTGTGAGTTGGGGCAGGTAGGCGGAGGCCGTTGACGCAAATCCAAAAAGTCCGAGGCACGCAGCGGCAAGCAGCAATCTGGTTCGCATGGTCAGTTCGGTGGGTGGATATGGGAAAACAACAAACTCGATTTCCGATTCACTTCACAGAAATCGAGCAGGTAGGTCTTGGGAAACACCTTAGGAAATGATTTCCTTCAGTACCTTGCCACCGTCGACGATTTCGATCGGTCGGTCGCCGGGCGCCATTAATTCTTTGTCGGCAACGATTCCCAGTTGGTGGTACATCGTGGTTGCCAAGTCCTCAGGGCCAACGGGATCAAACTCTGGCTCGGAAGCGGTTGCGTTCGAGGAACCGTAGATCGATCCACCCTTGATCCCACCGCCGGCCAGCATCACGCTGAATACCTTTGGATAATGGTCGCGTCCGGCGTCCTTGTTGATCTTGGGAGTTCTTCCAAATTCGCTGCTGACCATCACCATCGTGGTGTCCAGCAAGCCGCGTTGCTCGAGATCCAAGATCAACTGAGCGAGTGCTTGATCCAAAGGTGGCATGGTCCGATTCATCGCAGCGGTGATGCCTTGATGCATGTCCCAACCGCCGTAGGTTAGCGTGACCAAGCGGCATCCAGCCTCAACCAATCGACGTGCCATGAGCAATCGCTGGCCAGCCTGGTTTTTGCCATACGCGTCCTTCATCTTGTCATCTTCTTTGCTGAGATCGAAAGCCAGTCGTGCTTCAGGCGAACCCAGCAAATTGTAAGCTCGCTCATAAAACGTGCTCATCGCCTTGACGTTGTCAGCATTGGTCATTGAACTGAATCGTTTATTGACTGTTGCTAAGGCGTCTTGGCGGCGAGCGAATCGAGCTTCATCGACTCCACTGTACATGTCTAAATCGCGAACTTTGAAGCCACTGCTTGCAGGATCACTGCCAAGTGAGAATGGACCGTAGGAGGAGCTAAGATAGCCCGTGCCTGCAAACTCATTTGGCTGGTTTGGGATGCAAACGTACGGTGGCAGATTCTTGCGAGGACCGTACTCGTGACTGACCACTGCACCAAAGCTTGGGTATTTCAATGCTGGGCTCGGCTTGTAGCCGGTGAACATATTGTGAGTGCCACGTTCGTGAGCCGCTTCGCCATGCGTCATCGAGCGAATCACGCATAAGCGGTCAGCAATCGATGCCAGCTTTGGAATCGACTGGCAGAAAATCTCTCCGGTGTTTGTTTTCACCGGTTTCATCTCTCCTCGATATTCCAATGGGCTGTAGGGCTTCGGGTCCCAGCTTTCCTGATGAGCCATCCCGCCTGGTAGATAGATGTGAATGACGCTCTTGGCTTTGGCTTCAATAAAGTCGTAATGCTTTTGCTCAGCAGCCGCTTGCTGCATCCACATTAATTGTGGGAGCGAGAGTCCAAGTCCACCGAAGGTGCCGGCTGTCAAGAATCCACGACGGCCGAAAGGATTGCCAGTACAACGCATGCTGAAGAATCTCCCGTGTAGATCTCTAACGTGGGTGAGTGGTCGTGCTCCCATCGAAATCCCGATGGGAATGTCGTTGAACGGTGACGAGCAGGTCGGAAGATCGCTCCAAACCTGTCTCGATTCTGCAACTGCTCCCACATTTCTTTAGGTTCGTGGTTGAACAGTGATCGTTTTTTTTAGGCGGGGCTCGGCCGAAATCGCTTCTGCGAGCCCACCGAGTGCTACTGAACTGTGTACACCATACTAATCCGGCTAATCCGCACGTTGCGGCGATGTACTCCAAATCGGACGAAAAGTGTAACGATAAAAAACGGTCGAGTCAAATGTGAAGGCCTGCAGTGCCCCTCCGTCGGGCGGTTTACGCAGCAGTCTAGGACCAGCTTAGGTCTGCTGCCGACGAGGTGGCCCACTTGTAAACCGCCGACGAGAGCGTCATAACAGAATAAGGAAAGTATGTTCACTATTGAATTGACCACACTTACTCGGAAAGGGGCATCCGATGAGATGTATCGATGCTGCACTCGTTGTTGTAGTTGTTATAACCGCGGTGGACGCCAATGACGCCCGCGGTGGGGTCATCCGGCTGGACAATTCGCCCGGAGGTCTTGGCGAACGGTTGGATGGGATTGCGGTGACCGATCTGGGAACACCATCAGCGGGGCCCTTCTTGGTTCCCGGTTTCCAATCGCTTTCTGTGCTGGTGACCGATCTTGGTGGAAGAGGTTTCTCGGTTTCGGCGAATGCGACGCTCGCGGGCATGGGTGTTAATTCCGTCGGCCGCGATGAGACAGCGCGGTTCGATTCACTTTTTGACGAGGAGATAAGCCTCTCGTTCTCAAAGAGAGTCGTGGTTCATCAACTCGATTTTCGACACTTTGGCCAAGGAGAGGTCTTCGAGTTCGCGGGTGCCTTCATTCAGAATGAAGACCTGAGTGATGGTCGAACGGACGTCTTTGAATTTGTCACACCCTGGATCATCGAGGCAGCTACGCCGTTCACGATGCGGGCAACCGTGGGGTCGATCGGAATCGAGGCGATCAATTTGGAGTTGGCCGACCAAGACCCCGTTCCGCCAAACGCTGCTGTTCCCGAGCCGTCTACCCTGGTGATGTTTGCGACCTTGGGTCTAAGCTGCTTCGGACTGCGGCGACGAGATGATCCGGTGAAGACGCGTCCAACGAAAAGAGGAATTAGAAATCGCAATCCGAAAAATGAAATTCAGAGGTTTTCAGCTTCATTACGAAAATACGGACGCTGCCGAATCGATGATTCGAGCGGTCGACGACTTCCCATCGTTTTTTGAACTTGCCGGTGAAGACCCGTTGATCATTGATTGTGGCGCAAATATCGGAGTCTCGGTTCTGGAATGGAAGGCTCGTTGGCCGATGGCAAAGGTCATTTGTTTCGAACCTGATCCCGATGCTTTTCGGCTGTTGGAGCTCAACGTTATTCGCAACGACATCCCCGGGGTGCGTTGCATCGACGCGGCTGTAGCAAACTTTGACGGCCGCGCGCCACTATTTGGTGATCAAGGGGTCGGGGCCGATGCGCGAGGCAATTCGCTCCGGGCGGAATGGGGGAATCGTGAGGGAAGTCAATCGACGGAAGTACGTTGTGAGCGACTCTCGAAGTATCTTCAGCAAGATGTTGCATTCCTCAAGCTAGATATCGAAGGTGCTGAGGAAGCAGTCCTGTCGGAGGTCGCGGAACATCTGCATCGCGTTCAAGCGATGTATGTTGAGGTGCACGAGACCGATCTGCTGGAAGATAGTAACTCGCTCGACCGTATCATCGATACGCTGCAGCGGGCAGGGATGACGGTTGAACAAGAAGCGAGATACCAGCCTCACGCACTTCCGCAGACTTGGGCCCAATGGGGGCGTCAACACGATGCCCGCCAAACCCAATTAATTTGCTATCAAAATTAGTACTCGGCCCGGCGTTATTCGTATCCGGTCGGGTGTTTAACCACCTGAGTGCTGTTGTACCCGTGTCGCGTCCTGCCAGGTTTGCATCCTGTTTTCGCGCTGCGATGCCAAGTGACAGCGATGCCAAGTGAAAGCTATGCCAAGTGACAGTGATCGAGAATCTCTTCTGCTGTCGCTAGATAGCCGACGTAGAACGGTCCGAATTCCGCGTACTTGGCACTCGCCTCATCAAATCTCATTTTGTAGACGATCTCTTTGAGGTAATCGGGATTACGACCCCACAGCGTCACCATCCATTCCCAGTCATCGACACCGACTCCGACCGTAATCAGCTGGCTAACTTTTCCGGCAAAAGCAATTCCGCTTTGGGCATGCTCTGCCATCAATGCGTTGCGTCGGCTGAAAGGCTCGGTGAACCAATTAGCACCGACCACACGACTTTTATTCATCGGGTAGAAGCAGGCTGCAGGCCACTCCGGAAACTCGGGACGCAACCGTTGTTCGTTCATCATGGGCAGTCGTCGCTCGTACGCCGCCACCTTTGCGGCCAACTCAGGTGAATTTGGGTCTGTTCCCCCATCGATCAAACGTTGCCGAAAGGTTTCGATTGACGGAACGTACTCGCTGACTTCACTCATCGAAACGAACGACCAAGTCGGTTCGAGATAGCGTCCCAGTGGCGGTGCCAAAAGTCTTTGATGGACTGCATCGACCTTGGCGGGGTCTGGGTCCATCAGCATCACACCAAAGTCAGCTCGATGGCCACTGATCCAATACGCTGCCATTCGTTCTGGCGATTCTTCACCGTCACGATCGAGGGCTGCGATGAATTGCTGTTGCTGGTCGTGATTCAGTCGGCCATCGAGATGGTCGCGGCGAAAGCGATAGAAAAAGTGTGTACAGTGCCACCCATGAAGTGGAATCACCGAAGGATCGGGAATGGGTTCACTGGGGCGACCTTGGGGTCGGCCACTTGGTGGGGGGCGATCATTCATTTCAGCGAAGCAATTTAATTAACGGAGTGGAGACACGCGGTGCACCATCATCGTAAGCTGGTACCCTGACTTCGGCGAGTCGCCTAGTTAACGTAGCCGCCACTCGGTCACTCGATCCCGGTATCCATAGTGAATGGTCCAGTGTTTGGTTCGGCTGGCCCCGAAATAGCCATAGGAGTAGGGTGTTTTCCAGGTTGGGCGACTGTTCGCCTCGGGCAGCAGTGCCGGTGATGGCTGGATTATTTTGTGGTGTTTTTGGTGAAAATGGTGCGACCAATTCGTCCTGTTCGAATTCCGGTGATTATGGGTCGCTTGCCGAGCAGGGGAAACCAGCAGTTGATGCGGCTGTGATTGTGGATTGTGATGCATACGTATCGGCTTGCCATTGATGATCGGATGGGATTGCATTTCGCTCGCCGGCGCGGGCCGATATGCAAGCCGATCATTCGTCAGGTTGGATCGCAATTCTGAAACAACCAGCGGAGCGTTGCTTCTTTGCTGAGTCGAATTTCCTCGCGGAGCGGTAGTTCTGCGGACTGGTTCGGGGACTTGGCCGATGGCACTGGATGATTCGGCCCAGCCTGAGACAGCTTGCGCTCGAACGCTGACAGGAGTTCCCAGAGCGACGGCGATTGACCACAGCAGGATTCGAGTAAACACGGGGCATCGATGTGAATTTAGGTGGCTTGGGTTCGCGTTGCGGGTTGTCCCGCCTGATCACCATCGGCATCCGCTGTTTCTGTCGCCATCAAAATCTGTCTTGGTGTTCGTGAAAAACACGATGCCAAGTGGAAATTGGCCGCCACGCGATGGGTTCAGCAAGTGTTTTTCTGCCTTGTTCGTATGCGGTGTGAGAGGTTCCTAACCTGAATTGCTATGGATTTAAGGTGTCTTGGCACTCTATCGTCGGGCAATCAGGGATTCTGATACCGCTTCGGAATGAATCGGTTGAACCGATACTCGGTGCAACATCGGAAGAGATCAGTTTCTGGCTGACAATCGGCGATGAATAGGGAGTCTGGCATCCTTCTTTCGCCGTCCTATTCCCACGGAATTGAAAAATGAAACGTCGCCAATTTGTCCTGGGATCGCTCGCGACCCTTGCTGCGACGCAGCAGGCCCGCAGTCAACAACCTCAGTTGGTAGAACCGATTCATCGCGTTGCGAATGCAGCCGCGAGTTTGGAACCGACGCCAGCCAATCCACTCGATCGGGCGTTGAGCATCGCACGTGGTGGTTTGGTGTCGTGCCAGGAGTCAGTCACCGACTATACAGCCCTGTTGGTAAAACGTGAGCGAGTTGATGGCGAGTTGACTGCTCATGAATTCATGTACGCCAAGATTCGTAATCGAAAAGTGCGTGACGGGAAACTGGTTCAGCCTCTCAGTGTTTATTTGCACTTTTTGAAGCCCTCGGCCGTGAAGGGGCGGGAGGTGATTTACGTGGAAGGGCAGAATGATGGAAAGATGGTTGCGCACGAAGGTGGGTTGAAAGGTAAGTTTCTACCGACGGTGTCACTTCCGCCCGATGGTATGCTGGCAATGCGTGGCCAAAGGTACCCCTTGACCGAGATTGGAGTTGAAAATCTGATCGTCAAGCTGATCGAGCGTGGAGAGCAAGCGAAGCGAGTTCCCAACGTGAGTTGTGACTTTCGAAAGAACGCAAAAGTCCAGGATCGTGTTTGCACCGTTCTGCAAGTAACGCAGCCAAAACCGATGCCTGAACTCGAGTTCTACCAAGCTCAGGTTTTCATCGATGACGCCGTGAATCTGCCGATTCGCTACATCGCTTACGATTGGCCGAGACAACCAGAAGCGGAACCGGAAGTGATCGAGGAATACAACTATCTCAATTTAAAGGTCAACGTTGGGCTGACCGACGAGGATTTCGATCCTCACAACCCAAGCTACAACTTTTATTCAGAGTAGCTTGACGAGCACTTGGCAACGCAGTGGCACGATCGCTTTAAGTTTTAGTGCTATGATAATTCAATAAGTCAATCATCTCTTCGTGTAGAGTTGCGTTGGCGCTGACACAGAATTTGGGTTTCCATGGATCGAGAGTTGAACCTTGATCGCTGGTCACTTGGGCGCCTGCTTGCCGAGTAATGACGATTCCGGCGGCGCTGTCCCAAGCGGAGACGCTTGTCGCCCAATAGGCATCCAGTCTGCCAGCGGCGACATAGCACATATTCAAGGCGCACGATCCAAGCCTTCGCACTGATTGGCTTTTTTCTAAGACGCGAATGAACCGCTCGACTTCAGGGTCCGTGCCCTGAACACCGGGTGGAAAGCTGCACGTGACTAATGCATCGTGAAGCTTGGAACAGCCGCTCGTTTGGATTGGCTGTCCGTTGCATTGGGCTTCACCGCCGTCAATTGCAGTGAATAGCTCATTGCAGACGGGGTCGTAAATTACGCCAAGTCGCATTTTTCCGGCCGCGTAAAGAGCGATCGAGACAGCGAACGATTGCAGGCAGTGAACGTAATTGATCGTTCCATCCAGAGGATCGACAACCCAACAAGGCGGGGCATCCGGGTCTCCCCGGCGTACCGCGGGTGGCGGGTCATTTTCACCTTCCTCTTCACCCACAAACGTATAGTCATCGAATGCATCCAAAAGAATCTTTCGAATGGCGTATTGGGAAGCTAGGTCAGCATCAGTCACCAGATCCTTGTCGGCTTTTTCACGAACCACACGATTGACGCGGCGCGACATGAGTTCTTCTGCTCCTGCCTTCGCCGCTTGGATAGCCACTTCAAGATGCTGCTCATTCATTCCGAATCGAGTCCACTTAGTTCTGCGTCCCAATCACCGACACTTGATTCCGTTCCTGTTGGAACTTGATCCACCATATCTAGGCCGGACTCTAGTCGTCGTAGTTCTTCCAGCCAAACGCGAATGTCATTGTCGTACTCGGTTGCCATGTTGCCGAGGACCAGTTGTCGATGGAAAGCGGCAGCACCTTGGTCAACATGTTCTGCTGCTTCAGCACTTGGGAATCGACGGTTGGGATCAGGAGCGATCAATCCCAGCAAGAAATTAACCAACAGTTCATTCCGTACGACTTCGGCGGGCAAGACTTTTGTGAGTTGCATCGGCAGTTCCCGTTTGGCCCGCAATAAATCGCGCAGCTTCGTCTTGCCGCTGAATGGATTTAATCCACTCAGCAATTCAATCAGCACATAGCCAACGCTTGCCAAGTCGCTGCGCGGTGTGCAAACACGATCCTCCAGCACTTCGGGAGCCGCGTAGATTGGTGTGCATTCGCGATCATGGGGTGGATTTCTATAATCGATGGCTGAGCCCATGTCGATTACTTTGGCATGACCACTCCGCTTGAGCATGATGTTGGCTGGTTTGATGTCACCGTGGACGATGCCTTCGCGATGGAGTGCAGCGAGGGCCGCCAAGCATTCACGGACGATTGCTACTGCGACACCCGCTTTGAAGCGGCATTGCGCTGGGCCGTTGGTGAGGATGACTTCGTTGATGTACCGCCATCGACGACTGCTGACGCGACCGTGCAACAGCTCTAGGCATTTGGGTGATGTAAGTTGCCGCAAATCGTAGCCATCCACCCACTCCATCATCATGATGCGGATGCGATCACGTTCAAAGAAATTTTGGACGTCCAGAAGATTGTCATGTTGGATCAAAGCGACCCGGGCAGCGATCGACGCGACCCGACGCATCGCTTCGTTGTACGCTTTCGGACCTGTATACCGCTCGGGTGAAAAAACCTTCATTGCGACAGGAACTGTAAAGCCATCCGTCCCGCGGTGCTCTGTTAGATACACTTCGCCTTGACCACCGCGGCCTAGCAGTCGCAGCATGTGGTGATGGCCGGTCCAGCTGACCTTGGCACGGGACGTTAGATGTTCGTACCGGTCCAGTAATTTCGGATCGACGCCCTGACCGGATGAGCCCTTTTGATTGAGGGTTGGATAGGGTTCGTACCGGGTTGTTGATTGCATGGATTTCTCCTCATCCTCTGGCGACCCTTCCATTGGGTCTCACGTTGGATCTTAACGCTCGTTTTTTTGGGTTATTGGCCAGACGATGGCTGTTTTGGTGGGGCAATGATTATGTTTTTGCGAATCGGGTGCGTATTCGCCGCCACGATTTTTTTCATTCCTCGTGCTGCTGCTACTAGATTGTAGTCCTCGCTCTCCCCACGACGCGATTGGGTTTCCAGAAATCAGTGCTGGATTTGAAAAACATTGACGCCGTTACAAATCGATACCTTCAGCCTTTCATGCGGATTTGGCTTGCCCGTGCTGGCATGTTTGCCAGCAGCCCGTCGGCGTCGATGGACACCAAGCGTGATCGGTTAATACTTTGTCGAGCAACTACGCTATTGAGTGAGCACGTAAAGCGGCGAAAAAAACCGGCCCAGCCTCCCGCTGGGTCGGTCTGATCGCTGCGCCTACAAAGCGAAGTCGGGATTCATTCCAACGAGGTCGCTTGCAGGGCGTGTGGATAACGCATGCAGAAATAGGGAGTGACGTCCGTGTCGGTGAACGCGAAGTTCACTAGCTCGGTCCGTCAGTGCCAACTCCCAAAACGATGAATCGCCTCCTGTGCGATACTCCAAAGGTCTATCAAGTCGTTTTAAGACCGGTGGCTGCTAGTTGCCGAAATTTCAGCTTCAAATATGTTTTCGACGGGAAAGGTTTGAACGGGTTTCTAAACGACCTCACGCAAAAAAATGAGCGTGAGAATGATTGGCTCAGTCAAAGTCAAAACGGATCGGAGGACGCGCGGCGTCTGCTGGAGATCAAGCTGATGAATTCCAGGCGGAAACCGTTTAGCACACTCCCAGGATTAGATAACGATTAGTGGAGCGAACAACTCATGCTGCGTCGTCATGCCGCGTCGCCTCGGCTTACGTGCTTACTTCTTCATCATGTGTTCATGAATGTGGCGGTAAAGTTTCACTTTGTCAACTAACTTGTTCGCCTAAGTTTTCTATTTCAGCGGTTTGGTGAATCGAAACCTAATGAAATACAAGCTCAGGTGTAGTAAAGTTTTTTTGGGCTCGAAAAATTGACTCGCGTGCTTGATGGAAGTGTTGACACCGTGTTCTGGTTTCGATACTCGCGTCCCGTAAGCAGACAAAAATCGCCTCAAGAACGCAGGTTGAAGATAATTGAGATGGTTGACGGCAGAGAGACCAACAGTGATTCCGATTCACCCGGAGAGACAGAGGATCCTTCGCGAGCATGGACGGATACTTATGTTGATGAGATGTCAAAGCTGCTCGGGGAATCAGCTTGCAGAAAACTGGCAATCTATCGCCTTCCCGCCGGATTCAAATTGACCGTCATTGTTCCCGTTTTCAATGAGCGCGAGACGATTGGTATTGTCGTTACGCGTCTTCGCGAGATGGGTTTGCCGATGCAGATTATTTTAGTCGACGATGGTAGTACCGATGGTACCGCCGAAGCAATTCAACGTTTTGCTCGCGAACAGGACACCGTTGTGCTTGTTCACCCGGCCAACCGTGGGAAAGGTGCAGCAATTCGTACTGGATTGACAGAAGCCCGTGGTGATATCGTTGTGATTCAGGATGCTGATCAGGAATACGATCCATCGGACTTTCGCTATCTAATGCAACCGCTGCTTGCTGGTGAAGCGGATGTTGCTTACGGCACCCGTTATGGCCATTACGATCGTCAACTCTCTCCATGGTGGCATCAGACGGTAAACGGTTTCATCACGTTGATTGCAAGTATTGCGATCGGAATACGGCTCAGTGATGTTGAGACTTGCTACAAGATGGCGTGGCGCACGCACTTTGATGCGATCAAAGATGATTTATGCGAGTCGCGCTTTGGAATTGAGATCGAGTTAACTGCGAGGTGGGCCAAGCACGGGTTGCGGTTTACCGAACGCCCAATCCGATATCAGCATCGGTGGTATGACGAGGGCAAGAAAATTGGTTGGAGAGATGGCGTATCAGCTCTGTGGTGCATCGTGAAATACGGGCTATTACGTCGATAACACGCCCTTCATTTTTTGAAGCTGCAGTTCCTGCGGAATCGCGAAAAAACTTGACTCGCTATTCCAGGACGGCGAGAATCATGGGTCCCGAAGAGTTGATCTGTTCGGCAATCCGTATTTAGGAGGCTGGCTGCTATGGTTGTTACGACGAAATCGACAATCGTGGTCAATGCTGCTTTTCTTCGGGAGATCAAAGAAAGCAACTCTGAGTTCTATGAAACAATCGATCGGCTTCGACACGTTTGTGAGGCCGATGATTCACCCGCTCGATTGTGTCGAAATCTGACTCGCTTACTGAACCAACTGCGAGAGCAACTAGCTTTGCAGTTTTCATTGGAGGAGTCTTACGGGTACATTGCCGTGCCGAGTCATGCTGATGGTTTTTCGGGCGAGATGGCGGTTGAGGTTCAGGCTCATCATGGGATGCTGTACATGCATTTAAGTGATTTGGCGGAACAGGCGGAGGAGCTCCAGTATCGAGGAGTCGAACCGCGGCAACTGCGTGTACTCGTTGAGAGTACTTGCGGGTTTGAGTTTAGGCTCCGCGAGCATGAGCGAGCGGAAAA
Organism: Planctomycetota bacterium; assembly: GCA_036339635.1. Lineage (GTDB taxonomy): Bacteria > Planctomycetota > Planctomycetia > Pirellulales > Pirellulaceae > Rubripirellula. Next base: position 13,540 of record JAYZAR010000278.1, on the reverse strand, counting down.
TGAATTGATTGCACGCAGCTTTCGTTTATTTTGAAGAGTCGTCCGGTTGAGGGTGACGCATGAAATGTTTCACTACGATTTATCACGCATGAAGGGTTGCGTATCGTGATAGGTGAGTCCAAAACGAGGCCAATGGAGATCCTGTTGGTGGAGGATGGGTTGACGGATGCCCGCGTCACCATCTACGCGCTGCGAAGAAGCCAGGTCTTTCACCGATTGACTTTGGTCCGTACTGTCCGCGAAGCGATGATGTTTCTAGATTGTGAGGGCATCTTTGCTCGAGCACCCAAGCCAGATTTGATCTTACTCGATCTGATGTTGCCCGATGGAAGCGGTCTAGAAGTCTTGGAGGCACTCTCCGGACGGAATCCAACCACCCGACCGACCTCGGTGGTCTTAACCGCTTCGCAGGATGCCACCCTGCGAGAGCGTTGCCGAGAATTGCAAGTTTCGGGCTTCATGACGAAGCCGGTCGGCGAGCATGATTTCAAACGCGTCGTCCGTGAACATAAAAAATTGATGGTCCACAGTACGCCAATCTTGTCGTCCTGAATGATTTGCCTGCCGCTTGGCTCATTGGGCGGATCACCCAAAAACCTGCCTATGGGCCGGGAGGTGAAAATCGGATTGCTGACCTCGGCCGCAGGTCCTAGACGCTGGATCTCTGAGCGCTGGATCCCATAATACCGTGATGCAAACGGTGTTTGCCTTAGTGCTGAGCCGCGGCTACTTTTCAAACCATTTCTTAATGACATGCACGGTCGCTGCTCTCCCAGCACGGGCGATTGATGTTGTCAGGGGAATTTCCTTCGGGCAAACCGCCACGCAATTTTGTGCGTTACCACATGCTTGAATACCACCTGCCCCAGTCAACGCATCCATTCTTTCAGAAGCCAACGCTTTTCCGGTCGGGTGATTATTGAACAACATAGCTTGCGAGATCGCGTTCGGTCCCACGAACGCCTCGTCGAAAGCTTCGTTCTTGCGAGTTTCGAATGCCTCGTCCGACTCCCCATCCTTTTGCTTTAGCTCAATCTTGGTGTATTGCGGACAGGCTTCTACGCAGCACCCACAACTCATACACTCACTCAGCGGGTAGTTCTGCTCTTGTTTGGCCCGCAGTTGACGCTCACCTGGTCCCATGTCGTAATAACTGTCGACGGGGACCCAAGCTTTGACCCGTTTCAGACTACGAAACAGCCGCTGACGATCGACGACCAGATCACGAACAACGGGAAACTTGCTCATTGGTTCGAGTACGATTTCGTCATCGTTATCTTCGAGCAATCGATCCACCAACGCGCTGCAACTTTGGCGGACGCGGCCGTTAATCTGCATTGTGCAGCTTCCGCATACCTCTTCCAAACACCCGCAATCCCATGCCACAGGCGGCACTGCTTTGCCGTCGAGTGTTTTTGCTTGGGCGGCAATCCGCTGCAGCACACTGATCACATTGAGTTCAGGTTCATAAGGGATTTGGTGTAATTCCCAGTATGGTTCTTGCCCGGGTGCGTCTTGGCGACGGATACGGACCTTAATGAACTCTGGTCGTTTCGCTGATTCTGGGTCCAAGGCGATCATCGGTCAGTCCTGCTGCGATGGCTGAATGGTGTGGAATAACAGGGTACGGTCTAATAACTTCAGTTAGTGGTTAATCTTCAGGTAGGAACGGGTTCGGCGATCTTTGTGGCTTCGGATCGTTCCTTCCAGACTTCTTCGATTACCTCGCCACCCACTAATCCATACAGGCGGGGTCTTGGCGGAATCAGGGAAGTATCCACCTCTTCGTAAGTAATGTCGGGCATTGACTTCTCGGGATTCCAGCCGGCGATGGTGCTTTTCAAGAACTTCTCGTTGTTCTTCTCGAATTCGTCACACCAAGCCTCCGCTTCCCGTCGGCGTTCGGTCGGTTCCTCAGAAGTGAGCGAGGTCTTTTGGAACTCAGGCTTGAAGTGAGCGCCGCGGCACTCATCGCGTTGCAGGGCACCTTGCAAGATCGTTTTCGCAACCGGGAACATATCTTGTAGTGATTTTGCGAAGATCACATTCTGGTTCGACCAGTTCCCCGTATCGCTTAGGCTCACTCGCATCGCTCTCTGGTGGAGGTCTTGTACTTTTCCGATGGCGTCACTGAGTTGATCGTTTCGGCGAACAACCGTCGCAACACGTGTCATCAGGTCGCCCAGTTCCTGGTGAATCAAATAGGGATTTTCACCAGAGCCCGATTCACCCTTGAGCAGTTTGTCGTGCCTTTCCTGTTGGGTTTGGATGGCCGAATCTTGGATGGCACTCGATACGTCGTCATGCCCCGACGATTGGCTGGAGGCGTAATTAACAATCGATGGCCCTGTGAACAGACCGGTGAAAATGCAGGAGAGCAACGAATTGGCTCCCAGTCGGTTCGCTCCGTGATAGTGGTAATCGCATTCACCGATGGCGTACAAGCCTTCGATGTTGGTCATGTGGTTCTGCGGTGCACCGGCCTCGAGACCACCATCACTACTTTTGACATAGTCAGCCCATAACCCGCCCATGCTGTAATGGACAGCGGGGAAAATACGCATCGGTTCGACGCGAGGGTCGACACCCTGGAATTTTTCGTAGATGTCAAGAATCCCACCCAGTTTGCGATCCAGTTCGGATTTCGGGATATGCGTCAGATCAAGGTAGACGCTCATCCGATCACTGTCGATACTCAACCCATCGTTCACGCAGATATCAAAAATCTCGCGTGTAGCGATGTCCCGTGGCACGAGGTTGCCATACTCGGGATAACGGTCTTCGAGGAAGTAGTAGCGTTCCCCTTGGGGGATATCCCGCGGTGTGCGGGCGTCCTGCGGTTGACGGGGAACCCATACCCGGCCGCCCTCACCGCGGGCGGACTCACTCATCAAACGCAGCTTATCGCTACCGGGGATCGCGGTGGGATGAACCTGGATGAACTCACCGTTTCCATATTTCGCGCCCGCCTGGTAACACCGACTTACTGCGCTGCCGGTGCAGAACACGCTCATCGTGCTTCGCCCGTAAACCAAACCGCAGCCACCCGTCGCGACAACGGTCGCATCGGCAGGGAATGCTCTGATTTTCATCGAGACCATATCCTGGGCAATGACGCCTCGGCATCGCCCCGATTCATCCTGCATCGGTCCGAGGAAGTCCCAGAACTCATGCTTGGTCACCATCCCCTCTGCTTCACGCCGCCGCACTTGTTCATCGAGTGCGTACAGCAATTGTTGGCCCGTCGTGGCGCCTGCGAACGCGGTTCGTTTGTAGAGAGTTCCCCCGAACCGACGGCGGTCGATAAAACCTTCGCCAGTGCGATTAAATGGTACGCCCAAGCGATCCATCAGGTCGATCACCTTTGGCGCCCAGTAGGCCATCTCTTTGACGGGTGGTTGGTGATTTAAGAAATCACCGCCATAGACGGTATCATCGAAATGTAACCACTCATTGTCACCAAACTGCCGGGTTTGGTCGTTGACGCTGTTGATTCCGCCCTGCGCGCAAACACTATGGGAGCGTTTGACTGGCGTGAGACTGATCAAATCGACGTGAACACCGAGTTCTGCCAATTTCATGGTGGAGGCCAAGCCAGCTAGGCCACCACCGACGACGACGACGCGTTGTTGTGCCATTTCAGTTTTACCGTCGAGTAGATTGAGTTTCTTGTGTGATCGCCCGAAACACTTTAGCGTTCCAGACAGCTTTTATTATTGTCTGATCGTTGATTTCCTAGGATGCGGGAAGCTCACCCAAATCCGGTCCTTCATAACGTTTGTGCTCGTCCTCCGCGACAATTCCGGCTTCGATGCCAACCTCGTACATCCGGTCTTCTACCTGCCGCCATTCGAGGATCTCTTTTTCGCCCGGGGAAACTGCGGCCCACCAAGCGGAGCTGCCGACGACGGCTAGCCCAATCCCAATTGCAGTACAGATTTTCGTTGCCCGAGCCTGAGCCGTGGGCGAAATCCAAAGGCCCCAAGTGATCCCTGAGGTCCACAAACCGTTTGCGAGATGGTAAACGCAAGCCAACACGCCAACGAGGTAAAACGTCGGCCAAACGAATCCTTGCATCGCCGACACGAGTGAACTGGCTGCGTTGTAGGGACGGAAAGAACCAAATCCGACCGGACGAACCATTGCCAACCAGAAATCGGCGTGAAACCAACCGTGCAGGTGGAGGATGTGGAAAAATAAGTAGACTAGCGCGATGATCCCAGTTACTCGCTGCCAAGTGTATCGCCGGTTGCTCGCGTAACGGTATTGTTGGGAGTTGAGCTTTCCTGTTTTCGAAATCCAGACTCCCAGGCCAGCGTGAAAAACGAGTGGAGCAAATATGAATCCCCATTCAATCAACGGCAGCAATTTGCCTGGACTGTGGATCATAAACACGGCTCGCTGGAACGTTTCTGGAGCGTTCAGCAAACTTGCGTTCGTCGTTAGGTGGATCACCATGTACAAGCCGAGCGGGACAATTCCCAGCAACGAATGCAGGCGACGAATCGCAAATTCGTAGCGGAGAAAGAATGATTCGGCGTTGTTGGCGGACGTGCTCATCTTGCGTGCTTTTGTCAGGTTGATTCACGGGGTGTAAACCGCTGGGCGTGGCAAGACATAACTTTACCTCGCCTTCGGCGATTGTCGAAGCGTGGGAAAAAGCAACGGGAGCGGCTTTCAATCGACGCAATCCTCTCCTCCACAACGGCCCGCTAGGGTACTGGATTTCCGCCTCCAGTGTGGAGTGACCGCTGTTTTCCCCTTATCTTGGAGGGTTTGCCCGTGCCAAGCGGCCGGGATTTGGGTCATTTTTGGACTCCTTGGTATGAATATCTGGCTGGTTGTTGCTCTTTCTGTCGCAGTTGTCCTGGGGTGCATTCTTGTATTGAGGCTGCATGCCTTTTTGACGCTATTGCTGGCAGGTTTACTCGTCGCGGCCATCAGCGGCCGCGCTGCGGTCGAACGGTATACGCAGTATCAACTCGAGAATGACAAAATATCGGTTGAGCAGGCCGAGAAATTGAATGGCCAATCCCCCGTAGTGCGCCTGACGACCGCCTTTGGCCAGACCGCTGGAAAAATCGGCATCTTGATCGCGTTGGCCAGTGTCATCGGCCAATGCCTACTCGAATCGGGCGGAGCGGCGGTGATCGTCGACAGGATGTTGAAACTGACCGGACCGAAGCGTGCGCCCGAAGCGTTGGCAGCCAGTTCTTTTGTCCTCGGGATTCCCGTCTTCTTTGATACGGTCTTTTATTTAATGGTGCCGTTGGCCCGCTCATTGCGGCAGCGGCTAGGAAAAGATTACGTGCTTTTCATTCTGGCCATCCTGGCCGGTGGTTCGATTGCCCACTCCTTGGTACCGCCCACGCCGGGCCCTTTGCTTGTGGCTGGAATTATTGGGGTCGATATCGCCACCATGATGCTGGCCGGCCTTGTGATAGGGGGGTGCAGCAGTCTGTTGTCGCTTGCCGCTGCTCGCTTGATTAACCGGCTGGTCGATGTGCCCTTGCGACCTTTGGGTGAAGAAGAAGCTGAGCCTAAGTCTGAGGGAGCTGGATTTAAGGGAGCCAATCAACTGGCTGATTCTGAGGATCGGGTGACGGGTGGTGAGCCGTCCGCAGCACCCGATTCCAATCCGATCGGGACCAGCCCATCGCTGGTTGCCGCACTGCTTCCGATCGCTTTGCCCGTGCTTTTGATCGGCCTCGGCTCGGCGATTCGTTTTATGATGGAATCCGGAATCCTCTCCTCCAGCGGCGTTGTTGATGTTTTGGCTTCTTTGGGGGACAAGAACATAGCGTTGGGCGTCGGGGTGGTCTTCGCTTTAATGCTGAAAAAACATTGCCCGGCTTCGAAGCGTTCGTCAGTGGTTAGTCGTTCGCTTGCTGCTGGCGGTAATATTATTCTGATTACGGCCGCCGGGGGCGCGTTTGGTGCCATGCTGCGGCAAGCTGGGATTGAGCAAGCGGTCGGGGGACTCACCCACGGTGTTCCGGGGATCATGATTCTACCTTTAGCCTTTGTTGTCACCGCCAGTATTCGGACATTGCAAGGTTCGGCGACGGTGGCGATGATCACGGCTGCTGGGGTATTGCAGGGGTTTGCCCAGCCGGAGACGTTGCCGTTTCATCCGGTTTACTTGGCGATGGCCATTGGGGCAGGTAGCAAGCCAGTCTCTTGGATGACCGACAGTGCGTTTTGGGTGATCACACGGATGAGCGGAATGACCGAAGCAGAAGGATTGCGAGTTGTTTCCCCAATGAGCATTTGTTTAGGCTTTTCCGCACTGCTGTTCACAATGTTATTTGCCGTTTTCTTTCCTTTTGCTTGATCGGATTCCATTGCGATGAAACATGCTCCAGACATTGCGCGCATCATGGCTGGCTTTCCTGATAAGAATGCATCTCTGTTTCGACGGATCGGCGTTCCGCTAGGGGATCCAGCGGCTTGGATCGAAATCGATACGCGACGCATCGCGTTGGTTCGTGACATTGAAATGGATCGGGTCCAACAAGTTGGGCACGCGGACGATGTGACGACGCCTGCGGAACACTCTCCTCCAGCTGGCTTGAGCCCTGATCGAGAAACGGCGACCGCGGAGGCCGCTGCTCAGTTGCTGCGGGCAGCGAAGGTCGAGCGAGTATTTGCAGATCGTTCTTTGCCTTATGTTTACGCCTGGCACATCGAGCAAGCGGAAATCGAAATTCGATACGATTCAGATCTCGGAGTTCTCGATCGACGCCAGAAAAATCATCAGGAACTCGATTGGCTCGCCCAATCTCAGCAAGTGACCGAGGAGGTCATGAGGAAGATGTGTGAGACGGTTGCCCGATGTTCTGTTGCCGATGATGGCAGTTTGGTGCATGAAGGTGAAGTGTTGACCAGTGAACGCGTGCATTCACTTGCCACCATTGAATTCATTCAACGCGGATATAGCATGGGTCACGGTGCGATCGTTGCCACCGCACCCGAGGTCGCTGATTGTCATCATCGCGGCCAGGGTCCGTTGCGTACCGGCGTCCCCGTGATCATCGATCTCTTCCCACGGGCTGATTCAACTCGTTATTGGGGTGACTGCACACGGACAGTGGTTCACGGAGAACCAAGCGAAACGGTCAAGAAGATGCATGCGGCGGTCGTCGCTGCCAAAGCGGCCGCCACCGCCGAACTACGGGCCGGGAACACAGCGGATGCTGTGCACTGCGCTTCCGATGCCATGCTAAAAGAACATGGGTTTCCACTCTCTCGTGGGCAGTTGACGGACGAGCCGAGCATTCAGCACGGGACGGGCCATGGCATCGGATTAGACGTTCATGAACCCATTCTGCTCGACCATAACGGTGGTGAGTTGCTTGAGGGTGAAGTCTTCACGATTGAGCCGGGACTCTACGGCCGTCTTGATGGCGGAGTCCGAGTAGAAGATATGCTTGTCGTGACCACCGGTGAAGCGAAAAATCTGAACAAGCTTCACGAGGGCTTAGATTGGACCGGATGATCCGCACGCTGACTGACCGCAAGTTGATCGATCAAGACCTTTGACGGCAATGTGATCGAACGTTGTGGTTCGCCGTTTCGCGTAGCTACGCGGTTTTGCTGCTGTCGTTACTCTCGACCAGGATGTCGGCAAGCGCTTCGCGGAGCGGATCATGATCAGGTCCGCAGAATCCCCAGTGCGAACGCATTCGCCATCCCTCGGCGTATTCATAGCGTCCGCTTTGTTGACCCATCTCCCGCGACAGTTGGCGGCAAGTTTCGAGATAGCTGTCTTGTCCCTGGCTTTCATCGAGCCATTGCTTTTGACTGGCGTGGCAGGCCAACGACTTGACTTTTTCGTCGATGATATCGCTGTTATCCACGTAGAAGTGTGGGATCACTGGATCCCCGAGCGGTGATGTGTTGCCGACCGGTTGGGCATGATAAACACGAACCGGATCCATGAAGACATCCACGGGAGGATCGCTTTTCAAGTTAGGCATTCCATGACTAAATGCAGCGCTAACCGCTAAGCGACAAGCGATTTCGTGATCCTCCATGTAATCCACTGGGGAATGCGTCAAGAGAATAGAGGGACGCGCCATTCGTACGATCGCGGTGACCTTTTTCAGGTTGTCCGTTGTGTAGGCTGCTTCCATGTCCGCGTAAATTGGATCATAGAACTTGGCGCCCAGCACTTCGCAGGCCTGCTTTGCTTCCTGCAGTCTCGTGGCAGCGCACTGTTGTTGATCCATCGTTGTGCTGCCCCGCGAACCATCACACAAATTCACATAATGGATGTCCCATCCGCGACGGCCGAGTTGTAGCATCGTGCCGGCAAAAAAGAACTCGATGTCGTCCGGGTGCGCCGCAATCGCAAGTACCGCAGGCATATTTGCTTTCTCATCATTAAGGCAAGTCATCAAAACCAGCCAAAATTGTAACGCATCGCTTTGGATTTACAGCCACTCTTGCAGGCGGCCAATTTAACCAAACGGGGATGACGTTAATGGTGCCGATGCCCCTTGGGATCCCGATCGAGGTGGTTTTGGTTGACGTGCACATGCAAATTTGAGTGCTCGCGGAACAACCAATCCCAGCCAGCCTGGGTGACCGCTGAATCGTCGAGATACAACGTTTCCAGGTAGGGCATTTCCGCTAGTGTTTTTAGCCCTTCATCCGTGACAGGGACACCGATTAAATGGATGCCTCGGAGCGAAGGAAATTTGGCGATCTCACGCGTGACCTCATTCCCTAAATTCGGCGAGCCAAGTCTCAGCTGTCTCAAACTTCGAATGCTTTGCAGTTCGGCGACGCCTGCGGCAGTCACTTCGCTGTGGGGCAGGTTCAAAAACCACAAGTTTTCTGACTTGGAAAGCTTTCGCAATCCAACGTCGGTGATTGGGCTCAGGCGAAGTCGCAGATGTTGCAGATCAGGCAGCGATGCGATGATTTCCATCGACTGGTCCGTGACTGCCCCCTTGTCAAAGACCAGCGTTGAGAGTTGTTGTAGGTCGCTGATGTTCGAGACCATTTCGTCCGTGACGGGGAAGTTCTGGATATGTAATGAGGTCCGCGCTTCTCGGCGAATCTGATCGCAGGTTCGCTCGAACAAGACGCTCGAAACAATGGTTGGAATTTCATTGTTGCGACGCTCCAAGTTCGAAACATTTGCACCCCAATACACAATCGCAAGGAAAGCGACGGCCAGCAAAGATGCAAATGTGATGAGTCGGTAACGCCACCGTCGGCGAAGCGTGAAGTGAGAGAGCGGCAGTTTGTCCTCGTCGGCAGGCAACTCATCCTCAAATCCTTCCGGGCCGGAATCATGCTGATCCATCGAAGTTGGTTTAGATCTCTTCGTGTTCGACTGCACATCTAGCTCTTCGACATCATCATGGGGTGCCATCTCAACGACTGCTCTAACGGGGCGGATTCGCCAGCAGCGGGTAAGCCAGCGTTGGTCTGACCGTCGTGTTTCAAGGTGGATCCTGGCATCAGGGTGCTACCGAGGCAGCACCCTGATGCGCAGTGAAGTTTCAACGTGAAGTCACTCAACGCGACGATTGACCCAGGAATCGTCGTGTCAAATGAGTTAATCTCCGACCCAATGGACGGCCAGTGAACGTTTCCCGCAAAGCGTTCACCAACGATGAAACTCCAAAGTGGATCAATGGTCTAGCACGGTTATTTTGAAAAAGTGTGGATCTTCCAGATCTGAGTATTTCTGCAGTAACAGTCGCCACATCGGCTTGTCAACGTTGATTTGCAACACCGATCCAGTTGCCCCCTAAATCAGCAGGGACTAGCTAAATCAGCATGGACTCGCGAAATCAGGTTAGAAATGCGAGGTCAGGTTAGAACCGCTAACTTGGCCAGGCTTGAAGCGAGGGAGGAGCCCGGACTCGCGTGTTTCACGACCAGTGCTTGCAACCATTCTCACCGCGAACGCACGATGGTTCGCAGCATGGTGAGTGCCAATGTGTGAATGCCCGGGCTCTTCACGGCTATGAGCGAGAGTTCAGTTGCTCCCGCATTGATTCTTTGGCTGCTTCGAGCGCGGCTGGTAATTGGCTCGGGTCTTTGCCTCCGGCCTGTGCCATGTCAGGCCGTCCGCCACCACCACCGCCGACGGCCCGGGCTGCTGCCCCGACCCAGTCGCCAGCCTTCAGCCCTTGTTCGACCAATGCTTTGCTCAAGCCGCCAACAAGCAGCACTTTTTCCCCCTGAACGGCTGCTAGCAAAACAGCCGTCGGTATGTCACTTTTCTTGCGAATTTGGTCAATCCAACCTCGCATTACGTTTGGATTGGCACCGGGAGTTTCGGCGACGACCATTTTTGCACCCTGGACCGATTCACCCGCTTCGATCAAATCGGCCACAGAAATGTTGCCCCCTGCGGTCGCCGCTTTTAATTCCTGAACAAGCCGTTCGCGGTCGGACAGCAGCGATTGAATGCGTTGCACGATATCGTGGATGGCGACATTTAACCGCCGAGTCAGCTCGCGCACTGCGGCACGGACCGATTGGTAATTACTAAGGTCGGTGGTTGGTCCTTCGCCGTTAAACGCGAACTTGCTGTCGTATTCACTCGGCTTGCCCGCAGCGATTTCCTTTTTTAATTTGCGAACTTCTTCCATCAAGGCGACCGCTGCGGCAAGTGCTTGCTTTGGATCGCAACCTAAGTTGTCGGCGATCTTATCGAGCATGCGGTGGGTTTGAGCGCGATGTTCCGCAGCACGTTGGCCAGTCAGCGCTTCAATTCGTCGGGTTCCCGTCGAGACACTTTCTTCGACTACGACTTCAAAGGATTCGACTTGGCTGGTGTTGGTTAGGTGAGTCCCACCACATAATTCGCGACTAAAGCTACCCATCGAAACCATTCGGCAAGGGTCCGGGTACTTTTCACCGAACAACATCATTGCGCCAGCTTGCCGCGCATCGGCGAGCGTGACGGTATCCCACTGGATCGGCTCGCTTTGCTCAATCATCGTTTGCACGTCATTTTCGATTTGCAGCAGCGTTTCATCGGGGATCGCCTTGGGATTGGTAAAGTCAAAGCGCAGACGGTCGGCCTCAACTTTACTCCCTTGTTGTTCGGCATGCTTTCCGACATTTTGATGCAAGGCGTGATGAAGGATATGGGTTGCCGAGTGAGCGCGACACAGCGCCGCACGATGATCAACATCGACTTGAGCGGTGCAGTTTTCGCCCTCCTGCATCTGGCCGCGGACCAGTTTTCCGTGATGGACAATCAGTGCCGCATGCTTTTGCGTATCGGTCACTTCGAATTCAAATTGGTCGTTGAAGATTTTGCCGGTATCCCCAACTTGACCTCCCGATTCTCCGTAGAACGGTGATCGATCTAAGACCAACCGGGCCATCTTATCGGCGGGTCGGTTGAGTTGACTCAGTAGTTCTCCACCATCTTCACCTTTGGCTCCATCCCCAGTGATGATGCCTTTGATGGTTGCGGTGGCATTTGTGGTTTCGTAGCCTAGGAAAGGTGTTTCGCGGAGAGCCTCTTTGAGTGTTTCCAGCGGTCCGGTTTGGAATAACTCTCGTTGACCCGCACCGCTGTCGATGGCGTGCTGGTCCATGGCTTTTCGATAACCGTGCCAATCAAACGTGAAGTTTTGTTCGGCGCTGAGTGTCTGCAATAACTCTGGTGGAACACCGTAGGTCGAGTTCATTTCGGCGGCGGCGTTACCCGGAACCATGACTGCCGATTCTTCTCGCATTTCTTCAAACAGTTGGGCAATTCGTTTCATGCCACCATCAATCGTGGCAAAAAAAGCTTTTTCCTCTGTCTCGATCACTTCGCTGACGCGGTTTGTGGTCTGCATCAATTCTGGGTAAGGAACTTTGGATGCCTCAGCGACCGCATCCACCAACTTGTGGAGAAACGGCTCGCGGAGATTCATTTGATAACCATCCAACACTGCGCGGCGGATCAGCCGCCGAATCACGTAACGGGCATCTTTATTGCCTGGATAGACGTTCTCATGAATAGCGAACACACATGCTCGAGCGTGGTCTGTGATCCGTCGAAGTCGCCGACCGTTGTCGCTGTCGTACTCATAGACTTGGCTGGTTACATCCGCTGCAGCCTGGACGATCGGAAATAAATTGTCGATGTGATAATTGGTCGGAACGCCTTGCAAGACACTTGCCGTGCGTTCCAATCCCATCCCAGTATCGATGTTCTTGCTGGGTAGCGGATTCAGATTATTGGGTGGATCACCGATCCGGTTAAATTGGGTGAAGACAAGATTCCAGATCTCGACATCACTGCCGTCATCCAGGTGGTAATAGATTTCACTGCAGGGTCCACAGACACCGTCGGGCCCTTGGCTGGGTGCTGAAGCCGGCCAGAAATTCTCATCTTCATCCATCCGCGAGATGCGTGAATCAGGAAGACCCACTTGGTCACGCCAGATGTTGTAAGCCTCGTCGTCGTCCTTGTAGACGGTCGCCGTCAGTTTTTCGCCCGGGATGCCGAGCCACTTTGGATCGGTCAGAAATTCCCAGGCCCATAAGATTGCTTCCTCTTTGAAATAATCGCCAAAGCTGAAATTACCGAGCATTTCAAAGTAGGTGTGGTGAAATGCGGTACGGCCCACATTCTCGATGTCACCAGTACGCAAACACTTTTGGCAGGTCGTGGCCCGAGTGAAATCGAGCTTCACCTTACCCAGGAAGTGGTCTTTGAACTGGTTCATCCCGGCGGGTGTAAACAACACCGAGGGGTCCCAGACCGGTACCAAGACATCGCTGGGTTGACGCACGCAGCCCTTGGATTCGTAAAATTCGAGATACTTTTCGCGGAGTTCGTCAGTTTTCATAGGGAGTCGAGGCGGCAGGCGCGGGCTCGAGAAAGTAACGGTGGCCTAGAAGTGTAATCGTGCTGCTGATGATACCGACCACCCCCGCCCAACGGGTAGGCCATGCCTGGAGAGGGCCTTTGCGGCGGCCAGCGTTGCCCCGCTCTTTCGTCCCGCTGGTTCGAGTCTCGATTTGGGCGGTGAAGACACGTCGATTCGTGTCGAACTATTCACCGCAATCCTCAATTTGCCAACAAATTGCGGGGATTCTGTCGCATTGGTCGTTCCTCAAGTCAGGTTGATTGATTGCTGGAAAAACCGGTGTCTGATGCTCACCCCCTCCGTATTTAAGCGGCCTCTCTGGATGGAAGAGAAGGCGTGCTGCATTGCGAAAAGCATGCATTCTCCTCCCAGAACGGTCGGCGATTGGGTCGGCAGCGACAAATGGAGTGTCGGAGGCGGCCCATCTGCTGGGTGCAGTTCGTCAGCCAGCAGCCTAAGTTGACGATCCCGAGAATGCCGATCGGACACTTGATCCGCTAGGATTACCCCTTCTGCGATTCGAAGCGTTCGAGCAATCGGTAAAGTTTGCGACGGTGGATGCCGAGTGAAGGCGCGGTCTTGGCCTTGTTTCCATTTTGTTGATTCAGGACTTCCAAGACTTGCAGTCTTTGAATGTCATCCAGTTTGACGCCGTCATGCGGACTGACGGGGTTCGCCACCACAGCCTAGATTTCTGC
>JAYZAR010000277.1:0-4678 GCA_036339635.1 Planctomycetota bacterium | reverse complement strand
GCACTGCTTTCGAATCTCCGAGCCTCTTCCATGAGTCGGTTATATTCTGCCAGTGTTTCAGCATCGAACGCGTATTCCGCTTTGGCCGGGACCGCCAGCAAGCCAGTGTTATTTTCAACGATCACTCGCACTGATTCGAGTTCTGGATCGTCCAATCGCTTGGCGGTCGCATTGTTTTGCCGCTGTTCCGAGAAGCGTCTTAGAATCGGGCGATAGTGCTGTTCGATCGCAGTTTGCGCTTCCGCCGGCGTTGTTGCTTTTCGAACCGATTGATGCCAATGAGCAAAGAATGGTTCATTGGGATGGTGTTGCAAGAAAAGGCGGCACTGATGCAAGACGCGGGGGTGCAGGTTCAGTGGTTCTGCGATTTTGGCGATTTCGTTTAGCGAGGCGTTAAGATCAAACGCGGCGGCAGCAACCAAATATTCAGTCGTCAGTGAGCGTGCTCGTTGACGCAATTTCGAAATCGCTTGGTTTTTGAAACTTGTGGCGGCGTTTTTCCGCTGCGAAATTAATTGGTCAACGCTCGCGATGGCATCGCGTTCACGCTGGTCTGCAAAGACATGTTCATGCCAATGCTTGATTGCACCGGTGCGAGAGTCTGCAAAGGTCCGTGTGCTCTTAAAGATCGCAGCCAAAGCGTAGTAGTCGGTTTGCTTGATCGGGTCGAACTTGTGATCGTGACAACGAACACACCCTAGGGTCATTCCGAGAAAGGCTTTGCCCGTGACGTCAATCTGCTCGTCGATCGTGTCCATTTCCAGTTTCTCGCGGTCAGGCTCAGCGAGCACCTTTGCGCCGAGCACCAAAAAGCCGGTGGCAATTTTGGTTTTGGTCGTGGCATCGGGCAGTAGATCACCAGCAATCTGTTCAATTAAAAAGCGGTCAAATGGTTTGTCCTGATTGAACGCTTCGACCACATAATCTCGGTATCGCCACGCGTTGCCGAATGCCAGATTTTCATCTAGTCCGTTCGAATCGGCATACCGGGCAACATCAAGCCAGTGACGACCCCAGCGAACGCCATACCGGGGAGAGGCCAACAGGCGTTCGATCACACGGTCGATCGCGTGGGGAGATGTGTCGGCGACAAACTCATCGATTTGCTGTTGCGTGGGTGGCAGGCCGATCAAGTCATAGGTCATCCGACGAATTAGCGTGCGGCGATCCGCGGGGCCGGCGGGACTCAGGCCTGCGTTTTCCAAGTTGGACAGAATGAAAGCATCAATCGGGCTTTGCACCCAATTTGAATCTGAGACTGATGGTGGTTCAGGGTTACGAATGGGTTGCAACGACCAAAATTCCTTACCTGCCTCAATGCTCATGCCCGGGGATGTTTCGATTCTGCCCTCGCCATTAAGTGAATCGGCATCGCGCGGATCGGGTGCACCTTTGATTATCCATTCGCGCAAGATAGCGATCTGGTGGGCCGCTAATTTGTTGCGAGGTGGCATTTGTAGCTTGCGATCATCGTAGCCGACCGCTGCCATCAGTCGGCTCGCGTCAGGGTCTCCAGGAACGATGGCTGGACCTGATTCGCCACCCGCCATCCATGCCGCTCGTGAATCAAGACGTAATCCGCCATTGACCTCATCGGCCTGATGACAGGATTGGCAGTGCTGGACGAGGATCGGTCGGACTGATTTTTCGAAGAATTCTTCATCTGCGGCCGAAATGTCGGCGGTCGCGGCCGAGATACCGACGAAGAGGTACAGGAGGGGCAGGTAGTTGGTGAGACGGAACATCTCAATATTCTACTCATTCGAGCGGCCCCGTTTGAGTCGAAACTGCAGCATCATGGAGGCCGTTGGCAGACAGGCTGCTGGGGTCCAAATTCTGGTGAATTGGGGTGCTGGGGCGTTGAATTGCGCGAAGCTGCCGCCGATTCGCTCCTCAGCCGGGTTGCCCAGGCATCGATGCCGCTAACGCCTGAGTGATCTGCCTGCCGAAATCGATGCTGACGGCACGCGATTCGTGTAGATCGGCTCCGGGCATTTGCTTTTGTGCCCTCTCTCCAACACCTCTCTGGTTCTTCGAGATGAAACGCACCACAAAAAAATCGCCTAGGATCCAATGGACATCGGCATCTAGCGGGACGACCTGATTCCTAACAGGTGACGGATTCCTATCAGGTAACGGGGATCCGGGGTTGTTGGTTCGTTTCGCACGACGGGGATCGGAACAATTTCGCCAACCTTTTTTTCTGGTTCGCCTTCATAGCACACTAAACTCCCGTCGGACCTCAGTAACTTTGTATTGCAAAGTGCATGTCTCTAGCCGAGAACAAATGACCGTCGGTCATGCTTCTGGCCAAAATACTAGTCCACCGATTCTCAGCAATTTCATCGGATCTCAAACCATGCAAAGCCTTTGCCGATTTTTATTGCTTGGCCTATTCGCAACCCTGTTTGCGCTTGAGTTGGGGTTCACGCAGTATGCCATCAAGCGGGTGGGCAGCGATTATTTGCCCGCTGATGCAGTCGCTAAGGCTGTACTGAACGTGCGTGAGGCGGCGGTCGCGTTGTATCCAACGAAGGTGGCGGATGCTTGGTGCAATCAGAGCGTCGGCATTCTGGCCAGTGACATTGAACAAATCAAAGTGGTGATCGGTCTATCAGAATCAGTGGTGGCGGGCCTTATCTTTAACTTGCGCGCTGATTTGGATGTTGGTTCGTTGAATCTACGATGGGTTGATCCTCAGCAGCCAATGGAATTGGATGGGAATTCTGTTTACGAGCTGGCAGCAGTACCTGTTGTCGTGATGCACGTGAAGGATCCCCGAACCATTCTTGTGGCTTCAGATCCATACCTTTCCTCCGAGGGGGCTGAGCTACCCGGACCACTGGCCAAAATGGCTGCTGCTGTGCCGCACACCGCTGTGATGACGGGCGTCATCGGGGTTGAACAAGGCGCGTACGATGCTCAATGGAATAATCCGATCCCAGACAGAAGCGATTCCACCGCCATTGGCTGAATTCACCAGGATTCCGAATTTGATCCACGCCATCATCTTTCGTGCTGATCCCGAGACATCTGAAGGACAGTTTGCAATAGTGATGTTGGCCGGCGATAAATCGAAGGCGGATGAATGTCTTCGGATGATTAAAAACGGACTGCGATTGGGCCAGCGACTCTTTCTTTCCGAGATGGACCAGAATGCTGGCCAGGACGACGCGGTTGCTCAGGCAACCAGTCAATACACGCAACGCATGAGTGATCATTATGTGGAGATGCTGACACCGAAACAGAATGGGCGTCGGTTGACGATGACAGTGAAAGCATCGCCGGGGATGGCGACGACAGGCATGCTGGCAGCCGTGATACTACCGGCTGTTAGTACAGCTCGCGCGGCGGCCCAACGCATGAGTTCCGTCAACAACATGAGGCAAATCGCTCTTGCAATACACAATTACCACGATGTTCACGGCCAATTTCCAACCGACATCAAGAGTGCGGATGGGACGCGGCTGCTAAGTTGGCGTGTTGCTATCTTGCCCTACTTGGAAGAGCAAGTCTTATACGGTCAGTTTAAATTGGATGAGCCTTGGAACAATCCGAATAACTTACCGTTGATGAATCGTATGCCAGCGTTTCTACAGCATCCAGAAATCGAATCCGCTGCCGCGACGACGGTTTATCAGTGGCCCCATGGGGAAGGTTTCATGAATGGCGACGAACCGCTCATGTTTCGTGATGTTCTCGATGGCACGTCAAATACAATCATGGGCTTCGAAACCGTCGGGGTTGATGCCGTTGAATGGACGAAGCCGGCCGACATGCAATTGGATGTTGATAATCCGGTTGAAGTCTTGGATCGTGGGACGCGGCGGGGATTCAATGTCATGATGTGCGATGGTTCCGTGCGATTCTTTTCAACGCTCATCGATCTTGAAGTTTTCAAAGCTCTGCTACCCCGGGCTGGAGGTGAACTCATCAATCAGGCTGACCTTCAGTAGTCACGGGAAATGATCGCTCGATAGCGAAGCCCGTTTTTACGACGGGCTTTGCCCTTTGGTGATCGGAAATAAATCGTCGCCCGATTTGGGTCAGTCGCGTCCCTGGCACGTGAGCGTTGATGCGCCTGTCGGCAGATTGACGCACACGATGGCATCATCCCCATCCGCATACCATGTTCCTGAGTCGAGGGTGCGGAGATTTGCGACTGGCGTTAACGATTGATCGCCAAACCAGATCGGGCCAGTGACTTGCGGGATTCGCAAGGTGAATAGTTCGCTTCGGTAGGGTGCCTGCATCTGCACGGTATTGCCGATTCGTGTCATCCTGGTCAGTTGTTTGGCAGTCCAGTAACGACCGATCTCACTCATCTTCATCCACAGCGTTTGATCACCGAATCGATCTGCGATGGAAGTAACGATTCGCTGAAAGGATTGAAAACCCTCTTCCGTTCCATTGCTGTAGATACCCGGCCAGTGGCACAGCATGATGGCCGGTTGTCGCCGCTGGATCAACTCAATCATCCGTCCACTCGACGCCGCTCGATTGGCGTATCGGTCGGGTTCCGATTTGCGATCGCCCTGCCAACCGCCGAACCAGTCACCTGTTCCGGCCGGGACATTAACGGTGCATCGCACCGCAGCGGTGCCTTCGTCTCTCAAATGTTCCAGTACTGGTTCAGTGCTTTCGTCGCCAGTGCGTACATATTTAAAATAATGCGGTA
>JAYZAR010000276.1:0-27635 GCA_036339635.1 Planctomycetota bacterium | reverse complement strand
CTGATAAGTCCCGATGAGAGCACCGCCCACATTGCTTTGATGACATAGGGAGCGGGACTGGGCGACAAAAAGCCCTCTGTGAACGCTGCGGCAATGAATAACATGGCTGACGCCGCCATCACAGGAACCGCCTTCATCGCACTTTCTCGTAGCGATTCGATCCGGGTCAGTCCTCCAGTGCTGAACAGTCCCACACCCAAACGCAATCCGGCTCCCGCTGCTAATACGATTGCGGTGAGCTCAAATGGGCCATGTGCGGTGACGAAGTGGTAAAAATTGTCTCCTCCTGTCACATCGGGGCGGGCCATGTAACCAAAAACGGTTCCCAGGACAACCGCGTTGTAAGCAAGATTGAATAGGCAAGGAATAATCAAGACTCCACTGGCAAAGCAGCTCAGTCCAATGCCCGTATTGTGTTGGATGTAAAAACCAGACATCTGCACGTAATGATCTAAGGACCCGTTCAGTGGCTGTTCATACATCTCCTCCATCTGCTCAAGCTGTTGCGTTCCCACCATCCGCTGCGCGAATTCCGGAAACATAGTATCGTTGCGGCCGAGGAAAAGTGACATCGCGAACAACCCAAAGAAAATGACAGCTGCCCAGCGAACACAGGCATCGGCAAAAATTTGTTGGGGTGCTTCGCGAAATAAGACATCTGTCCAGCGGTTCGGTTCGAACTTGTTCGCGCGGTAAAGCTGGTTATGTGCCCGCGCCACCAACCGGTGCAAGTACGTCACCGTGCCGGGGGGGAGCTGATAAGCGTCGGCTAACGCGAGGTCAGCACAGGCCGACCGATACAGTGTCGAGAATCGCGCGATCCCTTCGGCACCTTGGTGGTGACCGCCGCCTGCTTTGTCTGTTCGCCCCTTCGATTCCATGGCATCGCAGAGATTTTCGAGTTCGCTCCATTGGTCACGACGCTTTTCTAACAATTTAGCGGGGTTCATTCGGTTTCTCCCGAACGCTTCTGCTTCGACCCGACAGCGGTACTTGCGGAATGCTTGGTTGTTTCCAATTGTTGATCGGTACCGGTTGCTCGAGGGTTCGCCTTCAGCGGGTGGGTTAATGACGGGGATGTTTGCGGTGCTCCAATGCCTTCCGTTGGACCCACCTTGGTTTCCAACGCTAATCCCTGCGGCTTGTTTTCGTCCCGTCGCAGCGGACTGTAACCCGCCAGCGGTCCCAGGTCAGGTGCTTGGTCCGAAGCATCAGCCAAAAACGTTTTGTAGTAAAGCGCGTACATCAGTAAATCAGGGTCGATGTCTCGGCGGAATTCAAATTCTTCGACCAATTGGTCCGTTAAATGGCGGGCGACCTCACGACGTCGTGCCGGCGTCAGATAGTGACGACGTTCAGCGTAAATCGCCAAAGTGCGAGCCATGCTGCGTGAAACACGATGATCACCCGGAAAAAAAGAGGCCAACGCGGGAACCCGAGGATCATCGACCTTGACGACCGGCAGTCGCCAACTCCGCTCATCCACGATTACCATGGTTCCCGCTGCCAAGTCACCCAAGCGTTGCATCCGCCGAGTGCAAATCATTGTCGTCAAGCCGACCATTCCGGTCGGAATCATGAACGCAGGGGGGACATCGGGTGCGACGCTGCTGATTGCAGCCAGAGGCATCAAGTCAGCAACGCGGAGCAAGTTTCGAATCAAGGCCCGTTTTCCGCTGATCGGCCGGCCGTCGATATCAATCGCACGCAAACCACATGCCCATTTCCCCACGGTACGACCATTGAAATAGGTTTCCATGAGAGTGCCGTAGAACCAGCTGATAATGAAATAGACCAGAAAGGTCGTAGCCAGCATGAATGGGCCAAGTTCGCTGACGCTGATCAGTCCGCCGGTCACCCAAATCAACAGAACGATCGCAAGGATCACAACCCAGCGGACTACAAAGTCGATCAGAAAAGCCGGGAGTCGTCGAAACGGGCCTGCGAGCTGGTATTCAAACGAAATGTTCTCAGGCGTTACCACCGCGATGGTTGTATCGAGAGCAAAGGGTGTGGCCATGCGTTGGGCAAGCTGATTCCAGAGAAGACAAGGTGCAGAGCAGATTGCCCGATCCTGCAATTATTATCGATCGGCATCGACTCGACCACAACGAGACGTCATTGTGAGCGATCTGTTGCGAATTTCTGGCTGTCCAGTCTTGGTCGAACTGGCAGCATTGCGAGGCTTCACGGGTGAATGGGCCGCTGTGGGCAAGGAAACACCGCTCGCTTCGGCCGATCACTCTCCCAAGCGACCTGTCGGCTATCCAGGGGCGGTGATGGGAACCCTGGTTGGTGATCGGGTTAATCGCGCGTGTTCGGACATTGGCAATCGTCTTCGTGATAGAACAACGCGTTTGCGACCAGATTACCTTCAGAGAGCTTGACGCGATGAGCGGAAAGGACTTCTTCGCTGGCGAAGCGATCCCGCACGGCGCCGATCCCAACACGGATCCCTACCATTTGGATGTGTCGGCGATCCGAGAGCCGCCCCGGACTCTTCGAGGGGCCCTCCCCTACCTAGGTCCAGGGTTCATTTTATCGGCTTCGATTGTTGGTTCAGGTGAATTGATTGCGACCACGATCGTCGGTGCGAAAGCTGGTTTTGTGCTGATGTGGTTCATCATTTTCAGCTGCCTCATCAAAGTGGCGGTGCAAATCGAATTTGGCAAGCACGCGATCAGTTCAGGTGAATCGACAATGGCGGCGCTGAACAATTTGCCCGGTCCCCGGTTGTGGAATGCGCACTGGTCGATTTGGACTTGGTTGCTATTGATGGCCCTAAAAATGTTGCAGGTGGGTGGCATCCTGGGCGGCGTGGTGCTGGCACTCGAAGAGTTTTTTCCCTCACTGCGAGAAACGCCGGTTCACGTGATTACCGCCTACGCCGTGGCAGCTTCGGTCTCGCTGTTGGTGTTCCGCGGTCATTACTTGTTAATCGAAAAAGCCTCGTTGCTGATGATTGGCGCTTTCACGTTGTTCACACTTGCCTCGGTTTGTGTATTGCAGACGACTGACTTGGCGATTTCGCGAGGCGAGTTTGTTTCTGGGCTGATCCCGAATATTCCCGCTGAAGCAGCGATTCTGCTCGTGGCGATTGGCGCGTTCGGAATCACCGGCGTTGGGGGTGATGAAATCATGGCCTACAACTACTGGCTTCTCGAAAAAGGTTACGCGCGGTACACGGGGCCTCGTGATGATTCAGCCCAATGGGAAACGCGCGCCAAGGGTTGGATTCGAGTCATGTATTGGGATGCCACACTGGCGATGCTTGCTTACACCGCGATGACGGTGATGTTCTATTTACTTGGCGCTGCGATCTTGAACCGGCAAGGCCTGGTGCCCGAGGACACCCAACTGATCGCGACGCTGGGGAATATGTACACGCAATCACTCGGGCCCTGGGCTCGAACGGTCTACGTCATCGGCGCAGTCGTCGTGCTTTACTCCACAATGTTCGCAGCCTTGGCTGCCTGGACACGCATGTTTTCAGACGCATTTTCTCGTGTCGGCCTGTATCGTTTCGAAAACGAGCGGAGTCGGCTCTGGTGGATTGGCTTGCTGGCGTGGGTGATTCCTTTCGTATGGGCAACCCTGTTCTTGTTGACCGGTAAGCCGGCACTGATGGTGATTCTGGGGGGGATTGCGACCGTCGTGATTTTGCTGATAGTTGTGTTCGCGGCGATCTTTTTCCGGTACCGTAAACTCGACCAACGCCTTTTGCCGACACGATTCTATGATGCGACTTTGTGGGTGAGCGCGATCGCAATTATCGTCGTTGCTGCGTTTCTAGCCTTTCAGACCGCGAATCTTGCCTTTCAGACCGTTACAAAATGAATTGGTGAATGAATCTGCTTGGTACGGGTTGAGTGAATGCGGCTGTTTCTCGTCGAGCGTCGATCGCTTTGCGCCGTCCAAGGCGAGCGTTGAGAGTGACTAGATTTCGAGCCCAAAACAATGCGATGCCACTCGGCCGGAGAGCGAGTGGCATCGCGAAAAAAATCTGAATGAAGGACGTCAGGGTTGAAGGACATGAAGCGTTTTGGTGTGTTAGGAACGGGGCGGATCACGCGGCGGTTGGTTGCCGATCTGCAATCGACTGAGGGAGTGGAAGTCACCGCGATCGCCAGTCGAACAGCGGAGCGGGCACGATGGTACGCGGACCAGTATGGGATCGCGGCGGCGGTTGAAGGTTATCAAGCAATGCTTGGACGGGATGACGTCGACGCTGTTTATCTTTCATTGCCGCCGTCATTGCATGCGGAGTGGTCAATTGCTGCAGCCAACGTCGGCAAGCACGTTTTGTGCGAGAAACCGCTCGCGGCAACTTACCAGGAAGCAAAGGCAATCGATCAGGTATGCCGCGAGGCGGAGGTGCGTTGGCTCGACGCAACCGGGTGGTTACATCATCCTCGGACCACCGCTGCGGCAAGTTGGTTGCAGGAGGGGCGTCTGGGCCAAGTTCGGCATGTGAGCGCTGCTGTTTCGTTCTACCAACCTTTTCAATCCGACGATCACCGACTCGATCCTTTGCTTGGTGGTGGCTGTTTGCTGGATCTTGGCTGGTATGCCGCCGGGCTAGCACGTTTTGCAGTTGGTGAGTTGCCGTTGCAGGTCGCGGCTGATGTGCTGATTCGTGAGGGAGTTTCCCAGCGGCTTACCGCGATGATGTGGTTTGATTCTGACATCACTGCCACGCTTTCTTGCGGGTACGATACCGCGACTCGCAAGTGGTTTGAGATCGCGGGCACCGCTGCCTCGCTGGTCTGTGATGACTTTACGAGGCCCTGGGCCGAACGTCCAACACGCTGCTGGATTCATGATGCGGCTGGAAAAGTCGAGCAACACTCGTTCGAGG
Source organism: Planctomycetota bacterium (assembly GCA_036339635.1). Lineage (GTDB taxonomy): Bacteria > Planctomycetota > Planctomycetia > Pirellulales > Pirellulaceae > Rubripirellula. Next base: position 22,777 of record JAYZAR010000276.1, on the reverse strand, counting down.
GAAGCCAAGAGCGGGCAATGATCGAATTACTCGCTAGCGACCAGCCACTCGAGCAATGGCAACGGCAGGCACTTGAAACTCAGCAAATCTTAGCCGCACTTCAAAAGTCGGCCTCTGCAGGCGGCCAAAAGATGGCCGTTTGACTAATCTTATGTGCTGGGCTTGTTGCCCATTTGGCGAATCAGTCGCCTCATTCGCCGTGGTGGAACTTGTTTTTTGCGAGATCGGCAAGATTGAATGTTACAAAACGAATCAATGCTCCGGTGGCGACGCTTGATAAACTCTTGTGAAGAAATGTCTCGACTGCCCTTTCTGTCTCCCCGGTCAACAAGCTTATGAAGTCGGCGAAACAAGTAATCGGGGCCACGATGCGTTGGGCTTGGTTTTGCCTGCTGCTGGTCATGGCCTTTGTCTATCTCGCCGCTGGCCTTTCTTCCTCGGATAAACCGCGCGGCAAGCTAGTTGCCGACGGGAGCGGGCTCGAGGCCAGGCTTGGCGAATTGGTTGATGTGATGTCACCAAATGCTGCGACAGAAAGCCAGGCACTCGAGGCCGATCTCAGGGTGTTGCCTGTTTCGATAAAGTCGACGGTCGAGGCTATCAACCGAGTGCGATTAGACAAGCTCGAGCAGCATCAATTACCGTCCGCGGAGAAAGCCGATTGGATGACGATTTGCCGGCGAATGTCACTTGCCTTGATCGGCAATGGCTTATCGCTGGAGGAAATCCGCCAGCTCGAGCGAGTCCCCGAGGCGATCCGAGTTCGGGTGCATCTTGATCGGTTGCTGGTCGATTCAAGATTTCACAACTATTGGGGAGAACGCTGGACACGTTTTTTGGTCGGGACCGAGGGTGGGCAGTTTGTCGTTTATCGTCGACGACGATTTCGGATTTGGTTAACGGAGATTTTTTCGGCGAACAAGCCATACGACCAAATGGTGGAGGATTTGATCACCGCCGAAGGATTGTGGACAGATAAGCCGCAGGTGAATTTTTTGACAGCCACGTTCGACAGCAACGATGGGCAAGCAGATCCAATTCGGTTGGCTGCCAGAACTTCGCGGGCGTTCTTGGGACTGAGGATTGATTGCCTGCAGTGCCACAACGATTTTCTTGGGAACGTAAACTTGGGTGACGTTGCCGATCCGCGAGAGGGCATGCAGACGGATTTTCATCAACTCGCCGCTTTCTTCACCAGTGCAAAAACGAGTGGCCTGCAAGGAGTTAAAGAGGGCGATGTCGATTATGAGTACAAGTATCTCGACGCCGACGAAGAAGTGTTCGTTGACCCAGACGTTCCATTTTATCCTGAGTTGTTACCGGTAGATGGAACACCTCGTCAGCGGTTGGCTACATGGGTAACGCACCCGAAAAATCGTCAAGCTGCCAGGGCAGCCGTTAGTCACGTTTGGGCGTTGATGTTTGGACAGGCAATGGGTGAGTCGGTTGATAACCTGCCACTCGATGAAACAATGGACCCGATGATTGGGAGTTTGGCAGATGATTTTGTCGCTCACGGGTTTAACATTCGCCGCTTGATTCGGCTGATTGCGTTGTCCGATGCGTTTGGCGTCGACAGTCGCGCGAGTTTCGAGGTGACTCCCGAACACGAGCGTCAAAACGCTGTATTTCCGCTCGTACGTTTGCGTTCCGAACAGGTGGCCGGCTCAATTATTCAAGCGGCCCGAATCAAGAAAACGGATCGTGAATCCTCGTTAATTCTGCAATTGCAGACGTTCGGTGACACCAATGACTTTGTGGCTCGTTACGGCGATATGGGCGAGGAGGAACTTGCCTCTGATAACATCACGATCACACAGCGTTTAATGATGATGAACGGTAAACTGGTCCGTGAACTGGTCAAGTCCAACCCCATTCTCAATGCAACTTCCCATATCAACATGTTCGCTGGAGAAGATGCAAACGTGGTCGAGATTGTTTTTCTTTGCGTCTTGAATCGCTACCCTACTGATGCTGAACGAGACTTGTTCACCAGGCGTTTGGGCGAAGCCAACAATCGAGAAGACGCGATCGAGGATCTGTATTGGGTGCTTCTCAATAGCAGCGAACTAACTTGGAATCACTAATGGTGGGCTTGGCATGATGATTCAGCAACGACTAGAAACGGGCGGGGAAGGACTCTGCGATCGGACGGCTCACCTGTCTCGCCGGACGCTGCTTGGAGCTGGCGTTGGTGGATCGTTGATGTCTGCCTTGGCAAGCCGCTTGGCGTGGGCGGATGAAAAAGGTCGGCACGATCCTGCCAAGCCTCGAAATGTGATTCTATTGTGGCTCGAGGGTGGGCCAAGTCAGTTAGAAACGTTTGACCCTCATCCCGGCGGTCGCATCGGCGGTGACGTTAAAGCAATACCAACGAGCGTTAAAGGGGTCGAAATCTCAGATTTGCTACCGCAGACTGCCGAGCAAATGCATCTGGCCTCACTGGTCCGGAGCGTAACCAGCAAGGAAGGGGATCATCAACGAGCGCTTTACAACGTCAAAACAGGATTCCGCCCCGATCCAACCTTGAAGCATCCATCGATTGGTGCTGTGTTGTGCCATGTGGATGACCGGGGTGCTGATATCCCACGAAACGTTTCCATTGTGCCTGGCAATTCACCCGGCCGGGGTGGCTATCTGGGTGCCAAGTTCGACGCGTTCAAAGTCAACGATCCGGCCGGACGAGTCTCTGATGTGAGGCGACCGGTGGCCGAATCAAGATACGATCAACGTTTAGAAGATCTTTGGAAGTTAGAGTCTGAGTTTCGCCGGGGCCGACTGAAGAATCTCGATTTGGATCGTACGCTTCATGAAACAGCGACGAAATCCGCTTTGACCATGATGTCGAGTGATCAGCTCGATGCATTTGATGTATCCCAGGAATCAAAGGCCACCTTGGATGCCTTTGGCGACAGCCGGTTTGGGCGGGGTTGCCTGGCTGCGTCGCGGTTGATCGAAGTGGGAGTGAGATGTGTAGAGGTTACGCTCAGCGGCTGGGATTCGCACGTCACCAACCACTCGCTGCAACGTTCTGCCTGCGAGACACTCGATCCGGCTTTGGCATCCTTGCTGAAGCGATTAGAGGAGCGTGAGATGCTCGATTCGACGCTTCTGATATGCGGTGGTGAGTTTGGTCGAACACCGACGTTGAACCCAGCGGAAGGACGTGACCACTGGCCACATGGTTTTTCGACGCTCCTCGCTGGCTGTGGAATTCGTCGCGGGGCCGTCTATGGTGCGACCGCGGCCGATCCCAAACTCGATTCAGCTCGACCTCTCGACGATGTTTCGGATGTGACGACAGTGGCTGATATTCATGCGACGGTGCTTTCTGCTCTGGGCGTTGATCATGACTTCGAAGAAGACACGCCGATTGGGCGCCCGCTGAAACGCAGCGAAGGGACGCCCATAACGGATATCATGGCGTGACTATCAGTTCGCCGTCCTAAACAATTCGTGAGCTCCATGGACCCGGGGTCCTCTCGTACTCATGATCTCCTGGCTCCGAGCGGACTAACCATCCGCGCGCATCAAAAGTGGCATCATGCGAATCCTGCAGCTTTTCTCCAGCCTCCTCCTGTTTGTTCCATGCTCGATCAGCGTTGGACAGGACCTCACTTGGCCCGATCCGGTTGCCAATCATGTGGTTCCGATGCAAAGTACTCCGGTGACGCACGGACCAGTGCTGGGAGATTTGCAGTCGACTTCGATCCGCGTTTGGTTGCGAGCGAGCAAGGAGATCGAATTCGATGTGCTCGTACGACCCTCCTCGGGACCTTTCGATACGGCCCGAGTGACAACGGCAAAGACGATTGCCGAACAGGATTTCACCGGTTATGCACAAATCGATGGTTTGAAGGCCAATACCCTTTACGCCTATGCCATTCGGATTGGCGGTGAATTAATCGACACTCGTGGCGATTATCGCGATCCTTGGCCAACGTTTCGCACTCTTCCCGATGCAACAAGTTATGCCCATCCGTTTAACCCGGACGGTAAATTTAATTTCAGTTTTTCAATAGGTGCTTGCCAGCGGCAACGATCCCCTGGCGAAACATATGGTATTTACCCCAATCCACCCGCATTTGACACGATCTGGAGGAGGCATCGGCATCGTGTTGCCTTTCACATCGTCAATGGTGACTACACCTACGAGGAAACAATCAATGGCTCGGTTGCGGGGATCGAAAATAATTACAAGCTTTACTTGCAGCGTGGGCGGTCACTTAATCGCTTGTTAAAGCACGTTCCACTGCTGACGATGTACAACGATCACGAGGTGACCGACAACATTGACGGTAGCGGTGAGATTGGCCTGGGTGACGGCAATTATTTGGTTAGGGACCCGGCTCTGCGAGTCTGGCAGTATTACGCTGATTGGAGCAACGGGACTCACCCGCATCGCTCTGAAATTCGTTTTGGCGAGTCACAGCTGCAGGCAGGATCGGATGTTTTGCACGATGCTGCCGCCAATTTTTCAACCTTGCGACTCGATCAGATAAGTACGTTACACATCGGTCCTTTTCTGAAGGGTGACTCCAAGCCGAAAGCGGCGACACGAGGTGGACGCAATGTTGGTGTTTATCGCGTCGAAGAATTGATTGATAAAAATCGCCTGCGATTAGATCGACCGGCCAAGCAGTCGGGATTGGCCCCTTACAGTATTGGTACGCACCATTACTTTGATCGCGTCGTTGGGAACTGCCATTTCTTATTCATTGATACGCGCGGTGAGCGATCAAGGTGGAAGGGTGTCGACCATTCGCACGATCCCGATCGGCATGTGATGGGTGAGTCTCAGAAGAAGTGGTTTATCCAGACGGTTACACAATCAACTGCGGATTTCTTGATCGTCATTTCGCCGGATCCCTGGTTCATTTACCACAGTGCCTATCACATGCGCGGAGATTCCACCGAGTCAAAGGGGGACGGTTATTGCGGATACGTCCACGAACGTGAAGCGTTGACGGAGGTGCTCGATGCAATCGAAAAACCGGTCCTGTTATTGACCGGTGATGTTCATCACCCGATGGCAGCCCAGATAACCGACAACGTCTGGGAGTTCTTGGTTTCGCCGGTCAATTCAGCGAACCATCCGATTGGCACGGCAGGTTTGCCACCCCTGGGTGGATGGTTTGACAGCGAAGGCCGGAAAATCAAAATCAAATGGTTGGGTGGATATCCCGATAATGTTCACTATCTGCGACAGCGCCACACGGTATACGCGGTGGTATCAATTAATAACGTCGTAAAAGCGGGGCGAAAGCAAGGGCCCGGATATCAGTTTCTGGCGTATGACGCGCCACAAATCGTCGTCAGCTTTCACGATGGTTATAGCGGAGAAATGCTTTATAGCGAGGGAATCTCGACTCTCGATGCGATGCCGCCTCAACCAGCGGCGGAAAAGAAAAATCGGTTTGGACATTGGAATCGCGATTGACCTTGCCGACGCGATAACAATATCGGACCCAAATCTAGCAGTCTCATTGGAGCATCATGGGTCACATCAAAAAGTATGCGGCGACCGTTTCCCTTCCAGTGCCGGTGGAAGAGGCCTTCGCTTATCACGAACGACCTGGCGCCCTCCAGCGACTCGTTCCACCTTGGGAATCGGTCGAGATCGAGCGGAGTGACGGCAGCCTCGACGTTGGCAGTCGCGTTGTGCTGACCACCAGGATCTTCGGGTACCCCGTCCGCTGGGTCGCAGAGCACACGGAATATGACCCGCCACGCCTATTTGCTGACACTCAAATCTCAGGACCGTTTGCAGCCTGGGATCATCGTCACGAGTTTCAGTCCGAGCCTGAGGGGTGCAGCCTCAAAGATGAGATTGAGTATCGAGTACCGCTCGGTGCCTTAGGAGCGATGTTCGGCGGCGGAAAAGCGTTGAAGACAATCGAGCGAATGTTTGCCTTTCGGCATCGGCTGACTCGAGACGACTTGCAACTCCATGCTGATCGCCCCACGGCGGCGATGCGGATCGCTGTGAGTGGGAGTAGCGGTTTGGTGGGCGGCCAGTTGAAATCGCTGCTGACACTACTCGGCCACGAGTTTCGGCCCCTCGTGCGATCGATCAGCCAGGATTCAAATGAGATTGCCGTGTGGAACGGTCAAGAGCAAGCAGAAAAACTAAACGACGTCGATGTCGTCTTTCATTTGGCTGGGAAGTCAATTGCGGATGGGCGTTGGAGTGACAGCGTCAAGCAAGAAATACGTGACAGTCGCGTGGTGAAAACTCGCCAGCTTTGCGAGGCGATGGCCAAGTTGTCACACAAACCCAAGGTTTTGATTTGTGCATCGGCAACGGGCATTTACGGAGATCAAGGAGACCAGGTGTTAGATGAAAGCTCTGCACCCGGAAATGATTTTTTGAGTGGCGTGGCGCGGGAATGGGAAGAAGCTTGTTTGCCTGCGGTGGAAGCTGGCATTCGGGTTGTGAATGCGAGGTTAGGAATCGTATTGTCACCTACCGGCGGCGCGTTGCAGAAAATGTTGCTGCCAGCAAAATTCGCGGGTGGAGCCCTTGGTAATGGGCGTCAGTGGTGGAGTTGGATGGCGTTGGATGATGTGATCGGCGCTTTGTATCATGTGATGACAGATGATTCGATTTCTGGACCCGTCAACTTCGTTACGCCAAACCCGATCACTAATCGGGAATTCGCGTCGGCGTTGGCTCGTGTCTTGGGGCGACCTGCGATCTTTCCTGCGCCGGCATTCGCCCTCCGTGCCGCCTTAGGCGAGATGGCTGACGCTTTGTTGTTGGCAAGTACAAGGGTTGAACCGGGCATTCTCACCAAAGCTGGGTATCGCTACCGATTCACTGATTTAACGCAAACACTTCGATATCTGTTGGGCTGCGAACGGCTTGATTCGATCCAATGAACTCAAATCTAATTTTTGTTTTTAACTTGCTCGCGACCTGGTACATGGTTGGATTGATTTGGATGGTGCAAATCGTGCACTACAACCTGTTTGACCGAGTCGGTCAGGACAAGTTCATTCAATACGAAGCGGACCATGGGCGATTGATCACACCTATCGTTGGCGTACCGATGCTGATTGAGATTGTGACGGCGGGCTTGCTTTTGATGAGTGCTCCTGTTGGTTTTCCAAAATGGGCCGCGTGGTTGGGCATCGCGTTGGTGATCGCCATTTGGCTGTCGACGGCTTTGCTGCAGGTTCCTTGTCACAACCGTTTGATGGAAGGGTTTGACGGGGCGATCTATCGAAAATTGGTCAACACCAATTGGATCCGCACGGTGTTTTGGTCGGCGCGGGGGTTGTTGACCGGCTATTTCCTGCTGAAGCTCATGAAGTAGCGACAAAGTCCGCTTGGAGTGCGATTTCGGTGCATTGCAGATTAGCACCGGGTGAAATCTGATTCGCAGCCACCGATTCGACGGATGGCGTTTTCAAGTGCAAAATTGGCTGATTGAGCATTTCTATTTTGCTGCGATCGCCTTGACAACTGCGTCACCCATATCGGCTGGCGTTGGGGCCACGACGATTCCCGCGGCTTCCAAGGCGGCAACTTTCTCATCGGCGGTTCCTTTGCCACCACTGATGATCGCACCCGCGTGTCCCATTCTTTTCCCGGGAGGAGCTGTCCGGCCCGCGATGAATGCGGCGATTGGCTTGGTTACATTTTCTTTGGCGAATGCCGCCGCTTCTTCCTCAGCGGAGCCACCGATTTCACCAATCATGAGGATCGCTTCGGTTTGGTCGTCTTCCTGATATCGGATCAGTAGGTCAATGAAGTTGGTTCCGACGATGGGGTCGCCGCCGAGTCCCACACAAGTGCTTTGTCCGAGGCCTAGGTTGCTGGTCTGCCAAACAGCCTCGTAGGTCAGCGTTCCACTGCGGCTCATCACTCCAATCTTGCCCGGGTTGTGGATATATCCTGGCATGATCCCGATCTTGCAAGCGCCGGGTGTGATGATACCGGGGCAGTTGGGCCCGATCAGAACCGAATCGCTCGCTTTGACCTTTTCATAAACCCGCACCATGTCGAGTACAGGCACGCCTTCGGTGATGGCCGAGATCACTTTGATCCCGGCATCGACGGCTTCCAGGATCGCATCTGCTGTGAATGGTGGAGGGACGAAAATCATCGTTGCATCCGCACCGGTTTTATCGACCGCTTCTTCGACGGTGTCAAAAACTGGGATTCCTTCTACGTCTTGTCCACCTTTGCCCGGCGTGACACCGCCGACCATCTGGGTGCCGTAATCGCGGCACCCAAGTGTGTGAAAGGTACCTGCGTTGCCCGTGATTCCTTGGCAAATTACTTTCGTGTTACCGTCAACCAGGATGCTCATGACCGATTCGTTGGGTTGGGATTAAGCTGAAAACAATGACGGGGAAAAAATAAGGTGAGCGGATTGCTAGACTGCCGCCGCGACGATTTTCTTGGCGGCGTCGGTGATGTCGGTAGCGTTGATGATGTTGACATCGCTGTCGGCCAGCATTTTTCGCCCTTCTTCCACTTCCGTGCCTTCTAAGCGGACGACCAGCGGAACGCTACAGCCAACGGTTTGGCTGGCTTCAATCAGTGCTGCCGCGATTGTGGTGCAGCGTGCGATGCCTCCAAAGATGTTCACTAGCACGCCCTTGCATCCAGGATCGGAAAGCAAAATACGGAATGCCTCGGTGACTTGCTCCGCGTTTGCTCCACCGCCAACATCCAAAAAGTTGGCTGGTTCACCGCCGTGATATTTGATGATGTCCATCGTTGACATTGCCAAGCCAGCACCATTGACCAGACAGCCAATATTGCCGTCGAGTTTGATGTAGCTCAGACCGAATTTACCAGCCTGAACTTCGCTTGGTTCTTCCTCGGAGAGGTCTCGCAGTCCGAGTAGGTCTTTATGGCGGAAGAGGGCGTTGCCATCGAAGGTGACCTTTGCGTCGAGTGCGATCATCTGGTCATCGGTTGTGATGACGAGCGGGTTGACCTCGGTGAGCGAGCAGTCGTAATCAACGAAAAAACGACAAATCGCTGGCATGAATTTGAAGGCGGCCTTCGCGGCGGGGCCCGAGATCCCAAGCTTTTTGCAGAGTTTACGCACCTGGTAGGCCTCCAGGCCGATCGCCGGATCGAAGTGTTCTTTGTAAATCAGTTCGGGAGTTTCCTCGGCGACTTTTTCGATTTCGACGCCGCCCTCGGTACTCACCATCAGCACAGGTTTAGCTGAGGCCCGATCGAGCACAATCCCGAGATAGAGTTCCCGCGCGATAGAACAGCCTGCCTCGACGAAAACCTGATTCACGGTCTTTCCTTCGGGCCCGGTCTGAATCGTAACCAAGGTCTTTCCGAGCAAACCCTCCGCGGCCTGCCTGACCTCATCGGCTGATTTGCAGACGACGACTCCCCGCTGGTCGGGATTGTCTTTGACCGTCCCTTTTCCTCGGCCGCCCGCATGGATTTGTGATTTAACGACGGCGATCGGCCCCCCAAGTTTTTCGTAGGCGGCGACGGCATCGTCAGGGCTGGTGGCAACGATCCCTTCCAAGACCGGTACGCCAGCTCGGCGAAATAATTCTTTTCCCTGGTATTCGTGAATCTTCATCGACTTGGTCGTTGCTGGTGGGATCGCGGCAAACAGATGTCGGTCGGAAAACGGATTTTCCGACCGGCGAAACGAAGTATTTGTCGATCTTGCGATCACGAAAAAGGTTCGCCTGTCAATCAAGTGACCGGCCTGATGGCTGGGTCAGGTATGAAGGGAAACCAACCTTTTCCTTGAACTCCTCGAATCTGTGCTCCCGAATATACGCGTACCTTCCCGCGTCAGGAACCACGGGTCGATTTGGTGCCTGGAGATGTGACTAACGTGGGGCTCCGGTCGCGGGTACCATAGGGCATCCGCGGACCGACCCGACTCCCCTTTTTTGACGACGTAATGACCGATGGCGCCCCTCATCCTGGCCTGGTTCATTTGGACTCATCCGACAATGTTGCCGTTGCGACGGCTCGGCTCTGTCGCGGTCAGTCGATCTCGACGGCGTCCATCAAGATCACCACTCGGATTGACATCCAGCCGGGACATAAGGTCGCGGTAAAACCGATTGCGGCAGGGGAAGCGATCACGAAATATGGTCAACCGATTGGGTTGGCCACTGGAGCGATCCAACCAGGGGATCACGTTCACACGCACAACTTGATTGATCATCATGTTGTTTCCGATGATTTAAGTGAGGTGTCGCCACCTGAATCGCCAACGATGATGCAGCGTCAGTTCGACGGTTTTCATCGCCCAAATGGAAGTGTGGGTACACGCAATTACGTGGCGATTTTGTCAACGGTTAATTGCAGTGCTTCGGTCTGCCACAAAGTAGTCGAGCGGTTTGATGCTGAGCGGTTGAAACGTTGGCCCAACGTAGACGGCGTGTTTGCTGCGACCCATACGACCGGCTGCGCGATGCAATATCACGGCACCAAGCATCAAATGCTTGGACGGGTCCTGTCTGGTTATTCGAATCATTCGAATGTTGGTGGATGTGCCGTCATCGGACTCGGATGTGAACAAACGACTCCCGGTTATTTGAGTGAACATCACGGCATCGTTTCGCTCTTCGCGCCGGATGGTCGGCAACTGACGCGTGATGATGGCATCCCGATGATGACGATGCAAACCGAAGGAGGAACACGGGCTACGATCGAAAAAGCGGAGGCGATGGTTGAGCAGATTCTCGATCGCGCCAACGAGGTCTCCCGGTCGCCGGCGGATGCATCCCATTTGACCCTCGCGGTGGAGTGTGGCGGTAGCGATGGATATTCCGGGCTGACCGCGAATCCGGCGGTTGGTGTCGTTTCGGATCGGTTGATCGCCTGCGGTGGGACGTCGGTGATTTCCGAAACCACCGAGTTGTACGGGGCCGAGCATCTTTTGGTGCGTCGCAGTCGGTCGCCGGAGATCGCAGCTAAATTGTTGGAACGTATCGATTGGTGGAAAAAATATGTTGGTATGTTTGGCAGTGAGTTAGACAACAATCCGTCGGTCGGTAACAAAGCAGGTGGCTTGAGTACGATTACCGAGAAATCTTTGGGGGCGGTATCAAAGAGTGGATCGACAGCGCTCGAGGCGGTCTATGAATATGCCGACCCGATCACGGCAAAAGGACTGGTCGTGATGGATTCCCCGGGATTCGATCCCGCCAGCGTAACGGGCAAAGTTGCTGGCGGCGCAAACTTGGTCATGTTCACCACCGGTCGTGTGAGTTGCTTTGGTTGCAAGCCAAGTCCCGTCATCAAAATCGCGACGAACACTCCCCTCTTTGAATCGATGAATGAAGACATGGATCTGGATGCAGGCGTGATCGTGGAAGGTGAAGATGTTCAGTTCGTCGGTGATCGCTTCTTTGAGTTCCTGCTATCCGTCGCCAGTGGAAAAAAAACTTGCAGTGAAAAATTGGGGTTGGGGGACCACGAATTTGTGCCTTGGACTGTTGGTCCAACGCTGTGAGCCAGTGAATTCGATTTTGTGAGCCAGATTTTTAGGATTGAATGATTGAATCTTGGTTGAGTGGTTAAGAAAGTAGGTTAGGTGAATGCTTGGGCGGCTACCGGCTAACCGCAAATCAAACTTTAACTCTGGCATTTGCAGGCTGAGATCGGATGTTCGAAATTCGCGATCCAGTGATGGCACGCTCACACTTGTTGCAGGGGTTGCTGGTCTCTCGCATCGCACCGATGACAAGTGGTCGATTGACTCAGACTTTGAGGTGGGCAAAAGAGTTGGCCGGTCAAGGCAACGCGCTTCCACCACTTGGGTTTATTGTCGACATTGGTGGTATGCTGACCTCACACCGTGATGTTGTCTTCGCCACCCGATTACCAGTCGTTTCCGGTCTTGAGCACACATTGAGTCGCCGGTACGAGGATTATGTGTTGGGCAAATTCGCGACTGACCAAGCTCGGCTGCGGGCAGCCGATTTGCTGCTCAATTACCAGGGGCGCGAGCGGGAACAAGCGGTCGCTTATTTCCTGAGTCGGCTCTTCGAACGGGTTCAATTCACTGGAACCCTATTGAGCCCGGGCGTCATTGACAGTTTGCAAAAAAAGCCGGCAGTCGAAGTGTTGCAGGATGCCTGGGATTCGGTCGAGCAGAAGGGGCTTTCCAGCCTGATTGTTGATCAGTTGGATCACCTGGTAAACGTGATCCGACGTGTGGGTGACGTGGTCGGACCGGAGGATTTGTTTGAGTTGGAATCGGGTACTGCTGTTGCACCCTTAGGGCAGCGGATTGCAATCAGGCAGGTCTTGCAGACCGCTGATTTGTTGCGTAGCGAGATTCCATCACGGCGTCCGCGGGTGAATGGGCATCAGAGTTCGATAGCAACTCATTTGCGGCAGGATGATCAGTATCCGATCGGTGGTTTTCATTCGATTACGAATCGCGGGACATTCGAAAACTTGGTTCGCTCTGAGTTGGCCTACATGGACAATTCCGAGCGGCCTGATCTCTTCGACGTCAAATACGCTCGACACGAGTTGTTGTATTATTCTCGCGACGAGAGCTTCTTTCTGAGGCGACGTATGGCTTTCGCGTTTGTGCTGACTTGCGATTTGAAGACCGCGCGATTCAAAGACGATCAGTTGCCTGTCCAGCGTATTGTTTTGCTATTGGCGTGTTTATGTGTCCTGGTCCAGCAGCTCACAAAGTGGTTAGGTGAAGATTCGCTCTGCTTTTATTTTATCTGGTGTACCGGGGCGGACTCAGACCCGCTGAAGCCGGAGCGGCAAATGATCGAGGTGATTCTTCGTGAGCAGATCAGGCAGGGGAGCGTCTTTCAGCAAACGCTTGGAGTCGACCAGTGGCAAGGTCGTGTTGAGGAGCTCGGGCGAACCTTTTTTTGCCGAGCTATGCTGGTCTCTGCTGGTTCAGCCGAGGTGCCGGAAGTTGAATTACCTGACCAGACGACGGTGATGCGAATCAAGAAGTGGGGATGGGATGAGTGGCTGCGGCATCTCCATGACTGGTTGCATATGTGGTGTGTCTGAGGTGGCGGTCGACACCTCTGTGTTCAGCTATTCTTCGCCAAATCCGATGCGGCCTGTTCGGTACTGCCAGCCGAGTTGCAATCACTTCCATGTCAGCGTTTCGATTTCGGTTGCCGATTTTGACGGCTGTTTCGGGCGGCTTCTGGAACTGTTATTCCCGGTGCGGCGAACCAAGAACCACAACGTCAGGGTAACGGCCAGTATGGAACTGATGGCTGCAGCCCCTTCCCACAATAACGCCCGACGCATCTGATCGACCGGTTCCAAGACTTTTGCCAAGCGATATTGCACCATCACGAGCAGGTCCGTTTCACCACCAGAGTTCGTGTGGCCACGGTCTGAATCGGTCTCCCCATCGGTTGGGCGTTGCGGGACTGCGACGGGTTGCATCGTTGCGATCCAAGTCCCGGAGAACGAATCGCCATCGTTGGCTTCACTCAATGGATCCTCGTAATCAACGTCACCGCCTTGCAGCAGGAGTTGCATGGTTTGCGGCTTGATCTGATATTTTTTGCTTCCTCGTTTTCTGTCCCCCAAACGCCGCTGGTCCATCAGGGGATGTTGCAAGATCGTTCCCTGTGCAATTCCCTCGCGTGCTTCCACTAAAACGGCCAACTGGTTCCCTCCTTGCTTGCTTTGCAGCAGTCGGAAGTCACCTAGGTTGATGGTCATAACAAACAAAGCATCGGGTGTCTTGCTTGCATCCGAAAAGTAGATTGGAGTGCTAACTGCAACTTTCCAGAGACGCGTTGCCGTACTTTGAAAAGCAGCTGAAAGGTGAGTCCAGGTTAGTGGATCGACCTCGCCGATTTCGGTTTTCTCTCTCGGCAGATCAACACTGCCACCATGGAAGTAGGTTCGATAGCAGAAGTTTTTTCCTGCGCTGTTTTCCGCTTTATTAATCGGTTCGTTGTAGGCGATGCTGAGGATCGTTCCCTTCGCATCAGTGACGAACATCGTGGCCAGCCGTGGCTGCTGAGAATTATTCGATTGAGAGTAACGGCTTAGTCGATCTGCCAGTATGACGTCAAGCTGCTGGCGTGCTTCGACAGCAAGGAGCCGTTGGCGTGCCACGGTATCACCGAGTGTATTGAACGGCGTTTTCATCGCCACAATTTCGTCCAGCGATTGGCTGATCGTTTCTGATTGCAAGGTGGTTTTCAATTGGGTGATAAACGGTGGATAGCTCGCTTCGTCCCGCGATAATTGGAAATAGCGTTCGATTTCAGCTTCGAGTGTCTGTGCGGCGAACGCGGCTGCTAGCTGGTTGCTGCCCGTTGCTTCTTTGCGCAGGGCTTCTAGAGCTTGTTCACTCGCATATTGAATACTTCGTGATCCGAACACAGTTGTGGCCAACAGTACCAGCAGTGGGCCAACGATGCCCAGTAGCATCAGCGGGCGACGTAAACGGGTTGCATCACGTCGCAGCAGGTCTTGCTGGATTTGCTGCACATTGGCGTAACGATTTTCAGGATTGGCAGCGATGCATTTCGAGATGATCCGCGCCAAGGAGCGGTCGACATCGCTGCTTTGCAGATGTTCGTTGGGGATTGGGCTCGAACGAATCGTGGACCGATAGTGGTGCAGTTTTTCTTTCAGTGAACCGGCGGAGTCCAGGCTCTCGAGCAGGTGTCGGTCACGATAGGGTAAGCTGCCTGTGACCATTCGGTACATGATGACACCGGCGGAATAGACATCCCAGCTTGCATCGGGGGTGGCATTCAACTCGGCTTGCTCTGGTGCCATGTAGAACATGGTTCCTAAAGCTGGTTACTGATCGTCGGAAAAACGACTCTGCCCAAAATCGGCCAGACGGGGCTCACTATCGTCCCCCAACAGGATGTTGGCAGGTTTGACATCGCAGTGCAGCACACCTTTCGCATGGCACCGATTCAATCCTGTGCAGATTTTTCGGAACATTTCCACGGCCTCGGCGACGGGCAGTCGAGGGCGGCTTCGTAGCAAGTCTTCCAGCGACCCACCTTCGATTAGTTCCATGACGTAGTAGGGTGGATCGGCGTCCCAGCCCACTTCCAAAACTTGGACCACGTACCGATCGGCAGAGAGCTGGACCAGGTTTTTTACCTCGCGGCTGAGTAACGACCAATTGACGCCACCGCGATGAAGGTAGAACTTGACGGCTACTTGCCGACCGGTATTCAAGTCGCGACCCACCCAAACTTGGCCAAATGCACCCGCTCCCAGAAACTGATTCAATCGGTAGCCTGGGACTTCGGCTGGCGGTGTGGTCGCTTGGATCGACAGCTTCTTGCTGGTTGATTGACCGCCCACGGTTTGAAATTCGGTTTCTTCGTTATCCACGCCGTTGTCTGAATCCTCCATTAACCAACCCGCCGAAAACGAATCGTTCCGTCCCCGTGTGAATTTGCCCGATGTGTAAACCGCGATGTTCTACTCTACGCCAGATTGTAGCCGAATTGCGATCGTTCGCTGTGACCGCCTGGGTCACCGGACTGGTCGCTTTGCTGGTTGGGCCAGCCCCCATGTTTGGTCAGGGACCTGGTGGAATTCGACAACCCGCAGTTGAACCCCCCGCAACTGAAGATCCCGCAACTGAAGATCCCGCAGTTGAAATCGAGGAGATCCTCAACGGCCGCGATGGGCGCGAGCTGTTGCTGCGTAATTTTCGTCCGCAGAGTCAATTGCGAGTCAAGCGTCACCTGAAAACAAGTGCCAAATTTGTTGCTGTTGATGTGCACACGCACTTTCACCGTCGTTTGCACGATAATGAAGAGGCATTGGATGATTATGTGGAATTAATGAATCGCAATCAGATCGCTGTCTGCGCCTCGTTGGATGGCATGTTGGGTCCGCAGTTAGAGCATCACCAGACTTATTTGTGGTCTCGGTATCGTGAGCGGTTTGTGATTTTTGCCAACATAGATTGGCTCGGTGATGGTGCAGAGAACCAGCCATCGACTTGGGCCTGCAATCAAGCTGGCTTCGGCGACAGAACGGCGCGCCAGCTGGCCTTGGCCGTTCGCGAGGGAATCAGTGGATTGAAAGTTTTTAAGCAGTTTGGTCTCCGTTATCGGAACCCTGATGGGTCCTTGATCGCGGTTGACGATCAGCGCTTTGATCCGATCTGGCAAGCTTGTGGTGAGTTGGGTATCCCGGTGATTATTCACACGGCTGATCCCGCTGCCTTCTTTGAACCGATTGATGAGACCAACGAGCGATGGGAAGAGCTCAGTCGTCACCCAGATTGGAGTTTCTATGGCGAAGGGTTCCCGACTCGACTCGAGCTGCTGGAAGCGCGGAATCGAGTGATTGGCCGGCATCCCAAAACTCAGTTCATCGGCGCCCATGTGGCGAATCACGCGGAGGATTTACAGCAAGTCAGTGAGTGGTTGGATAAGTACCCTAACTTGTGGATTGAGCCGGCTTCACGAATCGCCGAGCTTGGGCGTCAACCTTTCACGGCCCGTGAATTCTTGATCAAGTACTCCGACCGGATTTTGTTTGGGACGGATGGTCCATTTCCTGAACAACGCGTGCGTACCTATTGGCGATTTTTTGAAACCCATGATGAATCGTTCGATTACAGCGAAAAGGTTCCACCGCCTCAGGGTTTTTGGCAGATACACGGCATCAAGTTGCCGGACGATTCACTTAGAAAGCTGTATCACGAGAATGCGATGCGGCTGATCCCGGGGGTCCGAGAACGCGTCCTTCAATTTCAGCAACGTGCTGAAACCTCCCAACGTGCTGATGAATAGGAAGCGGCCATGACCGATGCCAGTTTTGCGATTCTGACCTGCGCCTGCGGTGCAGAGCATGCGGTCAAATCTTCGATGACAGAATATGGCTGGCGGCTTGCCTTCTCGCGGCCGGGATTTGTCACTGCCAAAAACGACCAACTCAACGCTCCATTACCGGACGGGATTTTTATTCGCACGGCTGCCCATTCACTTGGGCAGTCACGCAATCAAATGGCGATCAGCCATCTCGATGCGCTGCGAGAATCGCTGGTCGCTTTCTCCGCGTCAACCTCTTCAGCAGCAAGTGTTCGGCCGCGAGGCAAGGTGTTCGATGAGTTGCACGTCTGGTCAAAGGATCGGGCGCCGATTGGCAGATTTGATTTCGAGCCGGGGTTGGATGAAATTTCGAGGGCAGTCGCCGATGAAGTGTTTGCGGCGATTGGCGATGATTGGTTGCGTTGTGATGCTCCCAACCGCATCGCTGAGCCCGGGAGTCGTGTGCTGGACATTGTCTTGGTCGATCCTTCCCACTGGTTTTTTGGAACGCATCAGGCGCAGACTTGGCCGACACGGTGGCCGGCGGCGGTCCAGCCCATTTCTCCCCGTTACGAACCGATTTCGCGGGCCTACTACAAGGCGGCTGAAGCGATTGCCTGGAGCGGTTTTCCTATGCAACCTGGTGACCTGGTGGTTGAGATTGGTAGTGCACCTGGTGGAGCTTGCGGCAGATTGTTGGAATTGGGCATGCAGGTGATCGGGGTCGATCCCGCCGAGATGGACCCGCGTGTTGCCAAGCATCCTAATTTCCAGCACTTGCGTGCTCGCGCTGGCGATCTGCCTCGGAAGACATTTCGTGGTGCGCAGTGGATGTTGGTCGATTCAAACGTTCGGCCAGAAAAAACGCTTGTCACCGTTGAGAATATCGTCGCCAACACGAGGACCGATTTCCGCGGTCTGCTGCTAACGATGAAGATCGGTGATTACGACGCACTCGATTTAATTCAGCAGTGGCGGTCAACAATCGAGCGATGGAATCCTGTCTCGATTGACGTTCGGCAAGTAGCGAGAAACCGCGTGGAGGTTTGTTTCGCGGTTCGGTTCCGGTGACTTGGGGGCTGTGACTTGGGGGCTGTGACTTGGGGGCTGTGACTTGGGGGCTGGGGCAGCGCAAGGTCACAGCGGCACAGCGAGAACATCAACGGCATCGAAACCGAACGCAGAGTTCGGAACAATGGAGTTCGGGTGACGGTCTGTCAAAGTTGCTTGGCGTTGAATGTGTCACCCTCGACATGGTCGCCTGTTTTCAAGCCTTTCATGAACCAACCGACTCACTGCGCGCTTGATCTGTGGGTGAACGTTTCTTGATTTGCGTAGCCTTGGCTGCGTTTTTGAAGGGTGTCGTCACCGATCGCCGATGCGGTCTGAATGCCTTCTTCGATATCGCTCGCTCCGACGATTTTCATCTGTCGTTGAGAATGGTGAAACATGACTCCGGTATAAATGTCGTCCTGCAGTTCCAGCATGACCGAATCGTGGTTGTACTCTGCTGGCGGAAGTTGTCCGCGAAGACGATTGACCTCGTCGGTTTTGCCAAGCATTTTTTGGACATGATGGCCAACATCGTTAGCGATCACGTAAACCTGGGCGAAGTCGCCTGGTGCGCCCAGTTCTTTTTCCATTTGATCAAAGAGAGCAGTGTCGAGGTGAACCGTTTGATCGGCGGGACAGTAAAACGGTCCCGAGGCGAAACTTGCCAGCCCGCAGTCAGAGCGGGTTTGTTAGGAGAACAGTTCAAGTTTCGGCCCGAGATAGCGGAGTCCGCTTTGGCGGGATATTTGATTCCAAACATCTTCGGAATCGGCCAGGATCTTGGCGACGAATTCGCCCCGTTCTCGGTCTGTTTCCGAGAGTTTGAGGGGTTCTCCGGCCGAGGCTGCGGCGTGCGGATTCGGCTGGACTTGTTGCCGTAGTGCTTGGGGATCGCCACCGAGCAGGATAAAGAAAATCAGAACAACAATCCTTCCCAGTCCGCCACCGACGACCGTTTTGCCGCCACCGCTGCCGCGGCGATCGACCACATTGTCGCTTTGCCTTCGGCCACGCCATTTCATTCCGATTACCTCCCCACTACGGTTGAAGCGACAATCATAACAATTCGCCGATCGACCCAGCCGGCGCTGTTGGTGAGAAGCTAGGCCTTTTGGGTGAGCAGCGAAGTTCGTTTTAGTTGAGTTCCGCTTACTGGGTGTGTAGTGATTACCAAGAAAGGGGGGGCAGTAATCAATCGGATGGGTGTCTCGGCATGCGGCACCGACTTTTGGGGAAAGGGGTGTCGGCTTTTGGGTTGATCTTGCATTGAACCGCCTGGTCCGCCTAATCTCCCAGATCAGCTGTGGACCCCATACGTTCCCATTAATCGATGAAGTGCCATGGAAGGCTTTCCGCTCCGCAAAATTTTCAACTTTTTGCTGCTTTTGACCGTCGCTTCGGTTTCGTCCCTTCATGCCGAGGAGGCTGAATGGATTTGGGCAAATGGTCGCTCGCTCGGGCAGCCGGTTGCTGAAGGCGAAATTTGTTTGTTTCGTAAACCGATCAATATGCGAGTCAAATCAGAGGGCCGGATCGAGATTGCGGCCGACGACCGCTTCGAATTGTTTGTCAATGGGAAACTGTTGGGGACGGGGAAATCGGCTAGACAGTTGAAGCAATTCGATATTACCGATTACCTCGAGATTGGACGAAATGTCGTTGCTGTTCGCGTCCTCAACACGCACGGATCAACGGCGGCTCTCGCGGCTCGTGTTTCAGTGCGACCGCTGCAGGGTGAGAAGTGGTTCAATTTCAGCACCGATGCTTCTTGGCGTACCAGCACCGAGGACAACCCGATGTTCGAAACGACGGTGTTTAATGACCGATTGTGGGGTTCCGCCACGACCTTCGGCAAGCTTGGCGACACAGTGCCCTGGGATCGCGACGTTGATGTGGTGGCCGAAAAGCAGGCAGAGCAGCAGGAGCGGTTTCAGATTCAAAAAGGCTTTGGCGTTCAGCGTGTGCTTGACGATGCCAAAGTCGGATCAGTGATAGCGATGACGTTTAACGAATTCGGGCACATTATTCTTTCGCAAGAAGGTGGTCCGCTGCTGTTGGTGTTTGATAAAGATAAAGATGGCGTGCCGGAGCATGTTCGTACTTACTGCGACCAAGTCGAATCTTGCCACGGCATCCTAGCGCTTAACGGCGAAGTATTCGTGACTGGTGATGGCCCTGATGGAACCGCGCTCTACCGATTAACCGATGCCGACCGGAATGGAACACTGGAGCAGGTTCGTCCAATTGTGAAATTCAAAGGTCCAGCCGGCGAGCATGGTCCGCACGGCTTAAGGCTTGGTCCCGATGGAATGATTTACGTCGCAGTTGGCAGCCACTCCCAAGCGATTGGTGAGGGGGGCGAAGGTGAAACGTTGCGAGACGTGTATGAGGGGGATCTGCTGCCTCGCTACGAAGACCCTGCTGGACATGGGCGTGGCATCAAAGCCCCTGGCGGAACGATTATTCGGACGAACGTCGATGGTTCGGTCGTCGAGAGAATGGCCGGTGGATTGCGAAATGCTTACGACCTTGTTTTTCACCCGAGCGGCGGCATGTTTGTTCACGACGCTGACATGGAAGCCGATGTGGATACGGCTTGGTACCGGCCGACAACTTTGTTTGATGTGACCGAGGGTGGTGAGTTCGGTTGGCGGACGGGTTGGGCAAAATGGCCTGAGCATTACTTTGATCGCCTGCCTAATTTGTTGGACACAGGTCGCGGCAGTCCCACCGGGGCGGTTTGCTATGAGCACTACATGTATCCGACTCGGTACCACAACTCATTGTTCTTGGCGGATTGGTCTGAAGGACGCATTTTGAATGTTCGTTTGAAGCCGCGAGGCGCGGGCTACATTGCTGACAGTGAAGTATTCCTTCGAGGTCAGCCACTCAATGTCACGGATCTCGATGTTGGACCTGATGGATCGATCTACTTCTGCACCGGCGGTCGTGGTACGGGCGGCGGTGTTTACCGAGTGATTTACAAGGGAACGATTCCCGAGCGAATGAAAAACTTGGGCAGTGGAATCGCTGCGGCGATTCGTCAACCGCAATTAGAATCAGCTTGGGCTCGCCAGGAGATCGCATCGATCAAACGCGAGTTGGGTGATAAATGGGGAGCCCTCGTTGCGGGCGTCGCCTACAGCAACGACAACCCCGCTCATTACCGGACACGAGCGCTCGATTTGATGCAGTTGTTTGGGCCAGTGCCAAGTGAAGACTTGATTTTGGAATTGAGTGCAACGCCAAACGAATCGGTGCGAGCAAAGGCTGCTTATTTGATGGGCTTGCATTCAGAGCGTCGCACAGCAAAACGTTTGATCGCAATGCTCGAAGATCAGGACGCCCGAGTTCGACGGGCAGCCTGCGAGGGCATCTTACGCAGCGGGAAATTGCCGGAGGACGTCGATTCGGTGATCAATTTGCTTGACGAAGAAGATCGCACGTTGGCCTTCGCTGCCCGTCGCGTCTTGGAGCGGATGCCCGTGGAGGATTGGCGTAACAAGGTCCTTGAAAGTTCCGAAATACGCGTTCGAATCGTTGGTGGGCTGGCGCTGGTCACGACTGACCCGAGCGAATCGACCTGCATGGAAGTGTTATCAAGTGTCAGTAATTTGATGACCGATTTTCTAAGTGACGCTGACTTCGTCGATGCATTGCGGTTGTGCCAGGTTGCATTGCATCGGGGTGAAATTGATCCCGAGAAAGTCACTGCTCTGCGTGATCAATTGTCCGAGGAGTTTCCAGCGGGTGATCATCGCATGAATCACGAGCTGATTCGCTTGATCGCCTATTTGCAAGCCGACGAGGTCGCTGGGCGAGCCATCGAATTCTTGGCAAGTGATAATCCCGAGGTCGATCGCACGTTGGTAGCAATGTGCCTGCAATTTTTGTCCGAGGATTGGGATGCCGAGCAACGCTACGAGTTGTTGAAGTATTACGAAAACGTGGCCCGCAGCACGCCATCAACCTCGTTGTCGATGTATATCATGGCAGCAACGCGGGACTTTGCTTCCGGGTTATCAGAAGAGGATGTTCAAGCGATCCTTGAGCAAGGTGCTGTGTGGCGAAATGCAGCCTTGGCGGCGATTTACAAATTGCCGCGGCCAATCGACACTCCGACCGCGAAGCTACTGCGTAACCTCGATAAACAACTCGTCGAAAATCCCCAGCCTGGTGATTTGGAACGGCGGCTTCGTACCGGGATCGTTGCAATGCTGGCGACCGCGAAGGATGACGAATCGGGTGCTTACCTGAGATCGCTGTGGCGTAATGAGCCAGAACGGCGTCCGGTCCTTGCGATGGCTTTAGCTCAAGCACCTGAAGGTGAGAATTGGGATTACCTGGTTCGCAGTTTAAATGTTGTTGAAGACCAAGTCGCGACTGAGGTCCTGCGGGCGCTACGCGGGGTGTCGGTGGCGACGGATGACCCAATGGCAATCCGACATCTCATTTTGCTTGGCTTGCGTGCTCAAGAAAAAGGAACTTCCTTCAAAGACGCCGAGTCGTTACTGGAGCATTGGACCGGCATGGAGCGACCTGCTGTCGATGATTCCGAGGGTGACACCGAGGAGATTGTTAGGTCGATGGCACCTTGGCAATCTTGGTACGCCCAAACCTATCCAGATCGGCCGGCTGCCGAACTGCCACAGGAGAATAATTCGAAATGGGACTTTGACCAACTGGTCGAATACCTTGACAGTGATAAGGGTAAATTTGGTGACCCCGTGCATGGCCGTACCGCTTACACCAAAGCCAAGTGTGCCACTTGTCACCAGTTCGGTAACTACGGTGAAGCCATTGGGCCCTCGCTGTCAGGGATTTCCCGCCGCTTCAGTAAGCGTGAAATCCTGGAGTCGATTCTGTATACCCCCCCCCAGGTGTGCGCTCAAAAACCCCGCCACAAGGTTTTTACGCGTGTCGGTCGGGGGGTTAGTGGGGTGGTCAATAAAATGACTGATCG
>JAYZAR010000275.1:0-10984 GCA_036339635.1 Planctomycetota bacterium | reverse complement strand
AGGACAGCGAGCAGTGAAAACAGCAGAGAGTGTCGCATCGGTTCTTCAAAATCGAGGGAAAACAAGTTCCGTCATCATAATGGATAGCGGCGACGGAAGATGGCGAGGATTTTCAATTGGTTCGTGATGGAGAGGGCAAAGATTTAGCATCGATACTGGATGCTTAAAGGTTACATCGGATTGTGTTGCGTGGGCATTTGCAGCGAGTTCGAGAACCAGTTTCTCTGCTGTTTGGCGATTTTCATTGTCGGCGCAGTGTTTTGGGTGCCCTGGCCAACACAGCGAAAATGCTGTTGCTCAGTTGCTTCCGCTACAAAAACGCCGCACGCGGAACTAAAGTAGAGGTATCCTTCTGTCCCCTCTCTATCCCCCCAGTCTGTGATCGACATGCGACGATTCTCTGTTGGATTTATGGTGAGTTTGGCTTTTGTTGCCGGCTTTGCTGCTCCGTTAGCCGCTCAGCAACGAATCCCCGGCAAGGGTCCGGCTTATACCGAGACCCCCACCAAAGATCCAAATTTTGCACCGATGGGTGAGTTCGTAGGCGAGATTTTTACCGGGGACCAGCAGACACGAATGTTAGGTTTGCAAATCCGCGCGATTGGTGGGGATGAGTTCGACGCATTGTCCTTCTATGGTGGGCTGCCAGGCCAAAAGGCTCATGAATCTGATCCCATTCGTATGGTGGGCCGGCGTTCTGGCGACTTCGTCGTCCTCTCCGGTGGGCCCTGGGCTATTTTTGTCGAGAAAGACGGCTGCCTGCTGGTCGATCGAAAAGGGAGAAGCCTTGGCAAGTTAGCACGAATTGAGCGGGTGAGCCCGACGTTGGGCGCTTTACCACCGGAGGGCGCGATGGTCTTGTTCGATGGCACGAATCTAGATCATTTCACCAAGGCACAGATGACTGACGAGGGCTTGTTGATGGAGGGTGCCGATCTGAAGCCGATGTTCCAAGACTTCAATCTGCACGTAGAGTTTCGTTTGCCATACATGCCTGAGGCTAGAGAGCAAAGCCGTGGCAACAGCGGTGTTTATTTGCAGAGCCGATATGAATGCCAAATCTTGGACTCATTCGCACAAGATCCATTGATCAATGGTGCCGGGGCACTTTATCGGTTTCGCGCACCTGAGGTGAATGTTTGTTTGCCGCCGTTGGTGTGGCAGACGTATGACATTCAGTTGACGGCACCACGCTGGGCGGCTGATGGCAGCAAAACAAGGAACGCCCGTATCACGTCTTGGCTGAACGGCGTGAAAGTTCAAGACAATGTCGAGCTCCCCAACAAGACGGGGGCAGGCAAGCCAGAAGAACCGATCCTGTTGCCATCACGATTGCAGGACCATGGTGACCCAGTTCGTTTCCGCAACGTGTGGGTGGTTGACCGGGGCATGATGCTTAGTGATTTCCCGATCTATCCAACACCGGAAGAGATCGCGGCAGCTGCTGAAGCGAAAGCCAAACAAGCCGCTGATGAAAAGGCCAAAGCCGAGGCGAGGGCCAAAGCAAAGGCAAAGGAGAAAGCTGATGCCAAAGCCAAGCGAGAGGCAGACGCGAAAGCGAAGGCAGAGGCAGACGCGAAAGCGAAGGCAGAGGCAGATGCGAAAGCAGAGGCAGATGCGAAAGCGAAAGCCGCCGCAGATGCGAAAGCTCAAGCAGAGGCGGACGCGAAAGCTCAAGCAGAAAAGGCCAAATCAGCCGACAGCTCCGACGAGCCAGAGTCCGAGAAAAAAACGGAGTAGTGGCGAACAAAATCAATCGCGACGCGGTGATGAGCAATTTAAGATCCCGAGTGAACCGGTTTCTAAATTTGATGGGTGTTCAAAGCATTTGAAATTTCCCGTTGTCCAATTCGATTCGGCAGTCGGCCAACGCATCGGCTTCTTCGGTGCTATGGGTGACGTGTAGGGTTGTCACGTCCGCCGTCCGTTTGATCTCTCTCAAGAGGTCTTGCATTTCTTCACGGGTTGATTCATCCAGTGCGCTCAGTGGTTCGTCGAGTAACAGTACTGACGGATGAAATGAGAGGGCCCTGCCCAATGCTACACGCTGGCGTTCACCACCGCTGAGGCCGACGATGCTGCGTTTGAGCAGATGTTGGATTCCCAGCACTTCGGCCAATTCGTCGGTTCGGTTCTGAATATCGGCTTTGGACTGACCCCGCAACCGAAGCGCGAACTGGAGATGTTGCAATACAGTCAGTGTTGGGAATAACGCTAGGTCTTGGGGGACGTAGCCAATTTCCCGATCCGCGGGGGGCCAGCAGGTTACATCGGTGCCATGAACGAGGATTTGTCCACTGGTGACTTTTCGCAGGCCGCAGATCGCTTCTAGTACCGTCGTTTTGCCGCGACCGGTTCGGCCCATCAAAACGGCATATCGGCCTGTTTCAATCGAAAAAGACACGTCACTGAGTTGGAAGTCCCCAGCCCGGATCGAAACGTTCGCCAGTTCGATCATGAGGTGAGTCCCGTTCCCAGCACACGCAGCAGCAGTAGCACTACAACTGCCAGGGCGACCATCAATAACGAAACGGCTACTGCCGCGTTTAGTTGGCCGATGCTCAGTTCCAAAAAGACGGTGGTGGACAACACCTCCGTTCGCATTCTTGTTGCGCCGGCGAATACCAGAATTGGCCCAAATTCGCCGAGGGCTCTCGCCCAAGCGATTGTCGTCGCCGCGATCATTCCACGCCATGCCTGTGGCAGAGCAATCTGCATAAACGCCTGGCCGCGCGTGCAGCCGAGTGTGCGGGCCACTTCTTCGGCTCGCGGGTCGATTTGATCAAAAGTCACTCGCATGGTTCGCACAGCGAAAGCACAAGCAACACTGAACTGGGCGAGCACCACGGCGGGCCAGCGATAAGTCACCGGAAAACCTACGGAGTCGCGCAGCCATGCCTCCAGTTCCCAGCCACCGATGGGCAAGTGAAACAAGATCAGTAGGCTGAGCCCTAACACCAGCGGTGGCAGCACAATCGGAATATCAACGATTGTGTCCAACAGCATGCGACCGTGAAATCGATAACGTGATAGCAGGTAGCCTAGTGGTGTTGCGACCCATATCGAAAGGATTGCAGCGATTGAGCATGACAGAATCGTCAGTCGGAATGCTGCCTGGATTTCGGGTTTCAGCAACGCTGCCTTGAAATCGGCGAACGACGTGAACATCAGGTCTGCTGCAAGCAGCAGAATGATCAGCAGGATGAAGGAGGATGAGAGCCCGCCCATCACCAAAAAAAATGGCAGGTCCGAACGCCGCAAACGAATATTTGACGGCGAGTGGGTCTTCGAGGCATAGGGCATTTTACTCTTGCTCAACCGTCGTCGGTATCGTTTCTTGAACGGCATCAAGTTTCCAACCAAACCCTTCTGCCGCGAAACTTGACTTTGATTCGGTCGAGCAAATTTGTTTGAATAAACGACTGGCCGTTTCTGCGTTGGGTGATTTTTCTGCCACAGCATAGGGTTGCGTCGCAACGCTACATTGCAAGCCTTGGATTCGGATCGCATCTAACACGTCGCCTGAACCAGCGGCATTGCTTAGATAGGCAACCGCCGCATCCAACGATCCTGTCTTCAATTGATTGACCAGCATGTCGCCAGTTGGAGTCTGTACGGTCACGTTGGCCATGACCTCTTGCTGGATTCCATCTTCCTTGAGGGTATTCTGAGTCAGCCAGCCCATCGCACATTGTTTTTCATGTCCGATACCGACTCGCAAGCCCTCTTTGGTCAAATCACGAAGTGAAGCGATATTCTCCGGATTTCCTTTTTGAACCAAGATCACCAATTCGTTTTGAGATACATCGGTCGATTCGGGAAATAAATCGGGAACCTGTTCCATGAATTCTGTATCGCAGGCGAAATAAGCATCGGGGACCTGCCCCGCTTTCATTTGCGCGACGAGGATACCACAACCGTTGTAAACCGTGTCAATTCGAACTCCCTCTCGCTGCTCGAACCATGCGACCGTATCTTCAATTGCGGGACGCAACATCGAACCGGCGAATAATTTGAGTTCGGGAGTATCGCTCCAGAGATCGCCGCCTGAGACTTGAAACCCAAAGCGGCGATAATGCTCTAGTCCACGATCCCGCGCTGCCAGGTAGCGGGCAAAATGCAGAGCCGTCGCAGGTTTAGCAGTGGAGGAAATAACGCCCACCGAGATTTGCGAGGTACCCGCAGTTAGTTCGGGTAGGTCGACATATTCAAGGTCGGGGTAGGTGTGCAGGACCGCGTCATAAACGATCGCTGCATCAGCAGCGCCGACCACGACGTCGTTGGCTGCTTCGGTGACGGTGGTCCGGTAAGCGGTTGTCATCTTGTCAATTTCGGTCCATTGGCCTGATTCTTGCAAAAGTGAGCGAGTTACTTTTCCGATGGCTGCCGCGTCGGGGCTCGCTTGCACCAGTCGGATTTCCTCTTTCAGTAAATCTTTCAATCCCGTGATCGATTTTGGGTTTCCAGTTCGCACCGCAATGACCGGTTGCATTTTGGCGATCGGTAGAATTTCAGCGACCAAATCTTTTTCAGTCGCGAACTCCAGGTAGCTGTCGTCCGCCGGAAGGTACAGATCGCCTGTACCACTTGCCTCCATTTGGGCTAGCAAGGTTTGTGATGCACCATATTGGACTTCAACGGTACGACCGGTTTCTGCCTGGTACTCTTGCACAACCTCTTCCATTACCGCGCGATTGCTGGCGGCACAAAACAGCATCAAGTTCGTTGCTTGCTCAGAAGATTGATCACCCGCATTCGGCGGTTTGGGTGTTTGGTCTTGGCGACCCAAGATAAAAAACATGGAGCCGAGTGCTGCCACCGAGGCAATCAGGACCCAAAACATTTTATTCATGGTTTGCTCCCAGGTGGGATGGTTAGCAGGACTGGTTTTTGGCGGTCTCGTTCTGTGCGTTCGGGTGGTGGAGGTGTGTCCTCGCCATACAATTCCGTATCCCAGTCAACTGAAAGCAGCAAATCGAATCCTGGGTTCTGCTCTTTCACTTGGCAGGAGCAGGCTCCACTGAGGAATCCGGTCAGGTCTTCCATCAATCGCGGTGTCATTTCGCTAGCGGGAATCACTTCCAACGCGCGGCCACGGCCGAATACTGGAACGATCAACGGTTCGCCATCGGCCACTGCTTCTGACTGAAATCCAGTGAACAATTTGCTTAAGAACTCTTCCTGGGGATCATCATGTTTGATCTCGATCATGCTGAACTTTAATAGCAGTGGGATTTCCGAGTACAGTTCAGAACCTGGCAGGCCAATGCCGTCAGGCAGTTCAATTTTGTTGGAAAGCGGTTCCAGGTTTTCAGCCAGCATCTGACGAGCTCTTGCTGTTTTCTCGCTGTCCTTTGAGGTCACTAGGATCCAAACGACTGAATGTCCGGCGAGTAATCGTTGACCGAGTTCGCGACGCGCCGGGGATTGCAGCAGTCGATTGTCGGCAATGCTTTGCAGCGGTCCGTGCCATCCGTTGATCACTTGACCGGGGCCCAGTTTTGTTCGAACGACGACGTATGGTAGTGAATTCCGTTCATTGTCCGAAATGGATTGCCACAGTGAGGCGAGCGGGGCGTCGGGGGCCTGCAGGTTAGATTGCACGATCTTGACGTTGGCGGTTTGAGCATTGTTTCCTGAAGCAGAGGTCTCCAACGCGGGGTTCAGTGCATCGACTAGGCTTTGTTGTGATGGTGTGAGTTCACCTTCAAAGAACACAACGATGTCGCAGGGATCGGGACGCCAGCGTTCAAGTGCGTAGCGAAAGACAGGGATGTTGCAGGCGCAGGCGAGCGAGGCGAGCATCAGCGAAAAGAACAACGATGCTCGCAACCTGCCGCCACCACCGACGATCGGGGAGATTGTTTTGAAAAAAGAAATCACGGTTGGGACCTTCATCACTGATTTCCGAAACAAATGACCGATCCATCGAGTGTGGAAAGGAACAGTTGGCCACCCGCCGATGCCATCCCATCCCATCCTGGCAACGTATCCAATGGTAAGCGGTTTTCGACCTCGCCGGTGTCGATGTTGACCGAAAGCAGTAGCGAACCATCGGCTCCTTCCAGAGCCCGGTCTTGTTCGGCCAGCAAGGTTTGCACTTGTTCGTCTCGTTCGGTCAATTTTTGAAAGGTCGATTCTTCATCAATGATGTCGGGTGGGCCACAAATGAAGAGTTTCGGTCCCGCCAGCACCATCGCTCGAACATAGATTGGTACGTCCTGTGTCCATTTTGGATCGACCAAGCTATTCGTCGGTTGTTGTTGTTTCGCGTTGCCGCCACGTTTCCCCGAGAATTGAATCGCTTTACCAAATTTACCTTCGACTAAATCTCCTTGGACAGTTCCGTTATTTCGGTGCACCGAGTGATCGCGTGCCGAACCATCATCAAAGCTGACCGCCAGTACAGCGTCGCTTGAGATCTCGGATCCGTCTTTGTGGCGTTTTTCGATTTGTGCATTGGAGGCGGCCAGGAAGTACAAACGCACTTCATCGATCACACCAGTGAATGGGAGCGGAGACTGATAGTCTCCCACCGCTGATTGTGCATCGAGGCCGATTTCCAACGCTTGAGCGGGATCACTCGTTAGTAGGCTGGGAGCTTTCCCTTCGTCGACGACTTGGCCATCGACGTAGAGCTTCATCGTCAGGTCTTGTTGCAAGACACCGGCGACGTGATGCCAACCCCCGATGATCCGTTTGTTACCTCGCAAGGTGGTTAGCTTGCTGTCTGTTCGCACATGGAATGTTGGACGTCCGGCTTGCAACGTCAGCGCAAATCCTTCCGCGGGACCTCCTCTGGCCACGATCACGCCTTGTGGTTTGGTTGCTGTGATCCAAGCCTCGACCGTGAATGGCTTGCCGGTCGGATTCAAACTGCCGGTCTTTGGAAACTGAGCGTAGGTTCCGCTGAGGCCGCCCGTGTTTTTCTTGCCAAAGTTATTTGGGATTTCCGGCGGATTCGGTTCAGCAGCAAAGAGTTGATGTTCGAGTGTTGTCGTCCAACGCAGGTACTCTGGTTTACGCCCGTAACCGAATACATAGCCGTTGCCATTGACCAGTAATCGTCCCGAGGGTGCAAAGCGTCCTGCCTGGTAATAACCACCATGTCCACCGGCAAAACTTTGGCCGAGTACCCAGTAAGAACGGTGGAACCAGGTTTCGTCAAGAAAACCCATTGGGGCAAAGATATGCGCGTCTTCGCCACGTTGCTTCGAAGCTTGGCTGGCGAAATCACCCGAGTTGGGACCGATTTCGAGTCGATTTCCTTCCAAGTCAAACTTCTGGGACTTCATGAACAGATGCCGTCCATCGCACGACAAAATGTCTGGCAGGCCGACAGGCATTTGGAGAACTTGGAGTTTTTCCTGCAGGTTGTTTCCCGTTTCTGGATTCGTTTGGTCCATGATCGTCTCGGAAAGTTTCTTGCCAGTGGCAAGATCGATTCGCAGTAGTCGCAATCCGCCATCAAGGAAGTTCGATCTTCCTGCCACACAGTGCACGATATCGTTTTGAACTAACGCGCTGCCGTGAACAGGCCAAAGCGATTCGAGCTGCTCAAACGCCATCGTTCGACGGTCCAGTGGTGCTGCTCGGTAACGCCAGGCCAACTGTCCATCGGTGGTCAAGCAGTAGATCCAGCCATCAGCGCCACCAAAGACGACTCGCCCGCGATAGATGGTGGGTGGTGAATCGATTCGTGCGCCGATCGTGTATCTCCACAGAGGTTGTCCGTCTTTTTGGTTCACCGCTTGGTGTGTGTGTTTGTCTGTTTGTGCGACATAAACGACTCCATCGGCGATTACCGGTGCCGTCAGTCGTCCCCCTAGTTTAGCTTCCCACTGTTGGCCGACTTTTGCTTCGACTGCCAAGCCGGCGTTTCCGCTGCGACCGGCATCGTGCCGGTAGGTCGGCCAATCGTTGCGGGTCTGTTCGGCATTGAGTTCTGCTAGTTTTGTCTCGTAAGCGACGCCCTGTTGCAGTCGACCTGTTTCAGGGACTTCTGCGGGGACGGGGCGTGTTGGTGATGATGGTGCGAGGGCGTTGAATCCAAAAAGCTTTGCTTCGGGGTAACACGCGCAGTTGTGAGGTGGTGCGTAGGTCAAGCCATTGCAGGGCATCACTCCATATAAACAGCCACCCCGAACCCAATGGTGAATGTCCCAATGCTCTTGGTCGGGATCGACGAACTCGATGCCTGTTCGGGATGGCATCAAAAAGTTGTCGGTCGCTTTTGCGATGTAGCAACGGTGGTGGAACCAGTAGGTTTCGACATCCGGCGCGAATTCTTTTTTGACTTCGCCGGTTCGAGGATCCCGACCGACATAGACACCGGTATCGCGGCCGGAGGTTAGGGGCGCCACCCACACCATGCCATTGACCACCATCAAATCTTGAGGCGATTGGTAGCCGCTGTTGGGGAAACTCGCATTCCACAATTCTTTGCCGTTACCGGTGTCAAAGCTGGACATTTTGCCGTCACCACCGGCGTACAGTACGACATCGTTGTAGACGACCAAACGAGGTCCGAAGTTGAAGGTAAATGATTCACGTCGCGTGACTGGATCGGTTTGCCAAGCCACTTCACCACTTTTTTGGTTTAACGATACAACGTGTTCGCCATCGTGGAAGTAAAGATTAGATTCATCGGCTGACAAGGTTAAAGGTGAGATGCGAGTTTGTTTGGCCCACAGTCGCCGCCCGGAATCAGCGTCGAATGCCATCAGGACGCGTGGTTCTTCATTCCAGAAAAGTTTCCTGACGTCGGCTTGGTCACCGACACGCCCAAACAGAGGAGCATAGTCTTGCAGTTCTGCTTTGGTTTTGCGGACTACCAAGAACAACAGGTCGCCGGTGTGAATGATCTCCTCGGTCGCCTCGCTTCCCTCATAAGTGCGGAGCGTTTCGCCGCTGGCGGCATCGATTGCGGTGGTCGGCGCGTTGTAGCCGAGCGTTGCAAAGACGGTGTCGTCACTTGATACCAGGCGTCGCGTAAGTTGACTCGGTCCACTCTTCAACGGCCAAAGGTGACTTTGCCAGTCTGGAATATCTCTTTCCCAAAGCACGACGCCATTGAAGGCATCGCGAGCCATTAGCTTCCATTTCGGTGGCAATTGAATCGAGATTCGACTGCCCTGGTCCATGATGTAGAACATTCGGCCGCCACTCGATACCAAAGCACTCATGCTTGCCATGCGGTCGTGATGGCGTGACCAACGCGGACTGCCGACCCATTGTAGGTGTCGAGGAGGTCCGACGACATCATCATGGGCGACCGAGTTACCGGTCGCATCATGCAAGAAGTGAGTCCACTCGTCGATGTTTTCGGGGCGCGGCTTGACGACTTTCTCCCAGCCATCGCCGATCTTGATCATGGCGACCCCATTAGGTACCAAGACACGAAGTATCTCTTGAAGCGGCACGTCATCGATTTCATCGGCGACGAGCAAGTTGACGAGATTGTCAACGTAGGGCAACTGGTTGCCATCTAAGCGATCGAAGGAAACGTTGCCGTACTGTTCCGTTTTGAGAGCAAGTTGTCGCATCGCGTCAAGCTGCGAACCACGTCGAACCAGGCCGTGCACCTGGGTTGCATCGTTCGTCCGCAACGCTTGGGAGAGTTTGCTATCACCGACTCCGAGATGCACAAAGAAGCCGGCCGAGATGCCGGACTCATTCAGGATAGCTTGGGCATCGTCCTGAACGTCCGCCCGCAGGTTCCCTGGCAAGAAGATCATCAGGAGAGCAAAAGCTAGGGCCAGGGAAATGAATGTGACTTGACGTGACATTCCGAAACTCCAGGAGAGTACAGGCAGACGTAAAAGAACGAGTGTACCACACATTGAGCTCAGATTGACGCTTTGTCAGCTAGTTCGACTGGCGGTCGGTGGAGCAATGATCGGCGGATTGTCAGCACTTTTGAGGTTTCGATTCCCAGGAGCGGAGCAGCTTTCGTTAGAAGCAAGCAGATGAAATTGAGCACGGGGGTCGCGTTGGTGATCTGTGCTGGGACGATCGGCTGCGCGACCGTTCAGAGTGGCGTTTTCAAGGATTCATGCTCCGAGGATCCATACTCACCAAGTTGCTCGGCAGGATGAGCTGCATCAGTTGAGGACGACAGCAGTTGGAGACATCACCGCGATCTGGGATTGCCATTGAATTGGCCTGGCTTGCCAATGAAGTCGTCAGGCTGCCACCGTTTGTGTCGGATCAAGCCTAGCTGCTGCGGTGACTGACTCTTACCTGAAGCTCGCATTTTTCGCCGAGGTTTTGGATTACTTTTCCAGTGGCGATGATTCAAGTCCCGGTAGCTGCATTTTGATATGGTCGTTCGCGATGCAGTTGCGCTCTCGGGCGGTAGTCTGTTCTAGTCAGGGGCCTCTCTTCTGGTAGACTTTCGCTTCGATCGTGAAAGCAACCCGCGGGAGTGATTGTTCGAGATGGAAAAGCGTCCTCTTGCCGATACCGGCCTAGATTTGTCGATCCTTTCGTTTGGTGCATCGTCGATTGGTGCTGAGTTTCGGCAAATCGATGTCCCGGAAGCGTTGCGATGCGTCAACGTGGCACTCGATCGCGGCATGAATTACATCGATACCGCCGCTTACTATGGCCGCGGCATGAGTGAAGTGATGCTGGGGCAGGTATTGCCCGGGATTCCCCGGGATTCTTACGTCTTGAGTACAAAGCTCGGGCGATATGCCCCACAGCACTTCGACTTCAGCGCTCGCCGCGTTGCCGAGAGCATTGATATTTCGCTTGAGCGGATGCGATTGGACCATTTGGACATTGTTTTCTGTCACGACATCGAATTTGTAAAGCTCGACCAGATCGTTGATGAAACTTTGCCGGCGCTTCGAAAGGAAGTTGAGAAGGGAAAGGTACGTTTCATCGGTGTGAGTGGGTATCCCATGAAAATGCTTCGCGAAATGTTGTCGCGAACGGATCTCGATGTAATCCTGAGCTACAACCATTACACGCTGCAAAA
>JAYZAR010000274.1:0-11723 GCA_036339635.1 Planctomycetota bacterium | reverse complement strand
TCATCATGATCACTCACGAGGACGAGGTGGCCGCCCGCGCGAAACGAGTCATTCGGCTGCGGGATGGCTTAATTGAATCTGACGTGCTGAACTAAAACCCGCAGCGGGATTGAAGCACTTTTCGTTCTGTCTCCTCCGATGGATGATTCGCTGTTGATCGTGAATCACCTAGGAATGAATGACAACTGACTTCATCTCTGTCATTTCTTCAATGGCATATTTCGGTCCTTCCTTTCCAATCCCGCTCGCTTTTAATCCTCCGTATGGCATCAAGTCGGCTCGCCACATGGGGCCCCAATTGATGTGTATGTTTCCACTCTGTACTTCCTTGGCAAATCGAACGGCCGCGTCAATATCTTGCGTAAAAACTCCCGCGCTAAGTCCATAATGCGAGTCGTTTGCCATTCGGATCGCCTCATCAATATCGCGAGCGGAGCAGACCGCGATGCCTGGCCCAAATAATTCTTCACGCACGATTTTCATTTCTGGCTTGGCATCGAGAACCAAGGTTGGCTGCATAAACGCGCCGTCACACTGACCGCCACAGGCAATCTTCGCTCCCTCCGAAGCTGCCTCCTTAATCCAGGCGTGGACACGCCGCGCGTCCGAGACGCGAACCATCGGACCCATTTCCGTATCCGGCTCCAATTGGTCGCCCGAGACAATCGATTCAATTCTTGGAATCAGCTTTCCCATCAATTCGTCATGTATCTCGTCTGCCACAATTAGCCGCTGAGCGGAAATACAGACTTGGCCCGCATTGGCGAAGCCACTCGATAGTGTTGCTGTAACAACTTTGTCGATATCTGCATCGGGCAGCACGATTAAGGGACTATTCGCTCCTAACTCCATAGTGACTTTTTTGACCCCGGCAACTTTACAAATCTGCTGACCGACCTCGTGGCTACCGGTGAAACTGATCTTGCGGACGCGACGATCACCACAGATTTGTTTTCCAACTGCGCCGCCACTGCCGGTGATGCAGGAGATCCCGAGAGGTGGTAGTCCAGCATCAAGCAAAACCTCAATCAGCTTCAAAGCCACGAGAGGAGTATCGCTGGCCGGTTTTAGGATAACGGCATTCCCCGACGCGATTGCTGGCCCGACTTTATGGCAGACGAGATTCAATGGAAAATTGAATGGCGTGATTGCCGCAACAACGCCACAGGGAACACGCAAGGTAAATCCCAGTTTTTGTTGCACACCTTGGCCTCCATCAAGTGGCAATACTTCCCCACCCAGCCGCTTCGCTTCTTCGCCACTCAGCTCCAGCGTTTGCATTGAACGCTCGACTTCCACCGTGGCTTCACGAATTGGTTTTCCTTCTTCACTGCTGAGGGTTCTCGCGATCTCGTCACGACGTTCGATCATTAGATCCGCCGCCCGCCGTAAAATGCGAAACCGCTCATACCCAGACAGCGCTGCCATCACAGTCGCTCCTTCGACTGCCGATCGAACCGCTAATTCGACATCGTTTGCGGACGCCTTGGGAACGGTATCGATCACTTCATGATCAGCCGGATTGGTAACCTCTATCCGTTGATCACGCCCTTGCCATTTTCCAGCCAGAAAAAAATCCATGTCGGTTTGTCCGTATCAGAGAAAGATCATTAGCGGTTGCCTGTCGCCTACAACGCCGCCTTCAGTATCGCGTTAATGTCGCTGGCGGTGGCTTTACGTGGCGACAAATCAAGCAATCTTTGTGCTGCCAAAGTTTTTTCGGCTAAGCCTTGAATATCCGTACTGGTTGCTCCTACTTCGGATAGTTTCGACGGCAAGAAAACTGCAGTCCGCAATTTCTCGAGCATGCGAATACCGGCCTCAGCTGCTTCCCGCGGTGGCATGGCATCCGCTTTGGAGACCCCTAAAAGTTCAGCAATTCTTGCCAGTTGCGTTTCACGTTCAGGCATCCAAAACCGCATGACTTCCGGCAAGACGATTGCATTTCCAATCCCGTGACTGCATCCGTATTTTGCCCCGATCGGGTACTCAAGCGCGTGAGCGAGGGAAACGCCACATGAGGAAAACGCCATCCCCGCGAGGGTTGCAGCCAAGGCCATTCCACATCGGGCCTTAATGCTCTCCGAGGCTTCTAGAGCTCGCCGAAGGTTAGTGGCAATCAGGGAGATCGCTTTTTCTGAATAAAGATCGCCTAGCGGATGATTTCCCTCGTATGGCAAACCATGCTCTTGATCTTCAGTTAGGTTCGACCAGCGATCGACCAACAAGGCCTCAATCGCGTGAGTGAGCGCATCAAAACCACACTCGGCAATCACCTTCGGAGGGCAACTTAGCGTCAACTTTGGGTCAACAATCGCGACGTCCGGTCGTATGTATTGACTGAGTATGGCGGCTTTTTGCTCCGTTGCTGAACTTCTTAAGACCGCCGAATGTGTGACTTCACTTCCTGTTCCGGCGGTCGTGGGCAGGCAGACCAAGGTTGGGGTTGGGCCAGGCACCTGATCGAAACCGAGCAATTGCTCTGGATCGATGTTGTGTCCAAACGCGGCGGCTGCGGCTTTTGCCAAGTCCATGTTGCTGCCACCACCAATTGCAACAAACAGATCGGGCTGGTAACAGCGTGCCAACTCTGCCAAACGCGTGACTAACGAAGTCGAAGGTTCTGGTTCCCCCTCGGTAAACAGCATCCAATCCGCCGACGTCTTCGCCAGGACGTTCTCAGCTTGATCGACAATCCCCACTTCAGATAACACTGTATCTGTCACGACCAGAACACGCTTGAGCTTTCGCCTCGCGACGACACTTTGCAGGGCGCGGATTGCTCCCGGACCAAAGGTCAGTTGGGACCCAGAGTAGAAACTCCAGTCGCTTCTCTCAGCTACATTATTCAATTCTCTGTCCTCTGATTCATCCCATCGTCGTGTCGAGCAACGTCAAATTTCGTCCAACCGGCGTCGCTGTTTTGGGAACCACAAACGGGGCCCGCGACGTCGATTCGACACCCCCGTCAATGCACAGGTCAGCTTCGCCCGCCCCGATGCTGCGGGCGGCTATCTCGACGGAATCCACGCCCGAAGCACACAAACGATTCACAGTCATCGCTGGAACAGTGTCTGGCAATTTCGACAATAGTCCTGACATCCAAGGCACGTTGCGATTGTCTTCTCCCGATTGATTTGTATAACCAATTAACAAATCATCGACGGCCACCGAGTCAAACTTGGGGTTGCGGGTCACGATCGCGTTAATGACGGTCACCGCTAAATCAACAGGACGAACCGTAGTGAGCGCACCACCGTAGCGGCCAATGGGAGTGGGAAGTCCATGGCATATCCAGGCCTGCCTTGTCATTCTCCACCCCCGTTCTGAACCGTCTCGGCGGGCAGTTCCAATTCACGCAAGGTGGCCAACTCGGTTTCGGTTGGTGATTGTGCTTCGAATAGGTCATCGGCGAAGGTGACAGCCCAACCCGTCGTGTCGCAAACGTCGTCGCGAGTGACCCCTGGATGCAACTGGTTCACGATCAGTTCTTTGGTTTCAGCGTCGGGGCGGAAACAAAAAAGATCGGTAATGATGACGCTTGGGACGCTGTCGCAGATGCCCTTCTGCTGCCTTGAATCTCCACCATCCAGAAATCCTGACGATATTACAAAATCGACTTTTTCCACTAGCCTAGAGTTGTCGTGCTTGATGATCACAAAAGTCTCCGCCGCCAACGACGCGATTTCCGGCGTACCCCCGGCACCCGGCAGCAGTACCTTCGGAGCAGCATAATCTCCAATAACGGTCGAATTCAGATTAGCAAAACGATCCACTTGTGCAGCTCCCAAAAATACAACTATCACACGGCCACCTTGCAGCCAATGAGAAAAGATTTCCATCGTTGAAATAACTGTATCCGCTGTCGTTGCCAACTCGCCATCGCCGATGGAGAGCGGGAAAGTCTCAGAAGGTGCGCCAATCGTGCCACTCTCATAGATCAAAATGAGATTTGGCGGCCGTGTGATCCGAGCCATAGTAGCGGCCTTAGATGGGATGCCAATCCCGAAAAAACTAACAATTCTGTCGCCCAACAAACGCGAGTCGACGATGGTCATCAGTTCAGATGGAGAGGCCTCGGTCATAGCATCGGTTCACCGTACTTGGCTTTAAAATATTCGCTCATGACGTGCTGGTTCATCCACGCCGAAAATTTTTCTCTTGACCGCAAAATGGCGTCCCAGGATCTGTAAAACCCATTGTCTCGCTCATTGTACCCGTCCGCGTAGTCGGGCTTGGCTCCGCGCGGTACATGGGCAATTGCCGTAACGACCCACGCGGAAATGACGCAAGCGTTCGCTGGGGCTTCAAGCTTATCGACGACTGCTTCTACCGTCGCGATGACACGCTTCGCAGCCAAGGCGATTTCGTTTTGAACACCGATGATTCCCCGAAGATGAACGTTTCCCATCTTGTCTGCCTGTTGTGCATGGATAACGGACACACCGGGGCGGATTGCGGGACCCGTTAAACGCTCCCCTGTATATCAGCAATCGATCGATTTTAGGTTAGGATTGTGGTCGACCAAGTCTGACCCAACAAAGCCTCTTAACATGCCAAACGGTAATTCACTGGCACCAGCAGCATACGATACTGTCATGGCAGCATGGCTCCGTTCGTGGATTTCACTCTCGTTAGGATACTGGTTTTCACCGCATGCCCAAAACGATGCAGCGATCCTACACCAGGATTACCACCCCAAGAAAAAATTAATTTGCGGGCACAGCCCATCCCAACCATCTGGTCATAAATCAGGTCGGGCGCCATTCGCACGCGTGTCAAATCTCGTATTTTTTGACGGATGATCTCGTGACCAGCGGCAAAAGGAATCAGATGCGTCAACCCCTCCAACGCAACGCAATTCCCATCGTGGATATGCGTTTGAATGGCATCGGGTAGAGGATAATACTTTGACATGTTTTTGTTTGGTAGATGATCGTTGAGGCTGTCAGCAAAACGAACAATCAATCATTCATTATCAGTTCTGTTGATCCAGCAATCGGATCACCGACGCAACTCGATCCGAGCACTCCTGTTCTCATCCGTCTTGGAACAATGCAAACGAGTTGCTGCAAGATTGCCACCTGGAAGCCTGGCTCACCGTTCGGCGATAAGCCGCTGGCACAAGGCTACCCACCATCACTCCAGTCGCCCAACAGCAGTAGGCCTCACGCAAGCAATCAAAGCCCGGGCCTCAGGAACTAGATCCTTTGATCCAGGGCTCGCGAGCATTGGCAGAGATTTCGGCATCTAAGGCTTCCATGCGGGCTTGCAGACGCTCCACCATCTCGGGGTGTTCGTTAGCCAAGTTGTTTTGTTCTCCGACATCGTTGCTGAGATCAAACAAGAGTACCTGCGGTGGCTTGTTGCCTGCCTGATTATTGGAGCGGTTTCGCGGACGCCTTGGTTTCTTGATTAGAAGCTTCCAATCACCCTGACGAATCCCTTCCAGGTTGCCTTGCGACGTGTAATAAACGAACTCGTTGCGCGGAGATTCCGATGCGTTTCCCATCCACAGATCGGACACATCCAAACCATCGATTTTTCTTTCCTTGGGCAGTGCTGTGCCGGTAAGTGCAGCGATCGTGGGCAGCAAATCAATGGTTCCGGTCAGTTCATCACAAACAGTCCCCGCAGGAATTCCTGGACCGCGAATTAAGCAGGGCACACGTTGGCCTCCCTCAAAGGTCGTACCTTTTCCGTCACGAAGAGGGCCAGCGGAGCCACCGTGATGCTTGAAAGTCAACCAAGGACCGTTGTCTGTTGTGTAAATGACATACGTGTTTTCGGTGAGCTTCAGCTCATCGATCGTATTCAGCAGGCGACCCACTTCGGCGTCAATGTGCTCAATGGTATTGGTGTATGCGTTCATGGGATTCGGGTCGCGCACATCATCAGGGACGTAGAGTGGGATGTGCGGCATCGAGTGCGGCAAGTAGACGAGAAATGGGCCGTCTTGATTCGCGTTGATGAAATCAATCGCTTTTTGCGTGTACCGCCGAGTCACGGTTCGTTGATCGACCGGGACTTCGATGATTGCCTCGTCTTGGATGAGTGGTGTCTTCCATTTCGTAAGTGTCGACTGAGGATCTTTCCAGAGGATGTCCATCCCATCCGGTCCTCCCTTGGGTTTGCCCTTATTGTCAGGGTGATTCATGTCATTGGAGTAGGGGATGCCGAAGTAAGTGTCGAAACCATTGGAGGTTGGCAGAACTTCAGGATGGTGACCTAAATGCCATTTGCCAAAACACGCTGTGGCATACCCCTGAGATTTCAGGTGATCAGCAATCGTATGTTCTTCCGGATTTAATCCCTTGGTTGACTGGGGAAATAAGACATGTTGGTGCATGCCGACACGCTTGGGATAACATCCCGTCATCAATGCGGCTCGTGACGGGGTACAGACGGGTGAGGCGACCATAAAACTGGTAAATTTGCGTCCCTCGTGCGCCAGCCGATCGATATTCGGTGTTTGAATCGTCTTGGATCCAAAACAGCTTAGATCGCCATAGCCCTGATCGTCGATGAAGATCACGACGAAGTTCGGGCTGGCAGCCCGCGCGATTCCTGTTGCAAGCAGCAGCGTAGCAATCAGAGTTGTCAGGGAAAAACGCGAACCCGTTACCATACGGACCTGCCTCCGGCACGTCGTAACAAGCTGCTTTGAAAGGGATTGAGAGCTCATGGGGGATTCCTTGTTTGCAATGCCTATCCGACCGACTGATCTGAGCAGCTGTGCTACGGATTCTGACTGCAGCACGATGCAATCTTTAGATGCCAATCGTAACTAGTTTTGGAATCAGATTCACGGAGTGAAGAGGATTCTACCTTGATATGATGATCTGCCTTTCTTCGTCAAATTCAAGATCTGCAGACTGCGACAACCAAAATCGACGTCAACTCCCGGGATTTGCGCAGTTGCTGACCGGACCGGTCAGCCAACTAACCATTAATCAAAACTGATTGAACTCAATCGAGGACCTGAGATTCAGCCCGGTCATTTGGCAGGACTCTCCCTGAACAGCGGTGTCTCGACTTCCGTGTCAGGATCGTGTTTGGAATCGGCTTTTGGATCGGCCAAAGAGTAACAGCGGATCTCCTGATCATTCCGCAGATAAATACTACGATTGGCGAATGCGGGATGAGACCAAACGAGCTTTCGACCACCGACATCATGCGTCGGGTCGATTAGATGAGTGCGACTAATTTCCGTGTAACCAGCCGGTGTCATCTTCGCAATGATCAGGTCACCGACATCGTTGGCGTGAAAGTAACGATCGTGATGGCGGACGGTGAAAACGTTGCCCCAAGACGAAGGACGCCCGCCAGGGGACATTGCGAACGTTGACCAAAGTCGTTCCCCTGTCGCCAACTTTGCGCACATGTAACGCCCGCCATTTCCGCACGCATAAATATGCCCAGCTGTAATGACTGCCGTATTCAGAACTCCACCAATCCCGCTTTTCGTATCACCTTCCCAAATGATTTTCGCCGAGCGGTTTTCATCACCGATCTGAACCATCGCCGATTTGCGGTTGTAGCACATAAAAAAAAGCGAATGGCCATCAATTTGCGGAGTGCCAACCGACATTCCATACGTTGCCTTGAAGGGAACGGACCAGTACACCTCACCCGTTTGTGGATTCAATCCCTCCACGCCGTCACCATGCCAAATGATCAAATGCCTCTCACCATCGACTGAATAGATGACCGGAGAGCAGTAGCCGGGCTGCGAAGCGGAGAGTGCAGACCACCGCTGAAGGCCAGTTTTTTTGTCAAAAGCAACACAGGTTGTTCCCTTACCACCGATCACACAAATCAGCAAATCCTCGTCAACCAACGGATGCGCGGCAAAGCCCCACTCAGGAACATCGACATCGTAATCTTCCGTCAATTCTCGCGACCAAAGCGGTCGGCCATCGGCGACCCGCAAGCAGGTCAACTTACCCTCCGCACCCAAACTGTAGACGCAGTCGCAATCCACCGTCGGCTTACACCGTGGCCCGATCGCATAAAGCGCGACCGTAGAATAGGGACACTCGTATTGATGTACCCACAGTGTTTTTCCAGTTTGCTCGTCCAGACAGACCACTCGCTCGCTGCCCGGCAGTAAGCGTCTCAAGAAGTTGGCATTTTTGGGCGGATTTTTATGCAAGGGCTTGCCGTCATCAAGCTTTGCATTTGAAACACGGTCCATGACGAACACCCGTCCTTTGGTAACCGCCGGTCCGCTATATCCACCTCCGATTGGAGCCTTCCATCGCAGAGGTGGTCCAGCATGTGGAAAGCTCTCGACGATGCCCGAAGCCTCCCAAACCGGTTCGCGGTTGGGCCCGAGCCACTGCGGCCACTCATCGCGTCCATCAGGCTCTTGCCGCCCCACTTCTGGCCGCACCTGGAATTCGCGTCGAATCTGCTCCCAAACCCAACTCCAGTGCTGCGATCCAAGTCCGTGTCCGGCCTCTTCATAAATCTTGAATGACTTGCGAGCCGAAATTCGGTTGAAGGCTGCAAAGCTAGTGGTCGGAGGACAGACGTTATCCTGCAATCCAATCCCCATGATCGTCGTACATCGAATTCGATCGGCCAGATTCATTGTGTCGAAATAGCTGAGAGTCTGTAGAGCCGAATTCCAACTGCGTGGCGGCGATTGTGAATTGTTCGATCCAGACGCCGCGATCCAATCATCCATTTCAGGCCAATGCGATAACTTGAAGTAGTTCACCCAGTCACAGAGAAAGGGGATATCGGCAACACACAGATCAACACGGGGATCGAGGGCGGCAGTGGCAAAAGCCAAACCGCCTCCCTGGCTGCCACCCCAAACTGCAATCTTCTGCTGGTCAACGTCGTCGCGTGACGCGATGTAGTCGATGGCTCGGATGCAATCCATGTATGCACCGCGGTAAAAATAACCATCCTGATGGTCGAGCCCACAAATCCAATAATTTTTCGGGAAGCCAGGAACATCCTCCGTGCTGTTACCGTGGCCGCGCGGATTGAATGAGAAAACAATCATGTCATCGCAACAATCAGTCGGTCGCAGAGTTTGTCCGTACCCGGGAACACGAAGCACCACCGCGTGCGGTCCTTGCGTTCTAGGTACTTCGAGCCAGCCAGCAACGCGCACGTCGTCAAAGCTATTCATTCGCACTTCAAAAACGTCGGTCAATTTGCCGTCCAAATCTGGTCTGGCAATTAATTGGAAGCGAGGGAGAACTTGCATCAGTTCCCGCCGTGAATTACGCCAAAATTCATCAAAGTCCGGCTGTTTCGTCAATTCACTTTTTATTTTGTCAGGCGCATTCATCACTCGAGTACTTCCTGACAGACTTTTCCCATCGTAGGTCAAACTTGCTTCAACCTGGACGAATCCATTTTCGGGGCAAGTCAGCGTGAACGCGAACGACTTGGTCTGCAAACCCTCCATTTGAATCTCAATTTGAGCTGATTCAGAGCTGTCGAAAGTGACCGTGTTGACCTTCCATTGCAATCCGGCATCGATCTTCGACGCACTGCGATTTCGAATCGTTGCAGTAAATGTGATCGGTTCCCCCAAAACAAATGCACCGTGCACCGCATCACTGGAAACAGCCACGCTCAAGTCGTGCCGAACGGCTTGCCCTGCAACCGGAGTCACAACCAACATAAAAACAGGGGTCCACACCAAAGCAGGGACCACTACCAGCCCGGTCAACCATCGGCGACCAGCTTGCAACGCAAAAGCCGGAGAAAATTTTCGTGTTGCCATTGTCATTGCATCTGTCTTGTCGAGATTTGCGATCTTGCGAATTCGTTTTC
The DNA here is from genome assembly GCA_036339635.1 of Planctomycetota bacterium. Taxonomy (GTDB): domain Bacteria; phylum Planctomycetota; class Planctomycetia; order Pirellulales; family Pirellulaceae; genus Rubripirellula. The sequence goes on along the minus strand of JAYZAR010000274.1, from coordinate 1,922 downwards.
TAATTCGGTGCGGCACTTGAGTGAATGCCAAATGCCTCCACAGATTGTGTCCGGTCATGGCTCAAGGGTCAAAGAATACATATCGGCTCTTCTCCCTTGGGTCAAATCGCTAGCGTCTCAAGGGCGACGGCTCACTTTTCATTGGGAAAGCTGATACCGGAAGGCTGCTTGGAACCCGGAATCCAATCGAAAGAACACTGACCATACTTGCGGCCCCTAATTGATCGTCAGACGCAGAAAAACGAACACTTGAGTCATCCCCTGAACTATGGTTCGCAACCTGAAACCAAGCTATTTGGTCTTGGGACCTAGGCAGTGCCCAGGCTAGCGAATCAATAAAGCGAAAGCCAAGCTGGCGTGCCAACGATTGAATCAGAGGTTGTCGCAGGCGTCTGACAGCGGTCGATTTGCAGCGATAAGGCTTAGAACTAGGCGAAAGAGCGAAATTCGGATGGAGAAACCAAAATGGCAAACCCGGAACCGTTGGAGTCGTCCTTGGCAATTGGTAGACTTTTGGGGTTACCGCGATTGCTTCTTAGCCGCTAACCGGCTCGACAACGCGGTCTCAACCTTGGTTTTAACATTCCTGCACCATGTACCCCGCGTGGTTCAATTTACGCGAAGCGATACCACAAGGATCCCACCTCATGCCGAATGCACATTGGCTTGGCATTATCGCCATCCTTGGCCTCACACCATTGCACGCGAAAGATCCCGATCAATCACCCCCGATTTTGTGCCAGGGGAATTACCAAACAGAAGCCGAAGCGGTCGAGCAACTGACTCGCATGGCTGCAACCTACTCGAACCTACCTGAATGGAAAGAGCGTGCCGCCGCGGTGCGAAAACAAATATTAGTCGGGGCAAAGCTTGATCCATTGCCCAAACGCACGTCACTGAAACCAACCATTCGGAATAAGCGAGATTTCGATGGTTACTCTGTTGAGTCAGTCGCGTTTGAACCGCTGCCAGGTTTCCTTGCGTATGGGAATCTCTACCGACCGCTTGGAAAGCCAGGTCCGTATGCGGCAGTGCTTTGTCCTCACGGACATGCGCGTGGGCCTGGTGGAGGGCGATTAAGAGCCGATCAGCAATATCGCTGTGCAACCTTGGCACGGATGGGAGCAGTTGTACTCTCGTACGACATGATCGGCTTTGGTGAGTCTTTGTATCACGGTTGGGATCATCAGCATAAACAAGCTTTAACTCTTCAAACATGGACAAGTATTCGGGCGATCGATTTCCTACAGTCAATACCTGAGGTAGATGGCGAGCGAATTGGCGTGACGGGGTGCTCTGGGGGCGGAACCCAAACCTTCTTGCTGACGGCGATTGATGATCGAGTGACTGCCTCGGTTCCTGTCGTGATGGTTTCTGCTCACTTTTTTGGCGGCTGCGATTGCGAAAGTGGCATGCCAATTCATAAAACGCGTGCTCTCGAAACCAACAACGCCGAGATCGCCGCGTTAGCGGCCCCCCGTCCTCAACTCCTCGTTTCTGTAGGTGGCGACTGGACAAAGAACACCCCAATAGTGGAATACCCTTACGTCCGAAATGTCTACAGCTTGTTTGGTGAACAAGCCAACGTTGGGAATGTGCATTATCCCGGACGCGAACACGGTTATCAATTTTTAAAACGTCAGGCAATGTATCCGTTCATGGTCAAACACCTCAAACTTGACCAAAAAGGCGTTTTCAACGAGGAGACAGAGCTGTACGACGAAACTCAGACAGTGATTGAAGCACCGAATCAAATGTATGTCTTTGATGAATCACATCCCTATCCCGCGACTGCACTAAAACCGAATTCTTTGGTTGATTTTTAGCGGAGGGGTCAAAGGTAAACCCGAAAACACAACTGCATATGCGTTAGTTGACGCCTCGCGGTGAAGCCGGATGGAGCATTGCTTGATCCACGGCGG
>JAYZAR010000273.1:0-14476 GCA_036339635.1 Planctomycetota bacterium | reverse complement strand
ACTTGATGCAGCGGCGACGCGAAGGAATTGCGGCAGTGGCTGAAGATTACACCCGACAGTTTCCCCAGTTGAACCAGGAAGCACCTCTGCTAGATCTCGTCGATGCAGAAATCTGTGTCTTGGTTGAATTAAATCAGCCACCAAATGAGTCAGATTATGAAAAACGATTTCCAAATCAAGCCAAGTCAATTGCTCAGCTGATTCAGTTGGCCCAAAATAAGTTGCCCCAAAACTCGTGGAGCAATCGCTCCGAGAAGCCGCCGAAAAAATCCCCACCCGATCAGCCGCTGAAAGGGGAGATTACCGAAATCCCGGATCGATTGGGTGGATACCGAATCCTACGAATACTCGGCCATGGTGCAATGGGCAACGTCTATGAAGCCAAGCAAGTTTCGCTTGACCGACTAGTGGCGCTGAAGACGATTCGCAACCGCGTTGTGCACCATCCCGCCACGTTAGCAAGATTCACACGCGAAGCATATTCAGCAGCTCAACTTACCCATCACAACATTGTTCAGATTTATGATTTTGGCGAGGACAAAGGTCGGTACTTTTTCAGCATGGAGCGGGTTGCCGGTGGCACGCTTGCGGAATTGGTGCAACGCAAGCGAAAGCTTGATCCAAAACTGGCAGCCGGCTACGCGTTGCAAGCTGCCCGGGGACTACAGTTTGCGCACCGGCATGGAATGGTTCACCGCGATATCAAACCTGCAAACCTACTGCTCAGTGAAGCGGGCGTGGTCAAGGTCGCCGATTTGGGGCTGGTGAAACTACCTGACCTGATGAGCGAACCCAAAACCGCGGGGGAACCTTCCTCGATCACCTCGGCGATGGCCAGTGGCACGGAAGTGACGATGCAAGGAACAGCAGTTGGAACGCCAGCTTTCATGGCGCCCGAACAAAGTCTCGACGCCGCGGCAGTCGATCATCGTGCCGATGTTTATTCACTCGGCTGCACCCTCTATTACATGCTGTCAGGATTGCCGCCATTCCAAGCAACTGAAGTTGCAGACGTGATGAAGCAACACGCTGCCGCAAATCCACCGAGCCTTCGAAAACTGAACCGCCGCGTTTCAGAGAATCTGAACCGGATCGTCGCTCGTGCGATGGCAAAGCGGCCCCAAGATCGGTATGCATCAGCGGCAGAGATGATTAGCGACCTGGAAGCTTATCTTGGGATCGCTGCGGAGAACGGCTTCACTCCCTCTGCCGACCAAGCGGATCAATGGGAGAAGATCTCGACTAATTTCAACTTACATAGTATGCCTCAGCGAATCGTTCAAGGAACGTTGCCCGCCCTGGTTGTTCTAAGTTTTTCGCTGCTTTTCGCCACGGCTTGGTACGCACCGTCGTGGGGGTTCCTGTCACCCGGTTTCTTGATCAGCTCGATTGTCACCACCTTGCTCCTTGATAACCGACACGGCGGCAATCCGCTCGTTGTCTCAGTTCGTCGGTGGGCGACATCCTTGCATTGGTCAGACTGGATCCTTGGTCTCGTCGCAAGTGGCTTTATGCTGCTTGTGATTCTCCTGACCGATGGAATGATTGGCTTGGTCATCGGAGTGATCGGTGGTGGACTACTGGGGAGTCTGTTTCACCTCATCGCGATCCGGCCTGTACAAGAAAAGCAAACAAAGCCGTTAGCCGTCGCTGAACGCTTTATCCGAAATTTGCGAATTCTGGGAGCCGATGAGGAGGGGATTCAACGAATGGTCGCACGCTATTCAGGGCCCCGATGGCAGCCACTATTTGAGTCGCTCTTTGGCTATCCCGAACTCGTAATGATGCGTGAGCAGGTGCAGCGAGATCCTTCCTTTCCTGCCTCGACCCCCTTGATCTCACTAGCCGACATTCTTTGCGCGAAATTTGATGGCCGAGCTGAAGCAAATCGTATCCGTCGCGACCAACGAAGGCTATTCAAAATTGAACGCCGTGGATTGCAAGGCGAGGGAATCGGTGCTGCCGAAGCCCGCGAGCAAGCATGGCAGATCGCTGCCGCCGTCGTCGCTGAAGCGAAAAAGCCTAGCCCACGTGACGAACACACATCGATCGTGGCGGAAGCAAAACGACAACGTATAAAAGCGATGCTGGCGGATGCTCGCAGTGGCAAATACCGCCATCCTAAAACCCGCTCGCATCCGATCAAACTCGTCTGCGGCGGTCAAACGCGACTCCTTGCCGGCATGATCCTGTTAGCAGTGTTCATCATTTGGGGAAGCCGGCAGGGAGTGTTCGAGCCAATTCAACAGCTAGATGCATTGAGCGATTTGAGAAGTGGGCAACTTGACCTGCAAGAGGTCTCGTCCGCCTTTCGTGAGACAGCTGCAGCCACTTCCAATCCAGACGGGGCAACCGACGCAAATCTGCTTGCTTCCCATCCCTGGTCCGTAGGAATCGCCGGGCTGCTGTTGATGTTTTCCGCCTTTGTCTCGGGATGGCGAATGACGCCACCAGCCATCGCCGCAACCATCATGATCCTCTATGGGCCATCGCTCGGCATCCCTCACCTCTATCAACTCACACCTTGGATGGTCTCAGCACTCGCTGGCATGATAATTTATTTGCCTGGTATCATCTGGGGTGAGTCTCCGACAGATTCGAACTGATCATTCAGACTTCAGCGGCGGCGACGACACGAGGTAGCCGGACCAGAATAAAGGCTCGTCACCGGTGAGCCCTTCCCGAGAATATTCTGCCTTCATCAATAGGGGTTCGCCAGCCGGATCGAGTTCGCTTCGCCGCAACACCATCCTGGCACGCGACCAAGCTTCGTTCATTCCGATAAATGGCAGTTCTTGCAGAAATTCTCGCAACGCGATCGCAGAGGATTCGCCACCAACGGGCCAACGACTAAGCATCACACTCCGCACTCCCGCGGAATGTAGAGCCATCAAAGGCAGAAACAATTCTTCCCCATTCCCCAACTGGCCAGCACTGGCGGCCGTACGATACCCAAACAAGACGACCGTTTTCGGGACGCGAGCCGGAAACCGCATCCAAGCGGCGAGCGTTCCGTACGGATCTTTGCGATCATAGGGAGCCAAGGTCGTCAGGAATGGGCTCTTCATGTCAGGAGTTCTAGCAGCCGCAACGACCAAGTGGGCAACGGAATCGCCAAGCAAACCAGTTGGCCTCTCGTCATCAGCTGGTAACCTCACACAGTCATTCACCACATCCACAATCGTCTTAATGATTGATTCATTCAGATCTGCGTCGCGTGGGGCAAAAAATAAATCGGCTGCCAAACCAAGGTTGCGTTGTTGGGATGGCAAGGCGGCCGGATGAAGCGCCAGACCGGGGGTCGGGGCATAGCGAACCTCGATTTTGTCTCCCATCAACGGCGAGTCAGGTTCGGCCAGCGGCAGCACTTCGAATGGCAAGTACCACAGCGGCCCATCGGGGACGATGATCAAGTGATCAAATTCATCAGCGGTGATCAACGCATCATCCGGCAGTAATTGTTGACGCAACTTGACAGCATCTTCCTTCCAAGAAGCATCTTCGGGCAGACGGTTGCCTCGTGTCTTACCAGCGCCGAATTGCCGAATGACTTTTATGGTGGCCACGTTGATTCTTGCCGGCGCAGCAATGTTCCACATCTCCGATTTACCTTGATGCGACAGTGTCGCAATCAGTTTCTTGCCGACATAGGTAAACGTCAGTAACCCGGTGCGAGCGGGTAATTTGGCGATCGGCAGTTTCTCATCCAACCTCGGTGGAACCACCTGCGGCACCGTAACTCGACTCAACGCCGCCACGCATGCCTTGGCTTCCAAAGCGCCAATCTGCGGCAATTCTGGATCAGCCATCGCGACGACAGCAGCTCGCAATTCCTTGACCGAAGCCGGGGCTTGATTACGGAAATCGATGACAGCCTTGCCAAGCAGGGATTCCTCGCCCCTCGCAATCGCTCGCAACTGTGTGATACGTCCGCCGAGTGGCAATTGCTGCGTGAAGCGTGCCGCGAGCATCAGGTCGATCGCCGTGAGAGTTCGCTCAGCGTAGCCGGATGATTCTGCCAAATTTACGCGGGCAAGATAGGCAACGGAACGATCAAGTGTCACTCCGGTCAGTGCATCAACCGCGTCGCGTCGCCAAAGAGAGACCGGTGGTTCCTCGCAATAAACCCGCAACAGCGCGTCACTGGTTGCGTTCCCGTTGGTGGTTCCAATCGCTTGCTGAATCAGTGAGAGCTGAAACACGCGAGGCATCGACACCAACGCTTGCCGGCGAATCCGGTTGTTCATGGTGAACGACTTCATCATCGCTAAAGCCTCATCAAGTTCGGTCGATTGCGTCACCCCAATCGACAAACCTCTAGCCGCTGCCACACGGGCTCGGACATAGGCGGCATAAGCATCTAATCGAGGTTGGACTACATCACGACGCCCCGATAATGCCTGCGCTTGATTGAGCATTCCAATCGCTGTGTCGGTATCGCCTGCCGTTACCGACGCATCCGCACCTGCGATCAAGCAATGAAGGGTGGCTAGGCGTGATTGACGCTGCATCGCCGCGGCAATCATGCTGGCCGTTTGTCGAACCGTGCCTGCCTGGGCTGCGGCGGCACAACCGGCCGCCAATTGCAACGCTTCGCCGATAAACTCCTCTTGCCCAAGTGCTGCCGACACATGGGCCAAGCTCAGCGCCAGGGGCACCGTCGCCTGTGCCTGCGGTGACCCAGCCATCGCGTACGCCTGAGAAAGTGTCGTTATGGCCGACAAAGGATGAGCTGCACCACCAAACATCGCATTCTCAGCCGCCTCCTCAAGAACACGTTGCTCATCGAGGATCGCTCCATAACCGGCGGCGCGAAGTGACCCAATCAGCGAGCGAGCAATCGGGATCTGTAAACCTGCGGGAAATTTGGTAGCTGCAAGTAGTTCCGAGGCGAGGCGTTCTTCCTCCGAAAGCGGTCCCAAAATGACGCGGCGGCGATGTGAAGCGACCGCCAAGCCACGCATGATCTCGACCATGTCCATCATGCGAACATTGAGCTCTTCAATCTCGCCGCCAGCCCGAAGCGTCTGCTCGGTCAATCGTTGGCCTGACTGAAACATGATTTTGTCAGCAACCGGCACCAGGCGGACGGTGGCCGCCTCGGGCCAAAGCCCCTGCCGCGTCGGTCGCGCGACCCCGGCTTGCAACGTCGATTGCCAATCGATTCTGCCGAGCCAGCCACGATTCCTAATCGCGATTTGCAACGCATGATCGACATGTTCTTTAGCCGTTACTAAATTGCCTAGCTGCCAATGACATTCCGCCAACATCGCCAAAGCCGGGATCGAATCAAGCCAGCGGCCTCGGATGTCTCGCCGGCCACTGCGCAACGCTTGTTCGAAAATATCGAGAGCTGATTCCAGATCACCGGCGCGGTACGCCTTCAGACCCACATAGTATTGAGGCGATGGATACTGTCCGGCTGGTTCCACACCACCAAGTTGCCCAAACCCACCTTGAGCCTGGACAACAGTCGGCTCAACACCGCCGAACCAGGTGAACAGAAGGACAACTATCGAAGACTTGATTGGAAGAAATCGCATGCCGCTGCCGTAGGTTTGTCTCGAAGCCCGATTCCTCTGGCTGAATCAGATTCACAGGATTGATCACCCCATTACGATCGCCAGGAAGCTCCTGACAGCAAGACCGTAGTAACCTTGCCAACCGGATTTCCCATCAAAACCAACCCAACTTCCAGCAAGTGGGCGGTTGAGCCATCGCGATGTGATAAGAAAAGGGGAGAGTGCCAGAACTCATTCCATCGTACGGACTACAGCCGAGAGCGTCGACTAAAATAGCATCCTTAGGGGGTTGCCCAAACAACCCGCCGTGGACTATGCCGATTGCACTTTTCGCGACCACCCGATTCGCCGATTTCCCTCGATGCCACCAGAACCAACCCTAGTCAACCCGTACGCCCCAGCGACCGAACCGTCCCAAACCGACATCTTGGATGAAATCGCTGAGGCCACCCCCCCTCTGAGCCTTCCCAAGACAGCCGCTAGGTGGTTCGCCGTTTGTGGGATCAGTGCCTTCCCAAGCTTTTTCCTCGGTTTTCTTCTCACAGAGGGCCAAATTGCCGGCATGCTGCTGGGAATCTTGACCTTTGCGGTCGGCTACACAGTTGTCGACTTTAAAACGGCCTTGCTTCCGATTCGACAAAAAAGGATGGTGCGGAGAATCCTGCGAATCGTCTACGGGACCAGAATCGGGATCACAATAATCTTTCCAATCGGAGTGTGGGTCGACACTTTGTGTGGATTTCTCTCGTTATCCTTGCTTACCTTGATCGCAAATTCGTTCAGATCCGTCGGAGTAGACGGCTCTGAAATGACATTCGGCATGACCTTCCTCACTACTCTGGTGCAAGGATGTACCCTCAACGCCGTTTTACTTGTTTATGGAACGGTACTTTTGGGTATCTACGCGATCATCAAAACGCTCAAAGGTGAACGTGGCAATCACAGTTGACCCATTTTCTCTAAACGCGTAACTTTAGCTTGCTGAACGAGTTAGGGATGCTGCGCGCTCCCACTGCCAAAATGCTGGGCCGATGCCCATGGCGGGCCAACCCTTTGGGGGCAACTCGATCTGCAAGATATTGATCACGGGACACACAGCCAAGACGGCTTTTAGAAGCGACCACTATGTCATTCATTGAACAACTCTGGGATCTCCTTGGCGTTCTGTTCGGAGGCTTGCTGAGCAAGTTTGAGCGAGCCGTGACAGCGGTATTCGGCTCCGCCAACGCTCGACAAATCACTCGCTATCAAAACCGAGTGGAGACGATCAACGAACTGGAGTCGAAATACGAATCGATGAACGACGAGGAGTTGCGTCAGCAGTCCGAATTGCTCCGCAAACGCCTTCGTGATGGGGAGACACTCGAGGACATTCTCGAGGATGCTTTCGCTGTTTGCCGTGAGGGTGGTAAACGGTTCCTCAGCATGCGGCACTATGACGTGCAATTAATTGGTGGGATGGTGCTGCATTTCGGCGGCATCGCTGAGATGGTCACCGGTGAAGGGAAAACTCTGGTCGCCACCTTACCTGCTTATCTCAATGCCTTGGAAGGCAAGGGCGTTCACGTGGTGACGGTCAACGATTATTTGGCCCGCCGTGACATGGAATGGATGGCACCGCTCTATATGAACCTCGGATTGACGGTCAACGCGATCCAATCAGGGATGTCAACGCAAGAGAAGCAAGCCGCCTATGCCTGTGACATCACGTATGGAACGAACAATGAGTTTGGCTTTGATTACCTCCGCGACAACATGCGCCCGGCGGCCAAAGGTGATGACCGCTACGACAAAAACGCTCAGCAATGCCAAGGCCCTCTCAACTTCGCAATCATTGACGAAGTTGACAACATTTTGATCGACGAAGCGCGGACACCTCTGATCATCAGCGGTCCGGCCGATTTGGATCTCGGTCGTTACCAGGAAGCCGATCGAGTCGCCAACCAACTTAGCAAAGAAGTCCATTTTTCAGTTGATGAAAAACAGCATAACGTCACGTTGACCGACGAGGGGGTCCGCGAAGCGGAAAAACTGGCGGGCGTCGAGAGCTTCTACACCGCTGGCAATATGGAGTGGCCACATCTGATTGACAACGCGCTGAAGGCCCGTCATCTGTACCGCCGCGATGTCAACTACGTTGTGAAAGATCGACAAATCGTGATCGTGGATGAATTCACCGGCCGGCTCATGGAAGGTCGACAGTGGAGCGATGGATTGCACCAAGCGGTCGAAGCAAAAGAAGGCGTGCCAATCAAGCAGGAAACTCAAACGTTCGCGACCGCTTCGCTGCAAAACATCTTCAAGATGTACAAAAAACTAGCGGGGATGACCGGTACCGCAATGACCGAAGCAACCGAGTTCATGAAGATCTATGGCTTGGATGTCGTTGCCATCCCCACCAACCGAAACTTGCAGCGGATTGAATATCCTGACCTGATTTACTTGACCGAAAAAGACAAGTTCAAAGCCCTCGCTGATGAAGTCGAGCGATCTCACAAATGGGATGTACTGAACCTGAAAGACGACGAACTTTGGGGGCTGATCCAAGATGAGAATGATGAGGAAGTCACCATCATTCTGAAAGGTGAAAAAGCCCCACAAAAGATTCCACAAAGCAAGATCGAATCGATCGAACGGAAAGCCCGCCCGGTATTGATTGGAACCGTCAGTATCGAGAAAAGCGAACGCCTCTCGTCGCTTCTCGAACGCCGTGGTATTCCCCACGATGTGCTCAACGCCAAACAGCATGGGCGAGAAGCTGACATTGTCGCTCAGGCCGGTCGTTTGAATGCCGTCACGATCGCCACCAACATGGCGGGTCGAGGTACCGACATCATCCTGGGAGGCAATCCGGAAACGATGGCCTGGGCCCAACTCCAACATGATTACCCAACACGACTGGAAGTGCCTGACGAGGAATGGAACGCACTCGTCAAGGAGATCGACGACCGTGAGAAAATGAGTGTGGAAGGAGAAACAGTGCGGGCCATTGGTGGCTTGCAGGTGATCGGTACGGAACGACACGAATCACGCCGAATCGACTTGCAGCTACGAGGACGCTGTGGACGCCAAGGCGACCCAGGCTCAAGCCGGTTTTTCCTCTCACTCGAAGACGACCTGATGCGGATCTTCGCCGGTGATTTCGTCAAAAGCATGATGGAACGACTGGGCATGCAGGAAGGCGAAGCAATCGAATCAAACCTCGTCACACGACGGATCGCTGCCGCACAAAAGAAAGTTGAAGAACGCAACTACGAGATTCGCAAGAGTTTGCTCGACTATGACGAGGTCATGGATGAGCAACGAAAACGAGTCTATCGGTACCGACAAAATTTGCTGGATGGTCATAGCAGCCGCAGCATGATCCTGGAACTGATCCGGGGCCAAATCGACAAATTCGTCGAGACCTTCCTCGATCCGCACTACGGTGTGGAATCGTTTGCCACTTATGCTGGTGGCCAACTCGATTGTCAGTTAGAACCGCGTGATTTCGTCAACATGGACTTCGACATGGCCAGTGCCTACGCGCATGACCAAGCCGAGCGTCAAGCTGAAGTCTCCACCGCTGAAATCGTCGAAGAGAATCTTCCGGAAGAAATGGAGGACGAATGGAACTGGAAGGCACTGGTGAACTGGGCCAACACAAAACAGGGTGCTAATTACCAGGAACATCAACTCAAAAAGATGGACCGCGGAGAACTGATCGATGAGCTGACCAAAAAGTCACACGCCCGCATCGCAAAAATCAAATTGGACGAAGGAGCGAGCATGCTCGACTCTGATTTCGGCCTGCGAACGCTCAGCGCTTGGATGCGGCACAAATTTGGCATCGAAACAACCCCCGATGAATTCCGCGATGTCGAAGATAGCAAGCAAGTCAGCGACGCGTTATTTCAACGCGCTGAAGAGGCTTACAACCTCAAAGAAGCGGAATACCCAGTCCTCACCGGACTCTCGAGGTTCACTCAAAAGCAAGGCGGTCAGGTCTCTTTAGATCGCGAAGGTTTGATTGAGTGGGTAACCCGTCGATTCAGTGTGCAATTAGATGTCGATGATGTGCGGATGAATCGTGATGAATTAAAAACACAATTGATCGGATTTAGCCGGCAAACGGGCACTGCCGCTGAAGACAAATACCAGCGGGCTGGCGAAAAGGTAAGTGAACTCTTTGGTTCGGCCGATCCTAAAACCACCGTCGCCGTCGCCGCCGGATCGAATGGATCCCTCGACGCACTGACACAATGGCTTGCCGGCGAACTCGACTACCACGCGGCCAAAGAAGACTTGCTGCGAATGAACCGCGCCGAGCTTGAAAAAACGGTTGATGGTGCTGTCGATGATCGCTTCCATCCGGAAATGCGACGCATGGAGCGGCAAGTGCTATTGCAGATTGTCGATGACAGTTGGAAAAACCATTTGCTGACGATGGATCACCTGCGAAGCAGCGTCGGACTGAAGGGCTATGCCCAGATGGACCCCAAAGTCGAATACAAACGCGAAGGTATGCGTTTGTTCGAAACCATGTGGGAAGCCATTGGCGAGCGGGTCACCGATCTGATTTTCCGAATGGAATCGTCCTTGAATGAGGATTTCATTCGAAGCACTTGGGTCGAAGGCCGAGCAAGCCACGAAGAAGTTTCCTCCGCTGCCGGGCTTCAGCAGCAAACTCAATCTGCGGCTCAGCAAGCAGCGCAAGCCAGCTCCGAGCGAGAAGACGTAAAACCCGAACCGATTCGAAACAAGAGCCCACGGGTTGGCCGTAATGACCCCTGCCCGTGCGGGAGTGGCAAGAAATACAAATCATGCTGCATGCGGAAGGGACTGTAACGCGGGTCGAATGCTGGCCTCGATAAGGAACACCAAAAACATCAGCCAACATCCGCGGGAAATGAGACAAGATCGCTGCAACACCAGCAACTTTTGAGAACGTGAACGCGACCAGCGATCCAAAACCGACTGGCGAGTCAGGAAAGGAATCCTATGTTGGCCAACCTCGCATACCTGCTGGCATTGGCGTTTGCTTCGCCATGGATCCTGTACCGCATGATCTGCCACCAGCGTTACCGCAGAGGCGGGCATGAAAAGCTGTGGGGACTCTCCGCCGCCCAGGGACAACGGTTAACGGCGGGCCAACCTTGCCTTTGGGTCCACGCAGTAAGCGTCGGTGAAGTGAATCTGCTGCCCCGATTGATCCAGCAAATCGAGCGTCAAGAACCGAGTCAGCGAGTCGTCGTCAGCACGTCAACAGACACGGGCTATGACGTGGCGGTCAAACACTTTGGAACCGATCGAGTCTTTTTTTGCCCACTCGATTTCACTTGGGCCGTCCGCCGGACACTCCGGCATTTAAATCCCCAAAAGGTCGTCCTAGCTGAGTTGGAGCTTTGGCCGAATCTCATTCATCAATCTCGCCAGCACGGTGCAGAAGTCATTGTGATCAACGCCAGACTGAGTGACCGAAGTTGTCGACGTTATTACCAATTCTCCTTCCTAACCAAGCGAATTTTTGCCAACTTGAATTGGGTTGGATGCCAAGATAAGTCATGCTTCGCAAACTTTGCTCGATGCGGAACGCCTCGTGAGCGAATGAGTGTCACCGGATCGCTGAAGTTCGATGATGCACCACATTCGCGTGAGACGCAGGATGTAAAACGCTGTCGGCAATGGGCAGCCATCACACCGAAGCATCAGGTCTGGGTCGTCGGAAGCACCCAGATGGACGAAGAGCAGATGGCGCTACGAATCTACAAAGCGATCCGGAATCATCATCCCGATTTAAGAATGATCTTGGTTCCGCGGCACAAAGAAAGATTTACCGAGACGGCTGGTTTGATCACACGAAGCGGGTTCAACGTTCGCCACCGCTCGACGGATTCGGAACAAGCAGATTTCCAGTGGCGGAATGACACCGTTTTACTAATTGACACGATCGGCGAACTGAGACACTGGTGGGGCGTGGCCCAAATTGCCACCGTCGGCGGAAGCTTTGGGGATCGAGGCGGCCAAAACATGTTGGAGCCCGCCGGATATGGTGCTGCCGTCAGCTTTGGTCCCAATACTCGTAATTTCCGCCAAATCGCAGAGTGCCTAATCGATAATGAGGCTGCTGTTCGGGTGGATGATCAAAACGAACTTCACGCGTTTGTTCAGCGATGCTTAAAAGACCCGTCGAGGGTCGAGACGTTGGGCCGGGCTGCGCAAGCCGTGGTTCGCCAACATAGCGGGGCCACAGAACGAACGATCGCAGCTATTTTCGGCCAGCCGATGCCGCCCAAACGAATTCAAGCGGCATAAAACGGTGCTCGCCGAACAACGTCAGTCGATCGCGACGAAACCAAAGCATTCGCCTAAAAAAGCCCACGCCGAAAGAATCGACACGCATAAAAAACGGGGTAATCTTCCAAAGAAGACTACCCCGTTCGGAGCGGCTAAGCGCTTTGCCAGGCTCCGATCCGGTTCGCTATGAGCAAATTTACCCAGCGATACTCTTATCACTTTTATCGGCTTACAGTTCGACGGGTGGGCGACCACCGCGATCGCCTTCACCACCGCGACCGCCTCGACCGCCTCGACCGCCGCCTTCACCACCGCGACCACCTTGGCCTCCACGACCGCCACCAAAGCCGCCCTGACCGCCACCAAAGCCGCCTCGGCCGCCGCCACCAAAGCCGCCGCGACCGCCACGACCGGCGCCCTCAGGCATCTCGAATTTCTCGCCTTTCATTTCTTCGAATTTCTTTTTCTGATCGCTTGTTAACACACCAAGAACCGCGTTTTCCATGTCTTCTCGCATTCCACTGATCGCCTCTCGCATGTTCTCGCGGTCGCCACCGGTGAACAATTCTCGCATTTTTTCGCTCAGGGTCCGGCGTTGTTCTTCCTGAACTTCAGCCATCTTTTCCTTCTGTGCACTGGTGATTTTTAACTCCCCAGCGACCTTCTCGTCAGTCAACGCGGCGACACCCCGTAGTTGCAAAGCGATTTGCTCCAATCGTTCCATTTGCTCTGGGAACAGGACTTCTTCCAGCTGCTCCTTCATTTTGGCAGTCCGCTCGCTCTGCTCCTTTCTTCGTTGCTCGAAGAATTCGCGACGATCTTCTTCCGACATTTCGCGGAAATTCGGGAAACTCCCGCGTTCCGTTCGCTCACCGCGGGATTGCTCCTCCAGCTTGGTCAGTGCATCTTTTTGCTCCGGTGCAATTTCCAATTCGACTTGAACCGGCTCCAAACGAAGCAGTCCAAAGGTCATGTCTCCACCACCCCCGCCACCGAAGCCGCCAAAGCCGCCGCGACCGCCAACCCCCTGTCCACCACCTCTTTGTCGCCCACCAGGCTGCTGGGCAAAGGTTGAAGAGGCCATAACTGCTACCAGTGCGACGGCCAATACAGGGGCCACGAAACGATTTACTTTCATCAAATTATTCCAAATGAGATCATCAAGAAGGTGCGCCCGTGCACACGCCATTTTTGTGTTACGCCACGTTACAAATAGAACCAGTGCAAGCAAGCGGGGTTTCGCTACGTGAGCAAGATCCCGAGTTTTTTATTGATCCGACCTGAAGAACCAACCAGCATGGGGGGGGCGGCAGCCAATTCTCCGCCGGAATAGACTCCCCAGCCCCTCAGGCTCAGCAGATGGGATTCGTCCCGGCAGCCAGGCTTAAATCGCAGCCGGTTCACCGATCGAATCGGCTTGACTCCCATTTTGACGTTTTGTTATTCCCCGAAAAAGAACCATTTTCTTCTCAGGGGTGATCGGCGAATGATCCGTCGTTCTTTGATCCGAATGATCACCGGGCTATTCTTCTTGGGTCTCGGTACTCAAGCAGTTGCGCAATTCTCGATTGCACGCCCCAAGCCGACCTCCATTCAGCAAGCATCAGCCACGCTTCCCAGCCTAACTGAACAGCAAGCTTTACATCGACCGCAGATCAGGATGACGATCCGATATCTGATGGTTAACGAAGCGACTCGCAGCAAGATCTACGCGACAATACCGGCGGAGACAATCTCAACGCATTCACGTCTGCCACCGTCGCTCGCGTCCGATGAGCGAACCAAAGACCGCAACGAAGAGGATCCATTGGTCCTGAGTGAAACCGTTGCCGCTTCGAGCAAATATCGATTTCGCGTTCCCACACGAATCACCTCCAGTGTGCTCGATAAATCGCTATCTCAGACGATCATCGAAATGGCAGCCAATGCTCAATTCTGCGACGTTTCCGATGCCCCTTCCGTGATCCTTAACGATGGCAAAGAGGCCGAAATGAATGATGTGGTTCAACATCCGATGGTCGTCGATGTGAAAGCAGTCGGTGATGTGATTGCCCCGACTGTCGAGGTGTTTGAAGATGGGATTCGATTCCGAATGAAAGCGAGTCTCGGAGGGCTACGGGCACCGCGGGAAGGATTCTTACTGAGTTGTGAGGTAACCACGAGTGAGACAATTGCGATTAGAACACATCAAATCTATGGGATTGAAGAGGAACCGATTCTGGTCCAAGTTCCCATGCACCTAATCACCTCATCAGTCGCTTCAGCGAGGATTGCAACTGGTCATACGCTCATGATCGACCCGCACCACAGTCGCGAGACAACCACCACACCAAAACAAGACACGTCAATTTTGACAAAAATCCCGTACCTAGGTCGGAATTTCAAAAGTGTCACCGGTGAACCAGTGGAACGCTGGATGATTGTTTTGCTGGAACCGACAATCGAACCTTCCTACCGGGGGCAGCCTTAACGGCTATCCGTCAGCAAGCGTCGCATTTGCTTCCGGTCAAACCGCCTTTCCATCTTCCTTCGACTGTTCGGCAGAGGCCGGTTTTTGCGTTTGTGTCGCGTCTTCATTCCGGATTTGTGCACGAGGTTTTCGGCGACCGTCCCGGGCACTAACCAAGGACCGGAACTGTTTTCTTCGATCAATTGCATCAGTTCATCGTTACCGATCG
>JAYZAR010000272.1:0-6946 GCA_036339635.1 Planctomycetota bacterium | reverse complement strand
TCATGGTCGTCCCAGGTGCCGTAGATTGGTGTGTGCGACGCGAGCGCAGCCAAATCCGCAACTTGCAAAAACTGTCGATGCTTGCTGCGAACAACCGACAACTCAGAAGTGTCAATGTAAGGTGTGTCCCCCATCAAGCAGACCGCGTCTAAGTTTAAGGAATCCATATCCGACCAAATGCCATTTGGTTCGATATCAACACACGAAACAAAACCTACGGAGACAGGTTTGTCTTGGCGCCCCTGAGGTCTGGTTGAAAAGAAATGTTGAGCGTCCGCGTCGACGAGTGTTTCTCCATCAGCCGTTTTGATTCGGTAGTGATACTCCGTGCCGGCTTGCAGTCCATCAATCTGAAATTTTGCGACGTAGTCATTCGCCGCTTTCGCCACGGCTTCCGCCTCCGCAACCAATTCTTGCCCCCGCAGCACATCAAGCATTAACCGCATTTCGCGATTGTCCGGCCGGTAAAGCAGATGACAGGATGTTTGATCGATGGCACCGACCACCGGTCCGACAACCTCGTCTTCGATCTTACTTTCATCGGGTGACTGCTGGGCGAAAGCGAGCTCTCCGCCCGGTGTAAGCAATCCGAATAAGGCAATCAACAAAAAACTGAGGGAGCCAACAGAATTCAATCGCATCTCAATGGTGTGATTCACAGTCAGTACCGTTTACAAGTTGCAAGCCAAGCGGTTTGGAGGTGCGCCAGCGGCAAACTGCCAGCGACGCAAACCACCAAAATACACGATTTCCGCGTCGCCAAATCCCGCCGGAAAGCCACAGATCAAATTTCATTCACCGACCAGCCTGCTGCTGCCGCATCGCCTGTGACCCCGGATTGGAAACATAGTCACTATTTATGGTGATCCGCTAGGAAGGTCAAAACAATCAAGCCAAGCAGGTTTGTAATTCCGAGCACGCCCCATCATCCAGATTGCTCTTTCCCTTTGGCGTAGCAACTACAGCCCCATAGAAAGAGACCCAACCCACTGAACAGCAGCGAGCCGAACGCTTCATTCAATGCGATTCCAGCCATTTGCATCACCAACCCAATGGCGATTTCTATATTCGTTTTGTTTTGTATTCAGAAAAGTATTTTCAACTTTCTTTTTCGGGTGAGGAAATCGCCATTGTTCAGAACCAAGCAAGTTCAATGCTGGATAAATCGACACGACGCGAATCTCGTGTTGCAAGTGCAATCTTTTTTTTCGAGTGGAATGCCGCTTTTCTGAAAGGCCGATCGAGGTTGGCCGGTGCTGCTTGAGCCTAACAATGACGTGCCCAAGGATTGTGCCGTTGGCAGCTTCATCTTCAAAAATCAAAACCCGTTGATCACGAATGCCGCTAAGATCATTCAGGAGTTCGCATTGGCCCGTCAGGTCGTCAACTTGGACGGGAAGAAGTGAGTTGCCAAGCTATTCAAAAAATGGCCGTCAGGAGCAACGGCAAACAGCTGGTCAAAGCGTTTCTCCTCTGTCAGCATCGAAGCCATCGCAAACGCAGACTCGCAATTAAATGGTGTAAACGGATTTATCCACGACTCTTCTTCAAAACCCCTGGATGTGCGAACATGATGATCAACGGAGGCAGCGACTCGCGCAAGTTATCCCTCTGGAACCATGATGAACCCGATCTCTGATGCTTGGGTCGAAACGAAGTTCTTTTGCGTGATGAAGTGCATGCCGATCGTCGGCGTCAACTGGGGCGAGTCGAGCACGCGACCTTGGCCGGACATTCGTACAGACCGCACCGATTCTGGCCGTTTGATGGAAGTTCCAGAACTACCAGATCCGAAATCAGTGAAATCACTCCCCCGTCAATCGCGTGAATGTACGATTTTCACGAGGCTTTCGGTCAGAACCGAGTTCACCCGACTACTATCATTCAAACTCGATTTCCGGCAAAAAACTTTGATTTGACACGCCAGCTTTTTTATCGTCAGGAAGTGAATTTGTGAACGTAATTCGTTTCTGGCCTCTGCTTGCTATCTTTCTTATAGGCTGCTTCAGCTAACTTCGCTTGCGGTGGCAAATCGGGGCTGTTTTCAGCGTCCGATTTTTGTACGCTCTGCCCAGTGCGGACTGACGCTTTCGCCGTCAACACGTGGGAATTGGTCAAAAACCTGGGATCGCTGAATCGTGTTTTTCAAAACGAAGCCAAATCTGCCAGACGCCGAAAAGGCGCGGATCGACTACCACATTCAGCAAATTGCTGAATGCATCGGTTTTGACCGATTTCGGCTTCCGGTGCTGAGCCGACAAACATTGCTCGGATTATTCGATTCGCAAAAGACCCCGATGGAAATGATTCAGTTTGTGGGCGATCACCTCAAGCATGACACCTCGGGTGTTCGATTTAGAGTGGTGCCACAAAAAGGGGCAAGCTGTAGCAGCGGCGGTGGATGAGGCGGCGGCTCCTGTGGAGGTCCCAGCAGTCTGTTGGGGAAGTACGAAGTTGAAAATCGTTCCATTGTTTTGGATGCTGAACTGGATAGCGATCCATCCCTCGGTTTAGCGACCTTGGTCAATGGGGTGGTCTATGACCTGCTCTATCAAAATCGTTTTGAAGGCCCAGTAACTCCTGAGGTGGCTGAGTTGGCCGTGGTCGGTACCGGTCTCGGTGCACTGCGCAACGGAATTGGCTTGGTCGGCAAGGTCAGCTCCCATTGGGATTCAACTCGATGGGAAATCTCTCCGCGTCCATTCCTTGACTTTCAGACACTGGCGTATGCCAATGCAATTTCTGCTTGGGCTCGAGGAGACCAAAACCCCGATTGGACAGGCGAGATGCACGGTGAAGTCAGACGCCCCATGCAGAAGTCCCTGAAATTCTTGTTCAAAACCAACGACTCGTTTTTTCAGCCTGCAAAACAAAGGTCGATCTTAGATCAGACCCAAAACCAGTGGTGGGAACTCGCTGCAACTGATTCTGCATCGCAAAAAGTTATCGCGATCCGCCATCTGGAATCGGATCAAGAGTTAAGTGCCAAGCAGCAGACACTGATCTTGGAACACCTTGATTCCCCCAATCGCGCGATCACGCTTCATGCAATCGCGACGGTTGAGCGGATGGCGATGAGGCACCGTCTAGTCGCGAACGAGGCAATCGTTGGCCGACTCAAAGTTTTAGCTGATCATCGAGATGATGAGATTTCGGCAAAGGCGATGTGCGCAGTTACCCGATTGAGAGAGTTGGATGAGAATACGATTGATATCGCAGCCAACATGCTGGAGAGCCAATACAGGCACGTCATTTACGCTGGTGCTTACGCTTTTTCGTCACTCGATTCCATTCCGGATCCTGTTCTAAAGCTTGTAGATCGGACCTTTGTGCGTTCATTACAAGCCTGTGACTACGAATTTGTCGGGATGTTTGCGCAGGCGTATAAACGCTGGCTTGATGATCCGAAATCGCATTTTCAGAATCTGTTGCAAAACAGCACCGAGTACCTGCCAGTTGCCTTAGACGCGCTCGACCAGGAACCCGACCAAGTCGTCTCGATCGGATGACTGGTTGACAGCTCTTAATGTAGGAGTCGCGTAAAGCTTTGGTCGCGGTTTTTCAGTTGCGGTGAACGGCGTGAAGACGCCCGTTTTTCCGACCACGG
The DNA here is from genome assembly GCA_036339635.1 of Planctomycetota bacterium. Taxonomy (GTDB): domain Bacteria; phylum Planctomycetota; class Planctomycetia; order Pirellulales; family Pirellulaceae; genus Rubripirellula. The sequence continues at coordinate 3,339 of JAYZAR010000272.1, read as the reverse complement.
GCCGCCTGGGTAAGCCTCTGCCGGTTCAGCTTGGCAATTACTAATCGGTGGATCCGAAAACAAGCTCTTTACGAGTTACCCATCTGCGTGGTTGTTGACACGAGCCGTAGCTTTTCTTGTCCCCGACTAACGATTTTGAATTTGAAATGCTTGCGATCGCAAGGAGTTCTTCTTCGATTCCTGGGGAACTACATCTTAAAGGTCAATGTGATCGAAGGGCTTCCTGTGGAACTTTGCCGATCGGCACGATCGATCCCCAATTGTTCATGGGGTAGACTTTACATTGCAGAAGGGCAAGAAACAGTACAATATGAGGTGTTTTCTGAAGCGTGGTCTGCTGGGTTTCGTTTACAATTCAGCGAGTCGCGGAAGAGTGCTCTCTGGCGCGACTCACTGACCGCACCTACCCACACACGCCATCCTCTAATCTTGGTTCATATCTGAGATGAAACCGCTTTTAATCATTAATTTGCTCATTGCTCTGGTGCCCAGGTCTGGCTGGGCATCAGAGGAATCGGAATCGCTTTCACTGCTGGTGAAGACACTCGAAAATACAAAGGATCCCAACATCCGAGTGGCTTTGATGCGGGGCATGCTCAGCGGTCTTGCCGGTCGTCGTAATGTTTCACCACCCGAGGGGTGGGAGAAAATGAGCCGCGAGCTTGCGGAGAGCGAGGTCGATGAAACGCGAGAGCTTTCGATGCAGCTGTCACAGATTTTTGGTGATGGGGACGCAATTCAACGTGCCCTAATGTTGGTCAAAGATGATACCGCCGAACCTCGTCTGCGCCGCGTTGCCTTGCAATCTCTATTAACGCAGCAAAACGACCAGATCTCCGCACTTCTTGAATCCCTGCTCGACGATCCGGAAATCCGTCTAGACGCTATTCGTGGTTATGCATCGATTGAAAATACTGCTGCCCCGCGAATTCTGTTGGCACATTACAAAGAATGGGACTCACCCTTGCGTCGTGCCGTCGTCGAAACGCTGGCGACGCGTAAGCGATATGCTGAGTCGCTAATGAAAGCTATCGAGGTGGGTGACGTCGAACGTTCTGCGATCACCGCGCACGTTGCGAGATCGTTGAATTTGTTGCTGGGGGAATCGTTTGTCAGAGTTTTCGGTGAGGTGAGAGACCTTTCAGCCGATCGCACCAAGCTGCTGGCGAAATATAAGTCAATCTGCACTCCAGAAGCGATTGCGAACGGGGACGCTGCAAGAGGTCGTGCGATTTTTGAGAAAACCTGTGCCTCGTGCCACCTGCTCTATGGATCGGGCGGAAAAATAGGGCCAGATCTAACAGGCTCAAATCGCGCGAATCTGGATTACATCCTACTCAACAGCGTTGACCCTAGTTATGACGTTCCGGATGGCTACAAGATGGTATTAATTCAAACTGTGGATGGTCGCCTTTTGAATGGAGTGATCGCGGAGGAAGATGCCAGTCGTGTTGTCCTAAAAACGGTTGAGCAACCTGAAGTCGTGATTGCAAAAGACGATATCGAAGCACGCAAGATCTCGACCAAATCAATGATGCCGGATGGCCAGCTCGACCAAATGAAACCGCAAGAAGTCATCGACCTAATCAAATACCTACGAACCACCGAGCAAGTGGAGTTGCAGAAATGAATCGCACCGACCAAACCAACTTGCTGCGTGCGGCCAAGAATCTCGATTCGTTTTCCTGGCGAGGTTTGATCATCATCTTGATCGCTGCGGGGTGTCTAGTGACACCGTCAATTTGTCAAGCTGAATCCCCAACGACGAAATCCCGCAATGAACTTCCAAAAAAACAGCACCGTACCAGCGATGCGCCCTTTCTGAAGCCACAGGAAGCGGTTGAAAAGATGGCGATCCCGGAGGGGTTCGAGGTCTCGATTTTTGCATCGGAACCGGATATCGCTGAACCCATTGGATTTTGTTTTGATGATCGAGGCCGAATTTGGGTTGCCGAGAATTTCAATTACCGCACGCGACGTAATCATACTGACGAGCCGGTTAGTCGAATTCAGATCTTGGAAGATACCGATGGAGATGGAGTCTTTGACGAGAAAAAGACTTTCACTGACACGCTCACCTTCACCTCGGGATTAGCACCAGGATTCGGCGGTGTGTTCGTTGGCTCGCCACCTAATTTGACTTTTATCCCTGATGCTGATGGGGATGATGTCCCCGATGGACCGCCGCAGATTCTGCTAGATGGCTGGGGAATCAATGACCGCCACGAAACCTTGAATAGCTTTATCTGGGGTCCAGATGGCTGGCTATATGGTTGCCACGGCGTCTTCACACAATCGCGTGTTGGCAAGCCGGGTGATGCCGACGGGAGTCGCCAATTCATCGATGGCGGAATTTGGCGTTATCACCCAACCCGCGAGGTGTTCGAGGTGTTTGCACGCGGTCTTTCGAATCCTTGGGGCTTTGATTTCAACGACCACGGCCAGGGGTTTGCAACTTGTTGTGTGATCCCGCACTTATTTCACATCGTTCAGGGTGGTGTGTACACGAAGCAAAGTCGTCCCCATGTGAACCCGCACATTTACGACGACATCAAAACGATCCGGGATCATACGCACCTTTCTGCTCACGGTGGAGCGAGGGTCTATCTCGCCGATGCATTCCCACCGGAGTATCGCAACCGTCTGTTCATGTGCAACATTCATGAGCATGCAGTGTTAACCGATATCCTCGAGCCGAATGGCTCAAGTTTTATCGGACGGCATGGCGACGATTTTATGCCAACCAACGACCTCGCCTGGGTTGGGTTCAGTGTCGAAACCGGTCCCGAAGGTGGGGTTTATATCCTCGATTGGCACGATACGGATGTGTGCGGAAACACGATCAACTTTCCCAACAGCGGCAGGATTTATCGGATCATGCCTGAAGGAGCGAAACCGATCGCGCGGCCGAACCTGCGAAGTTTGTCCGATCTCGAATTGGTTGACCTGCAATTGCACAACAATGATTGGTTTGTGCGACAAGCAAGATTATTACTTCACTCGCGCTCGCACGCTGGCAAACTTGACCAGGCCGCGGTCCATGCAAAGCTCAATGCCATGGTGGCATCAGACGAATTAACAACACCAAAACGGCTTCGAGCGCTCTGGTCGCTTTACGTCACCGATGGCCTCAACCAAAGTCAACTCAATCGACTATTGACAGATCGAGATGCCCACATCCGTGCCTGGTGCATTCAGTTTCTTTGCGACGAAAGCTCGATCAATTCGTTTCAGGTTGCCGCCAAGGCGAAGCAACCGGTTGTAACTCGTAAGACACTCGAACTGTTCACCAAGTTGGCGAACGAAGACGAGTCGCCGATTGTGAGGTTGTATCTTGCT
>JAYZAR010000271.1:0-10824 GCA_036339635.1 Planctomycetota bacterium | reverse complement strand
GGAGGGAACCGCTCGGAGGTGAGTCCGCATAATCCACAATTGATTCATCGAAATGGGCAAGGCATCGCGGATGACGGAAGTCCGCTGCGTGGTGAAAAAGGTTTCGTCTATGAAGGTGGACACCGCATACCCTTCATTGTTCGTTGGGATCACGGTATTCCAGCGAACCAAGTCGTACGCGATCAACTCATTGGCTTGCACGATGTGTTTGCCACAATCGCCACGATTGCGGGGGCGAAGCGAGACGGGGATCAAGCTCGCGATAGCTTTGATTTTTCACAAGTATTGCAGACTCCAACAGCCAGCCATCCGCTCGTCCGCACTTCGCTATTCATCCAGTCCAACCGACCTTGGGAAGAAAACAACAAAAAAGTCAACAACACCTGGGCGGCCTATCAGGTCGCAAGAACCTCGGAAACGCTCGATCTCTGGAAGGGCGTCTTGGAGACAAACATTCGCCAACCAGACGGCAAAGCCAAAGCTCATGGTGTCGAACTCTTTCACCTCACGAAAGACCCATCTGAAAGCAACAATCTCAGCAACGCACCGCGACTCAAAGCGATTGAACTTCAGTTTCGCACTCAGTCGAACCAACCCCGAACAGCACCCTAACGGTGCGCAGCGATTTAAAGGTGCGCAGCTTTCGAAAAATGCACTGCAGGCGATCGGCGTTACGATTTCACAACGCCGCCGCTCTCACCAGAATGCGGGCGGCACAAGCATCCAACTTGGCATGGCTTTAGCGGGTTGAACTGAGCGGGAAGTTCGAATTCAACAACCCGGAACCACCCACGCATCGTTGCAACCGTGCACCATTGCACTACAACAACCGCCGCACTGTAACCACCGCTGCCGCTTCGTCTCGCCTGCTCGCGGTACCCTCAACATGCCCAGAAACTAGACGAAGCCAGCCGGAAAAATCCTTGATCGTTTGTATTCCCCGCGCGGTGCCCGGGCGCAACGACTCAAAACTGGCTTTTCTCTCGGATTACGGCTAAATTATTCGTAGGGCGATCCAACGCTCGACCCATACCTCGTACCACCCGCAGCAACCCCTCCATCTCGATTCGAATCAACGTTTGCTCCGTCAATTCGTTTCTAGGCTGATTGGTATGATCTCGGCTACCGCAACCACACAGACGGCACGAAGCACTCTTGACTCACTGCAGAAACAGATCAGCCGCAAACTCACAAAGGTCGAAAAACAGGCTTGCCACGACAACAGAACATTCGTTCGATCGTCTCTTGTTCGCAGTCATCTCACTTGCCACCTTTTCGTTATCGTTCGTCGCCAACGCCACGGCTGAATCCGGAGCGACTGCCTACCAAACTCAGATTCGCCCCTATCTATCCAAGTATTGTTTTCAGTGCCACGGCCCCGAACAACAGAAAGCTGATCTGCGCCTCGATCGACTCGATCCCGATATGGTCAACGGCAGTGACACGGACATGTGGCAGGAAGTACTTGATCAGACCAATGTCGGCGAGATGCCACCAGCAGAGGTGCATCAACCTACTAACCAAGAGCGTCAGTCCATGGTCGATGCCCTGACGGCGGAATTACGTCAGGCGATGGAAGCGAAACGATCGACCGGCGGCAAAAATGTGCTTCGCCGCATGACGGCATATGAATACAACAATACACTCCGCGACCTACTCGACCTTGACCTGCGATACTCGGCCGACCTGCCACCGGAAGGAGTCGCAAAGGAAGGCTTCAAAAATAATAGCGGTGTACTGGGCACCTCAGCATTGCACATTGAGTACTTCGAGCGGATTGCAAGATCAGCACTCGAGCGAATTATCCTCGTGCCTGAGACACAACCTGAGCCCTACTTCGTCCGCGTGGATCCCCAAAACGCGTTCGAGTCAGGCGCTGACAAAGCCAACACCGCAAAAAACAAAAAGAGAAACAACAAGTCGATTGGTTTTAACCTCAAAAACGGGCCCGATTTTGCTCCTGGCAACCGCGCGAAGCCGGGATTATTTCGATTGGAGCATGGCTCACAATCAAACGACGGCATCCTGCTTGCCGGTAACCGTCCCTCCGATCGCATCGGGAACATCTTTGCCGAAGAAAAAAAGATTGGAGGAGCCAAAGGAGCTGGGCGGTCTGGATGGCAACCTGAATTCCGCATCGAATTGTATGAAGTACCTCACGATTCACCCGTTCAAGTCCGCATTCGATGCGCCGCGATACTCGGTGCCAACCACTCATTTCCACGCCTCTCCTTTGAACTGGGGTCCTTTCGTGGTGCGGGAGTCTCCGACCAGAAAGAAGCCGCAAACGAGGAAATCCGCTCGACGGAGATGCAAACGTACGAATTCGTTGTCCAAGGGGCGAACTTCCCATTTCAATCCAACAAGCCGGCTCGCCCTTCGTACTTTCGTATTTTCAACGACTACCGCCGCGGCACCAGTAAGCTCTCCTATGAGGAATTGCCCAAACTGAATATCGATTGGGTTGAAATCACCTGCAATTACTTCGAGACATGGCCCCCCGTACAAAGACAGGCAATCCTCTTTGATTCCAACAATCGATCCAATGAAGGCGTTTACGTAAAAGAGGTCCTCGGCAAGTTCATGAAACGGGCCTATCGACGTCCCGTGACCGAGGCCGAAATCAACCGCAAAGTTGCCTTATTCGAACGTTTAAGAAAGGCCGAACCTTCGTTTGAACATGCGATCGTTTCGACTCTGACAGCTGTGCTTTGCTCGCCCAACTTCCTGCTCCTGAGCGAACCGGAGTCAACTCAGGTCGCCGAAAATACGAAACTCGAAAAGCGTCGGATTGACGACTATGAACTTGCTTCGCGATTGTCTTACTTCCTTTGGAGCTCCATGCCTGATGAGTCTCTTTTCGAACTGGCAAGCGAGGGAAAGCTGCATCAAGCGGAAGTCTTGCTCGAGCAGACTCGCCGGATGCTGGCCGATCCCAAATCCCAGGCATTTTCCCAAAATTTTGCCGATCAGTGGCTGGATCTCGCTGGCATTCGCCGCCTCGCTGTGAATCCCGAGTTCTTTCAATTCGACGAACGAACCAAAGATCTATTCGAAGAAGAAACGATTCGTTTTCTCAATCACGTCCTGACGGAAAATCTTTCGATTCGGAACTTTATCGCCTCCGACTTTGCCGTCTTGAATCCGAAACTCGCACGGCATTACCGGATCCCGGATATCAGTGGCGGCTTTCAAGTCATTCCCCTCAGTCAAGATCATCACCGCGGTGGTTTGCTAACTCAGGCAAGCATGCTGTTCGGTAACTCCACGGGCGCGGAAACGCATCCCATCAAACGCGGGGTGTGGGTTTTGGAACGAATGCTCGACGACCCGCCTCCGCCCCCTCCGCCCAACGTACCCGAGTTGCCGGAAAAAGCAGCGAAAAACCTAAGCCTGCTTTCGCTCAAGGAACGGTTGATCGCTCACGCTGACAACGCAACCTGCCGCGATTGCCATCAAAAAATTGATCCCTGGGGCGTTGCATTCGAGAACTACAACGCGCTGGGTCAATGGCGAGAAGGATCAACCGACCCGCTCGCACTTGCCCCCCACCAAAAAGTCAACATTGATCCCTCGACGCGACTTCGCAATGGCACAAGCATCGACAACCTGAACGATCTTCAAAGCTATCTGCTCAACGAAAAACGAGCGCAATTTCGCCAGGCTGTAGTTCGTAAAGTCATGTCATATAGCCTTGGTCGTTACCTTGAGTTTGCCGACCGAACGGCCATCGATTCTATCTGCGAAACGCTGGAGAAAAACGGAGATAAGTTTCAGGTGTTGATTGAGCAGATCGTTTTGTCTGAGCCGTTTTCCACGAAGTGACGTCAAAGCGCCCGCGTCGCTGGAGCCCTGATAGAAACATAAAACATCCAACCAAAGTGAGTGAATCGTGAAACGTAAATCCTGGCATCTCAACCGGCGAATGGTGTTGAAGTCTACCGGTGTCTGCTTGGCCCTACCTTGGCTGGAAGGGATGGCAAATGATCAACCGAAGCGTCGGCGGCAACGTTTCTTTGCGGGTTATTTTGCCTACGGCGTGCCGATGCCGGCGGACGATGCTGCCGACCGCATGGAAAATGGCTGGTTTCCCATGGGAGAAGGCAGAGACTATCTCGCCCCCAACATGCATCAAAGCATCATGCCACTCAGAGATAAAATCACATTTCTGTCGGGGCTATCCCATCCAGCCATGCGGCGCACTTCCGCGCACAAAGGTGCGGATTACTTTTTGACCGGGGCAGATATTCTCAAAACCTATGACAAACAGTCGATTTCAATCGACCAGTACCTTGCTCAAGAACTCGGCAAAGAGACGCGATTCCAATCGCTCGTGATGTCTTCGATGGGAGGCGTCAATCGCCCCTATCGCTCGTCCACCCTATCATTTGACCGCAGCGGTAGGCCAATCCCCGCTCAGAACAAGCCAGCTGAAATATTTCGTCGCATGTTCGGCGAAGTGAGCCAATCGGAACAAAATGCCTTGGCGAGTCGTGGCAGTATCATCGATGAAATCCTCAACGAAGCCAAAGACCTGAACCAACATCTCGGTGCCAATGATCGACGAAAAATGGATGAATACCTCAGTTCGGTTCGAGAGGTAGAACGCATGACGGAACGCTCAAAACGCTGGCAGAATACGCCCAAGCCAGACGTAGATCGTGATGGATTGGAACTGGATGCGAACCCAACCAGCCCTCAAGAATACTTGACAGTCATGTATGACCTGCTTGCCCTGGCTTTTCAGACAGATTCGACTCGGGTCGCGACCTTCCAAACCGCTTGCGAGGAGGCAGGTCAAACCGACCGATTCCCATCCGCAATTGGGTTGGCACACTCGTCGCACAAGTTGTCACATGAAAAGAAGAATTACAGCGACGTCGCCAAATACATCACTTTTCTAAACGAGATGCACGCGAACTTCATCAAGAAGTTGGATTCGATCCAAGAAGATGATGGAACCTTGCTGGACAATACGCTTTGCTTTTACGGCTGTGCGACCAGCAAAACCCATCAGGCGATCAACTATCCCATCATCCTCAGTGGAGGCAAGAATCTGGGATTTCAGCACGGTTCCCACCTGCGCTACAGCGATAATGTGCCCCTGTCAAATCTGTTCGTGACAATCGCAAATCAAATGGCATCCCCAACAATGCGGTTCAGCGATAGCACCAGCGACATCACGGAAGTACTAGGTTAAGCTCGAAACGTCATCATCAGACACTAGCGAAATCCGCGCCAAACTACTTTTCGACTAAGCGATGAATCATGGCACGCAACAGTATTGTTACCCTTCTGATCCTGTACGCGTGCCAACTCGTTTCTGCAGCGGAACGCCCCAACATCCTATTCATCTTTACCGATGACCAATCGTATCGAACAGTTAGTTGCTATCCGGAAGCATACCCCTGGGTAAAAACTCCTAACATTGATGCATTGGCAGCCCAAGGTGTGCGGTTTACCCACACTTATCTTGGCACATGGTGTATGCCATCGCGAGCCACCATGCTAACAGGCCATCATCAGTACGGCGTTGAGTCGATGCGGATGCAGGGTGAATACCCAGGCAGCGTCTACGACCCGAACCAGTGCCCCTTTTGGCCACGGGTGTTTAGACAAAACGGCTACTCAACCGCTCAAATCGGAAAATGGCACACCGGGGTCGACAGTGGTTACGGCCGCGACTGGGATCACCAAATTGTTTGGAGTCGCCCCAAGTATCCGAAAAATGCTGGTCACTACTACGATGATCAAATTGTTGAAATCGATGGTAAAGTCAAAAGAATTTCCGGGTACACAACCGACTGGTACACCGACCGTGCCGAAGACTTTATCCGCGGTAAGCATCGCCAAGCAGGTCAACCGTGGTACCTCTGGCTGTGCTATGGTGCCGTTCATGGCCCTTTCACACCTGCCGAACGTCACCAGGCTGCCTATCCGAATGCAACAGTCCCCGAACCGGTAAACATCTACCCTGGCGTATCGCGCCAAGGTAAACCCGAATACGTTCGCAAACGCAATCGCTGGGTTCCCAATCAGAACGGCGAAGCCGAACTGGACTCCGGTGTTCAGCAAAGAACCGTTGTGAACGCTCCGCTACACGGCAACACCCTTCAGAACTGGGTTCGACAATACCACCAGGGTGTACTCGCAATCGATGATGCCGTGGGCCAGCTCCGCAAGGCATTGGAGGAATCAGGGCAAACAAACAACACGCTGATCGTATTTGCTGCCGATCAAGGAATCGCATGGGGCCAAAATGGCTTTCAACAAAAGATCGCTCCTTACGATGCCAACATTCGCGGGCCGCTGATCATGAGTTTTCCAGGACGAATCCCACAAGGGCAAGTCTGCCCGCGCCCTGTGGGCGGTACTGATCTGCCACCGACGTTCTTCTCATTTGCGAATCTACCCTTGCCTTGGAAGATGCATGGCCATGACCTAACGCCACTCCTGAAAAACCCAATCGCTGAATGGCCGCATCCCGTCCTGACTGCACTGACGGGTGAGAAATACGGAAGTGATACAGACCGAATACCGACCGACCCCGCGGTGCTCTACAAGACAGCCAAGGTCCCATGGTGGATTTCGTTGCTCGATGGCCGTCACAAGTACATTCGAACCCTCGTGGAGGGGGAGGTGGAGGAACTTTACAACCTGGAAACCGATCCAGAAGAACTCCACAACCTGGCACTCGATCCAGCACACCGCGAAAAACTCAGATCCATGCGAGCCGCAACCTTAACTGAATTACGGCGAACCGACGCCGGGATGGTGGACCACCTGCCTGCGTTCTCAACACCCGAATGAATGCGGTTTGCACCGCCCCAAAATCCGTAAGCCCGACGGGGAACAAACAGCGGGAACCTTGTTCAGGTTGTGTTGTTGCTGCGGACCAATTGTTGTCGCTACGAACCATGGAAGGTCATACCGCGGACACACGACGCCCGAACTCTCCCAAAACTCCTCACGCGTCAATCTTATTCGACCATGGCCATCGAACGCGATTTCACGCGATCGGTAATGACGATCTGCCGAGGACCAAATTGACGCACACGCAGTAATTGCAACTCAGCTTTGAGATTCGCATTCAATCGCTCTCTGTGCTCCGGCAAGATCAATACAAGCGCGGCGTGAATATCGGCAGCTTGCCGCCTTCTTCCATCACACTCACTTGCATCATCACAGCGTGGGCTGGACATGCGATGAACCTTACCTTTCGGATTCGCTTGGGCCAATCGCTCACACCAAAATGCAGCACTGGAGCATTCACCACGCAAAACGAACAGACGGAACGAAAGCAGACCAAGAGCCCGCTTGTTACACACTTGGTAGTTACCCCGGTGACCTTCGGAATCGAATGCAAACAATGATTCAACCTGCACGCATTCCCGTCCGATCCTTCTTACACATTCCTTGTCGAGGGGGTCGGTAACAACAACCAGCACACGAGGGGCCTGAGGGTCAGGTTCAGGTTCGGCGGCTGAGATTCTTGGAGAGGCGAGCCAGCAGACCACCAAACCAATGATGAAGTAAAGATTTGTTTTTCTAAAACCTGAGTCAAACATGGGCTGTTTCCGATAACAAAAATATTGATGTATGTTGAGTGGTCAAATCGAATTGGAGTGAGTGTCAAACGCCTAGAACTGCACGATCGGCCAAAACTCGATATGCGGTCGTTCGATGCGTTAGTCGGTTTCCTAGGCAATCAATTTGGGAACAATACGACTATGCCTGGAAGAACACTCTCTGTTTGGAAAAACGGGCGTATACCGATTCCCCTATCGGCTAGCGTCCAATGACCGCGTTGTAGCCCTGGGCATTCCACAGCGTTTCGTGGGTAGTTGGGTATCCAATCGGTCAGATTCAACGAGCCGTCAGTCGGTTAGTATCCGGATTTCGTCATCGCGTACCGGTAGCGGTATACGCCGTGAACGCAGGCGATCTGTGTTTCTGTCGCTTGCGGTCGACTGAATAGCGCACCTTCCTCCACACGCAACCGACCGACCGCAGTCAAAAGACCCGGAGAACGACCCCGACCGCATTCGGTGAGATTGGGTTCAGGAGTTACCTATTAACGAAACCGCAGTTGCGCGCAGCAGCCAAAAGTCCAATCGCATCCGGGCGATGAACCGCAGCAGGGCATGCATCTGCTTCCGTTTTGATTACACCAACTGGGGCGGGCCACGCGGCTGGGCCGCGACGACCAAGATTTGATGGGCAATGAAGGCAGAGAAAACCGCGCCGCGGTCACTCAAATCTCCAGAAAAAGAGAGTGAAACGGGTGTCCAACCAAAGCCAACAGGACCTACCAGCGAGTGACAGGTAGCACATGTATCCGGATCGTGAGGAAAATCACTCTGCTCACCACCCTCCTTGCTCGATTGCGCGGATGGATCACCGTGGTGATGATCGCAACCGTGCGCACAGCAAGCCGCAGGTTGTTGCACACGCTCATCATCCTGCGCGGATACGCAATCTTCGCAACTCGCGACATGCACCCAAGCTGGCGTTTGCCCGAAGGATGCAACGCTGCAAAGAAGTGCGACGAAAAGATGGCGGACTTCAAAAAACATTGCAAAAACAGTTACAGGTAACTTATGCAGTCCGACCAAGACATTTATACGCTGACACGCTTGGTGAGGTTCGTCAAGACCACAAGAAATTGCCGGACATGGTGGACCGTCGGGCTTAGCAACATCGCGATCGACGCTCCTAGGCGGGTTACATCAGGCTGTTTTTAGTCCGGCGACATTTGATCAACGCATTACTGTTGTCCGATACAACGGAAATCGGCTAGTTTGCCAATCCGAGGCTTATTGATGAGCAAGTAATGTGATCGTTAAAACGGGCATTGAAACTGGGTGATCCCCGTGACTTGATTAGGAGGCTTCGGTTTGTTGCCACAAAATGCTTCCACTACTGGTTTTGCTCCGTGCGAGTCAATTCGACCGACGGTGCCGCACTCGCGCAAGCCCGTGACAGTTCACCGAGTACTTTGTTCGCTACTCGCAACAATCGTTGCTTGTTGGGCAACAATTGCCACAGCTTGCCCCTTTTGTGATTCACTCCCGCATACCCTGAGCGATGACCTGGGAGAATCATCGGCGGCGGTGATCGCGCATCCCGAAGCCGTGTCTTCTGAAGCGGATGGCATTCGCGTCTACCGAATGCGGATCACCGACGTACTCAAAGGACAACCCGCCTTAAAAAATTCGGTTGTCGACGTGACATCCGCGCGGGAGCTTTCCTCGGCTGAAAATTTTTGGCTTGCAAGCTACGGTGACGACCAACTTCAGTGGTTTCCACCAACCGCCATCACGAGCGAGGGCATTTCATATCTTCGCGGCCTAAGTGGCCTCCCGGAGTCTGGGCCACAGCGATTGGAGTATTTCCTGGGGTTCCTACAACACACCGAGGACTTCATCGCCGCCGATGCCTACAACGAGTTCGCTGAAGCCTCATTGAAGGATATCAAAGGCTTGGGGGACAAATTGTCACGGGATTGGGTGATCGCTCAACTCCGTGACACGGCAGTGCCACTGCATCGCCGCCGTCTGTGCTGGACATTTCTCAGTCAATGCGGGACGGCGAAAGACACCAGCCTCTTTGATGATGCGCTCCGCAAGCATCGATCCGACCCCACGTTCAATCCAGGCATGGATGCTGCGATATCCTGCTTCATTTCGCTCGGAGGCGAACAGGCGCTAGCCCGCATCGAGCAAGATTTCCTTGCCAACCCCGCCGCCAAAGAATCCGAATGTTTTTCGGCGGTCAGCGCGATTCGGGTCCATGGTACGGAGCTGAACGTCATCCCGCGGGAACGCTTGGCAACAGCGCTACGTCATCTTTTGGCGAGGCCGGAGTTAGCCGACTCGATCATCCCTGACTTATCACGGTGGGGAGACTGGTCTGCGATCGACCGCATGGTGGAGCTTTTTCAGATGTCAACGGAAGAAACGCCACTTCTCAAACCAGCCGCCGTGCGCTACCTGAAGACGTGCCCGCTGCCCGACGCAACCGCAGCACTTGCGAGGCTGCGTATTATCGATGACAACGCTGTGCGGAGTGCCGAGGCTTCGATGCGATTCAATCTAGGTCGCGCTTCGCTTCCGGTGCCACCGCCAGATCTAGACGCACCTACATTGAACGCAAACGAGTCGCCTGCGTCAGAGGTCGCAGATCAATCTCGGAGCCGGTAACTTGGCGGTGAAGCTTCCGATCGCGAAAAACCTTCCGATCGCGGTGCCGCCCGCCTGGACTCTCAAACTGAAGCAGCCAAAGTAATTCTCGCCGATGCCAATGCCGATTACTTTGCAATCACCTCGCCAGGCCACGCCCCGACTGGACTGAGCTGACCGAAACGCAGTCCAACAACTTCATGCTTTGATCAAATAGCAGTACCGGCTACCGGAACTCGTTCGCAACCAAAACATCAGGTTGAACCAACTCGTGGCCCAGATTAGCGAAATCGGTTCGTTCTTAAACCTCCGAACCAATTGGAAACTGAGACCACAAGTCGTTTGCGCCGGTAGCTTATGGGCAAGGTATAATCGACCAGGGCAGGTATATGCACTTGTAGGAAACCCTCAACGCCTTTTCGGATCCATCTCCATTCACGACTCCCGATAGTATGTAGAGCATGGCCGGGAGAACTCTCTAGGATGAAAAACAAGTGCCCTAACATTCAGGACGATCACCAGGTTCCGCTAAACAACTCTCCAAAGGATCAGCCGATCGTTACCGCGAATCAACTTGCGAATTGAATAGAAACGGACAGCAGCAAATCGCAATCTTTCATAACGGGTAATTTCAAGTCGTGAT
>JAYZAR010000270.1:0-4792 GCA_036339635.1 Planctomycetota bacterium | reverse complement strand
GGCAACGGATCAAGCAACCTGCCGCTAGCAGGTCACAAGGGCATTAAATTCGAAGGGGGAATCTGCGTGCCATTTCTGATGCGTTGGCCGAACAAGATCAAAGGCGGTCGAACTTATGACCAGATGGTTTCATCGATGGATATCTTTGCAACCTCCCTTGCCGCGGCCGGTGGTGATGTTCGTATGGCAAAGCTCGATGGCGTTGATTTGAGTCCATATTTGACCGGTACCCAACAGGACGTTCCCCACCAAACGCTCTATTGGCACAAGCTTTGGTTCTCCGCCATGCGGGATGGTTTTTGGAAGCTGATCTATGTCAAGGATTACGGCTATGCACTTTATGACCTGTCTGCGGACCCAAACGAAACGACCAACTTGGCAGAGCAAAACCCGCAGCGAGTCGATTAGATGAATCAAAGCATGTTTGAATTTAAAGCCAAAATGGAAAAACCACGTTGGGGCGAGGCAATACGTTGGTTCCATGAACACTACAATAACCACGTTCGGATCATTGAACGGAAGTGAGCGTATTGCCCGACGGAAGTGACACGCTCACGGACGAATCGTCGATGTCAGACGATATCCCGAATCACACTGCCTTCGTCAGCAATCATATGAGGACGTCCGGTGGCGTCATGAATCATCGATTGCGGGTTGATCCCAAGTTGGTGATAGAGCGTGGCGACCACATCAGCAAAAGTCGTCGCGCGATCGGTAACCTCCCCACCGTTTCGGTCACTCGCACCGATCACAGCACCGCCCGTTAAACCGCCACCCGCCATCATGCCCATCGATAAACGAGGCCAGTGGTCTCGTCCGCCATTGCTATTGATTTTGGGAGTCCGACCGAATTCACCCCAAGCCAGCACCGTTACGTCATCGAGCATACCGCGGTTTTTTAGATCGGTCACCAAGGCGTGAAAAGCAAAATCGAATAGTGGCCCGAGATGCTGCATTCGGTTGTTGTTATCCGAATGCGTATCGAAGTCACTTAATGACAAACTGACTACTCGCACACCGGCCTCGACCAAACGCCTCGCCAACATGAACTTCAAAACTGAATCAGCACCTTCGCTCGTGTAGGACTGAGTCCCACCCCAATCCGAGGTCGGTGTGTAGTGGGCGATCATTTCGGGCGGTTCACGATCGATATCCATCGCACCAGCAAATGCGCCGGATGTCAAAACACGATACGCTTGGCGGGTGAAGTGATCCATTGCATTCATTGAGCCGGACGAATCGAGCGAGCGGTTGAACTGATCGAGACGACGCAACAAGGTCAACCGATCGTCCAGCCGCGATACCGGTAATTCGTCTATCAATTCCAGCTCGATTTTGTGATTGTCACCCAGTCGCGACAACTCACCCTTCATGCCGGTTTCGAGCTCCCGTTTCCACCGATGGGAGATATCTGGACGAAACGCCTTGACACTGGGTCCCAAAAACCCTGGGCGAGCACTATTGCGCACCAAGGGTCGGCCCTGCATCAAATCAACAAAACATGGAACTTCGTCCTCCGCCGACCCGAGTAAATGGTTGATCACGCACCCCAGTGCAGGCCGGCCACCGATCGTCTGCAACACATTTTCTTTGTATCCCGACTGACATTGAAAAGCATGGTGCTTGCCATCGGATCCCACCAACGACCGCAGAAACACCAGTTGGTCGGCAATCTCCGCCGACCGAGGCATTAACTCGGTTAGTTGCAGACCGGGAACCGCGGTGGAAATTGGCCGAAACGGACTTCGCAGATCGGGGATCGCGTGCGGCTTGGGGTCGATCAAATCCATCTGCGGCGGTCCGCCATCGAGGTGAATTACAATGACTGACTTACGTGAGCGATGAATCCCGGCAGCCGACTCGGCAGCCATCAGTTCGGGAAGACTGAATCCCGGAATGCCTAACGTACCGGCGGCCAAAAAACTTCGCCGTGACATCCCGGTGCAATTCGCAAACGAACGCCCCGTGTTGATCCGTAGCATAGATTGGCACCTCTGATCTCGTCATCTTCGATCTTTCCGGCCCGCGATTATAGATCATCTGTAAGAGCAGCGTGAGATGAGTTTTAGATGTCAACGATCAGACACAAAAAATCGTGGCGACGATTGATGCGAGATTCAAAACTCACATCGCCAAATCTCAACCAAGACCTTCACCCATTCGGGTCAATCAATGCAGGGCCAATTCGTGTCAGGCCCACCGATATCTTGCCCCAGCACGCGATCTTCTCCGCGAATATCGAGCGCACTAGCGCAAGCCGGTTACTTCATTTCATCCGCAAACAATATTCCTTGCATGGTGTCTGCGGCCGACTCGATGGAGTGCTTTCGGGCGACGTTTTTGCGACCAGTTGTCGCCAACTGATGCCGCAAGGCATCGTTTTGCTTTAAGCGTTCGATCGAAGCGCAAAGGGCATTCAAGTCACCTGCCGGATAAACCAACCCACCTCCGGTCGAGGCGATCAACTCGCCAAACTCACCATGATCAGGCTGGATCACCGGAACGCCGGCGGCCAATGCTTCCAACACAAACAACCCTTTCGGCTCCTGATACGTCGTTGGCACACTGAACAAATCGATTGATCGCAGAAACTGCACCTTGCCTTCTAACGACGGACTGCCGTGATACTCAAATTGATCCTTCAATCCCGCATCGCTGATCTTCTTCAATTGCTGATCGAGATAAGATTGATTTGCTTCACCTAACCATCCCGCTACATGGAGCTCAATATCGTTGTGATTTTTCCTCAGCTGAATGAACGCATCCACCAAATCGTGAAGTCCTTTTTCGGGCGCGATGCGAGCGAAATAGCCAAGGCGAAAAGGAGAACCCTGTGGTTGATGATCATCCTTGCTGGCAGCATCCGACGATGTTGCTTGTTGAGATCCGCCGTCGTCGGTTTCTGTGTTTGCCTCACCTGACTCAGCAAACGGGGTCAGGTCGATCGATAGCGGTGTGACTACCATTCGTCCTTGGCTAATCCCGAGAATGCGACCCATCTTCTCGGCGTAGAAGTCACTGTAAGTGACGAAACGATCCACGCATGGCACCAAACGCTCGCACAATGCAATCGCTTCGGCTCGATCTTGCGGCTCCAAGAAGTCGAGAAAAATGTCATCCCCTTGCAGTAAGACAACAAGCCGCGTGTCGGGAAGTCGCGTTCGTAATTCCGGCAACGCACCACCAATCAACAGGTTACTTAGAATCACTGCGTCCGGACGAATTTCGTCAACCATCCAATCGACCAGCCTCTTAACCTCATCTGCTTGATGACCGGCGGTACCCCGCAACATCGACAGAGTCAGTTCGCCCATCTTTTTGGCGCTCGCAGTGTGCGTGCGGCGAGTTGCGAAACGAATCAGCGGAGGCCAATCAAGTGCGCGGCGTATTGGTGCCGGCATCATTCGTGTCCAAGGCAACTGTTGCAGCAAATAAATGTGGATGCCCCCAAAAAACAGTTTCCCGGTTGCAACGCTTTTCCCGTCGGTCCGAATCGGTGTATAGATCGGCTGCAACAAACAGTCGATACCCTTTTCTCGCAGGGCTTTGGCAAGCGCGTTGTCATGCATGCAGCTACCGCAATACATTCCTGCAGCGCCGGCAGTCAGGAAGAGAGCTCGCTGTGACATGAATTCGAATTCCTAATCAGCCACTCAACGGGGAGCGGGTTCGCATTTTCGGTGAGCTAAATCCGCCCGGCGTGTTTTGGGCACCCGTGTTCGTTCCGTTCTAGTGTCGAGGCTTGCGTTGATCTGATGATCTGACAAATAAGCAACATCCAACGCGACCACGGTCTCCGGCAAGACTCCAGATTGACAAAATCCATCCTCGAATGTCTCTCGTTTCGGGGGACTCGGGTTGAGCGATCACAAACGGCTCAACCGATCGCAAAAACGCTCGTTGTGGCAAAACTAGCACGCTCCTATACTCCGCAGGAGCAGCTCGAAACCCACAGGCATTCCGCTACCTCCCATCTTAACTCTGCCCATGGCATTTTCCCTTGAGATTGTTGAATTCAATCAAGCAGAGCCTCCTTTTTATTGGGGTCTCGATGTTGGTGGAACCGGTATCAAGATTGGGCTGGTCGACCAGGTCGGCCAAACGATCGCCTTTGAAAAGATCCCCACCCGAGAAAGCGAGGGTGCCGATTCGGCAGTGGAGCGAATTGGAGATGTGGTCGACGCCATCAAGGCGAGACTGGGATCAAATGGCCAGATAGCAGCGGCCGAGCAAATCACTGCAGCCGGACTCGGAGCGCCTGGTCCAATGGATTTGCCAGCTGGTTACTTGGTAGCACCTCCGCAATTGCCCTCGTGGTGGAATTATCCAATTCGGGATCGCGTTGCCGAGCGACTGCAATTGCCGGTTTCTTTTCTGAACGACGCGAACGCCGCTGCTTATGGCGAATTCTGGCTTGGCAGCGGCCGGGATGATAGCTCGATGGTACTACTGACGTTGGGAACCGGCGTTGGTGGCGGCATCATCGTCGATGGCGAATTAATTAACGGAGTCAATAGTTTCGGCAGTGAATGCGGGCACATCGTGGTCGATCCTTCACCCACCGCACAGCTCTGCGTTTGGGGTGGCGGTCGAGGACAGTTGGAGGCCTATGCATCGGCAAGCGGTGTCGTACAGCGAACACGCCAGCATCTGACCGAGGGAGCCAACAGCTCACTGAGTGGGTTATTAGGAAGCGAAAACACCGAACTGACGGCAAAGAGAGTGTACGAAGCAGCACTGACGGGAGACGAATTGGCACTTAAAATTGTTGACGAAACGGCATATTGGCTGG
>JAYZAR010000269.1:0-8451 GCA_036339635.1 Planctomycetota bacterium | reverse complement strand
CCAAGCGAAACGCCAAGGTACAAACGGCAGCTGCCGGGGAATTGATCGAATCGCATTCGCGAATGGGGAGCGTTCCATTTAGGTGGAAACGATTCACTGAACCAGCTGGTTGTTAGATTCAGCGTTGCATTATTGAGTAACGCTCGGCCTGTGAACACCTTAAGCGGTTCTGAACAGGAAAACTAAGTCCTGCCGTCTACGCAGGTTGAATCAGACCACGTGCACGGTGGTCAGCAGGGCGTTTAACGACGGTATTTCCAGATACATGCCAGCGCTGCGAAACCATCTCGCCAGCCGATTTTTTTTCCTTCGGCAAATCCGCGGCCCTGGTATTGCGTTGGGACTTCCATGATTCTTGCTCGACGAGCAGCGATCTTAGCTGTGATTTCTGGCTCAAATCCGAACCTGCGTTGCTCAAGTGGAATGCTTCGCAGCATGTCACCATCGAACGCCTTGTGACAGGTTTCCATATCGGTCAGACGCAGGCCTGTCACGGTATTGCTACCGAAGGTCAACAACCGGTTGCCCATTCGATGCAGCCAAGATGGATCTTGGTTCCCGTGAAGATATCGCGAGCCATAAACGGCGTCAGCGGTGCCCTCAAGCACTGGCCAAATCACGCGTAACAGATCAGCGGGATCGTACTCTAGGTCAGCATCTTGAATTGCGACGACTTTCCCTTGCGAGTGTCGCACGCCAAGCCGAACGGCAGAGCCTTTGCCATGGTTACAACGGCGTTGAATGATTTGGCGGTTCGCTCGTGCGGGCAGGTTGGCCAGCCATTCTGAGGTTCCATCCGTGCTACCATCATCCACCACAATGACTTCCGTCGCGGGAGGCATGACCTCATCCAATCGCTCCAAAACGCTCGGCAACGTGTCGATTTCGTTAAATACCGGGACGATCACAGTGACATCGATTTGGTCAATTTCATGATCGCCGAAGGTAAGCGAATTTGCTTGTGCGAGCAGGTCGAGTGTTTGATCGATCTGGTCCATGACCCGAAACTCAACGGGAAACCATTCATGGGGCTTTGCTTCAGCAGCGAAGAGGTCGTCGGTGGCACAGCTATTGTCGATCGTCATATCTATTCTCGGGAAGTGGTAGATTCACCTCCAAAGATGGGATACGACTGGCAGGGAAGGTTGCGCTTTTAGGTTGGTTGTGGCGGAGTGTCGCTACATGTGAGTCTATTGTGACGATTGAAGCGGCTGTTTGCTTTTTCGAACAACTCACGAAGCGTGTTACGGGTCCCTCGCGAGGCTATCGGAAGGGGCAGCGGGAAAGCAGAGTTAACGCCGTCTGATTGGTTTGGGCTAGTCTTTGGTCTGCAGACTGCCCCACCAGTCCTTATTGGGCTGCCAGTTCGGATCGAGCATCGCCGCGTGTGACTTCTCTAACCGCTGCTTGAGTTCGGTCTGGATACGACTGAATCGGGCTTCGGTCCGTTCAGGATCATATCGGGGGTCGGGTTTTGGGAATTTGGCCCCTACTGAATGCAACCATTTGTCCAACTGGGCCGCCATTCGTTTTGTCCGCGCGGGATGGGTTCGCGAGAGATCACTTTGTTCGGTTGGATCCTGATCTAATTGATATAGTTCGTTACGGCCGTCTTCGTAGTAATGGATGAGTTTCCAATCACCTTCACGTAGTAAGGAGCTTGGCTCGCCGCCTTGGTTGTCGTAATGCGGGTAGTGCCAATATAGCGGCCGCGGATCAATCTCGTCACCGGTTAGCAGTGGAACCAGCGAAACGCCATCAATGTGTTGAGCTGGATTCAACGGTAAACCACACAGCTCTAGTAGAGTTGGATAGAAGTCAGCGCCCGTGACGGGCGTGTCGCAGGTTGATCCCGGTTTGGTTTTGACGGGATAGCGAATGTAGTACGGCTCTCGAATTCCACCTTCCCACTGTCGTCCTTTCCCGCCTCGCAGGGGCAAATTGCTGGTTGCGTAGGCATCACCCGAAGAAACTCCGCCATTATCGCTCGTGAAAAGAACGATCGTCGATTGGGTCAGTCCACATTCATCGAGGGTATTCAAGACCTTGCCAACGGCGGTGTCGGTGGTTTCGACCATCCCAGCGTAAACGGGGTGGTCTTGCACCTGCCGAACAGGCAAGGTGCGGTCAATTTTGAAACGTGACATTCCGTCGGGGAGTTCTGGTGCGGCTTGCTGATACTTGATCCACAATTCCTTCGTGGTTTGGACGGGAGCATGCACGCTGTAGAAAGACAGCATCGCAAAGAAAGGTTCGTTTTGATGCTGCTTGATAAATCCGGCCGTCTCATCAGCAAGACGTAAAGTCAAAGATTCACCGGGTGAACCATTTTCCATCTGCGGGTTTTTGTAGGGAGAGAAAAAGCCACCGGGAGGGCTGCCACGATGATGGCCACCCACATTGAAATCAAATCCATGATCAGTGGGGAGCGAACCTTCTCCGCCTAAATGCCATTTCCCAGCAAAGAAAGTCGTGTATCCAGCTTGATGAAACGTTTCGGCTAAGGAAATGTCCTCGTGAGGGAGTTCGCGAACGTACTCGGCCGGTAGTAAGGGATCGTCGCGATTCCATTCCATTCCTGAACGAGCACCGATCCACTGGGTGATGCCATGCCGCGCGGTGAACTTTCCAAGTTGTATGCTCGCGCGCGATGGACTGCAAACACGACAGTTGGCATAGCCCTGAGTGAAACGCATTCCGGTCCTTGCTAACTTGTCAATATTTGGGCTGCGGTAAAATGTGCTGCCTACAATCGACAGGTCGTGTAAACCCATGTCGTCAACAAGGATCAGCACAACATTTGGTTGTTTGGCAGAAGCGAGTGTGTAGGTCGGGCAGATGAAGCAAAGGGCAATCAGAAAACGCATGGTGAACCCTGGGCGATGAAAAGTCAGAGGTTGCCCAATTGTATCTCAACAAGGGCGAAGGTGGGGATTGCAACGCATAACGGATCTTGCAGTCGTGAACTGACTTTCGTTGATTTCAGCTCACTCATTTGCGGACGCTAAAGCTCCCAGTTTTTCAATTTCGGCAGCCGCCAAGCCGGGTGCATCGCTCATTTGGAGACAGCGTTGGATGTCGAGCAACGTTTTTGATGAATCATCCGCGAGTACGCTTGCCAGAGTGTCGGCTAGCTGACTTTCCTTCTTAAGCCAGCGACCAACGCCAAGCTTTTCGACTCGGCTTGCATTATCGAACTGATCAAACGCGAAAGGTCGAATGATTTGCGGGATGCCAGCGGCCAACGCTTGCGATGTGGTCCCGATTCCACCGTGGTGCACGATAGCGCTGCAGTGGGGGAGTAATTGGCCAAGCGAGACGTATGGCAGCGGGCGAACGGTTTCGGGAAGGTTCGCTGGAAAGGTTTCTGGGTGACCGGAGAGCAGTAAGCCACCCCGCTGCAATTTTTGACAAGCCGCGGCTGCTTGTTCAAAAAACGTACGGCAATGCTGATGTGCGGTGCCAGCGGTAAATACGATCGGGTCATCTACTGGCGGAGTAAATGAATTCCCGTTTACATCATCAAGTGGAAAACCACAGTGGAGCAATTGGGGAAACAATGACTTAGTGGCGGGCGCGTACCAATCAGGAAACATTCCTAGAATTTTATCCGGCGATAGCCACCATCGATTCATAATGCGTCGCACTTTTGGCAAATGATATTCACTCCGTTGTCGATTGACTTTTCCACGAATGATCGGGTCCAGAACCATGTGGTCGGCAAACCAGTAGGTCATTCGTAATGCCGATTTTGGTTTCGACAATTCGAACCACCACGGCGATAAGCGGGGTGGATTGTCGTGAGTCCTCAGAGTGACTGGTTGCGGTAAGACGGTGGCCAGCGGTGTATCGGGGTAGGCATCGCGGAAAATCCTGGATGCCAGATCAAGCGGATGGGCTACCAGAACGGTTTCCCCTGGTTTGTGATGGCGGTGGATCACCTGTTGGTGCAGCGGCAAATAGCTGGCAATGATCAGCCGAAAGATGGCGATGGGCCCCCGGATGGGCTTCCAGACACTCGCCGTGCCTATCGCTTCATCGAATTTTTGTTTGCTGATGACAGGTTCAATCTGCAGACCTTCGGCGGCAGCGATTTCCGCATATGGCTCGGCTAAAGAAATGATCACTTCGTGACCTTGGTCACGAAGGCGTTTCCCAATTGCGACCATTGGATTGACATCGCCGCGTGAGCCAGGAGCAGAGAGGATTGCACGCATCTTCGGCCTAGCGCTCGATGTTATATTCGCTAAGTTTTCGGTATGCCGTTGCTCGGCTGATACCAAGCAATTGTGCAGCTTCGGGGACATTGCCACCGGTTCGTTGCAATGCCTTTCGAATCAACCGCTTTTCCCACTCATCGATTCGCAAGGTTTCCATCCTGCTAAGTCCGGTATCCCGTAGGCCAAGATCTTCGACCTCAATTTGTGGATCATCTGCCATCACGACAGCGCTATCGATCACGTTGCGGAGTTGACGGACGTTACCCGGCCAGGGGTAGTCGAGCAAGTGATTCATTGCACGCTCATGAATTGCAAGATCGCTCCGCCCATGTTGGATGCGAAAATGCTCGAGGAAGTGCTGCGTTAGGAGTTCAATGTCCTCGCCCCGTTCACGTAATGGCGGGACATAAAGTTCGAAAACGCTTAGTCGATAAAATAGGTCCTCGCGAAAGTTTTTCTCACGAACGACTTCAGCCAAGTCGCGATTGGTTGCCGCGATCACACGCACATCAACCAGTACCTCCTCTGTAGCACCAACGGGTAAAAAAGGATGCCCTTCTAAAATTCGCAGGAGCTTAGCTTGGCCTTCGAGCGTTAATTCTCCGATCTCGTCAAGGAACAGTGTGCCGGTATGCGATTGCTGGAACCATCCAATGTGATCGCTGTCGGCTCCGGTAAACGACCCCTTTTTATGACCAAATAACTGGCTTTCCATCAAATCGCGGGGAATCGCCGCGCAGTTGACGGTCAGCATGGGACGACGGGCTCGCGGGCTTGCGCGATGAACAGCTCGAGCGACCAGTTCTTTTCCAGTTCCGCTTTCGCCACGAATCAAGACGCTTCCGCTGGCACGGCCAACGCGTTCGATCTTCGCTTTGAGTTTGAGCATGGTTTTACTGGTGCCAATCAGTTCATCCGTTTCCGCATTGCGGTCTGCAATCCGCCGTTTTTCGCTGCGGAGATTGTCATTCTCAAAAGCTCGAGTCAGGCCGACCGCGAGAAGCCTTCCAGCTGCAACCGCCAGTTCAAAATTCGTATCGTCGAATCCGGTTAGCTGGCGATAAAGGTGGAGGACTCCCAGGTTGTTTTTGCCGCTGTCTAGCGGAACGTAAATCGTGTCGGACCATCGTTCGTCGCGGATCAAATCTGCCGGCTGCGAAGCATCATTAATCCAAATCGCTTCGCCTTCACGAACAACGCGTCGGATGAGCCCCTTTCCAAGAGTGACCGTATCACTCTTATCCGCCGGTGTAACCCGCTGAGGTTTCAGGCGGCCGTCGCCAGAATCGAACGATAAACCGACGACGTCTGCCCCTGTCCGGTCACGCAGTAAATCGATCACAGTGTCGATGACTTCGTCAGGGTTGTCGGATTTCAACAAATGTAAGCTGAGTGAATAGAGGTCAAGCAGGTAACCAGCATTCGCAACGCTGGCCATCGGGTCCTCGTTTTCAATCCGAAGCGATTTCTCCGTCGCGAAATCTTGGACAATTGTTTGTGTTGCCGGGGAATCATCAAAGCCATCCATCGGTGTTTCAACCAGTTGGATGTCGGTACTGCCCACTGAGATCAGCGTTTTGTCCAGCAGTCGAGCGTGGTCCGTCTTCTGTCCATTGACCAGCGTCCCGTTTCGACTGCTTGTGTCCCGGAGGTGCCAATTACCATCTTCAAAATAGACGACGGCATGAAAGCGAGAACTGACGGGGTCCGTAAGCATGATTTCGCAACTTGATCCCCGTCCGATGTGCATGGGACGGGATGAATCCAAGATGAACTGCTTGCCTTTTTCAGGACCGCTCCGAACCGACAGATAAGCAACCACGATTCATTCAGGTTTTGTGAGAAAGCCGGTGACTGTAGACGGGCTAGTTTACGGCGTTAGGAGACCCTTGGGATGGGGTGTGCCACGTTCACGGAGCAAAAATCTGGGTTAACGTGACAAAATAACCCGCCCAGCTTCCCTAGGATCTTCGGGGCTTGCGATCTTCAACTAGTTTTTGTCGCTCGGAATTGACTTCGCTCTCGCCTGAGGTTCAATCAACGCAGCGGGGAACGAGCTGTGTAAACCTTGCCTCGCTAGGCCGACCAAGTATCTTGCCAGATGGACATTTCGAGTGAAAGTAAGTTTGCCGAGCCCAGAGGCGGTTTTGAGAAGGTGGGCCGGTAAAAGGTTATTTCGTGGGTTCTCGCGGTTGCGGAATAAGTCAATAACAACTTTGTCGTTTTAAGTTAGCAGTCTGCTTCGATCGGTCTAGTGTAACTGCTTTCCGTGGATCTCCGATCGCGAGTCTGTCGGAGTTGCGCTTCGCGGTTGACCAGTGGGCGTGGTGGATTACGCCAGTGTGCCACCGCGAGTTGGGCGTTTTGCAAGGTGGTGGACGCCGGTTTAGGAACACGAGGCATCGGACTTGGCAAAGCCCTGATTAGGCCTGTCCCTTTGGATTCTGGGTTTTGTGCGTTGCGATCATTTTTGATTGATCATGTAAGAAATACCATTCAAGGTAGACTCATCCATGGTGAATTCATTCCCAGTCGCGAATCACTCGGTTGACAGCGGGCGATCGCGACGGCGAACGGTGCTTGGACGGCCGCCGGTTGTTTGATCATTGCTCCTGTCTGGAGGAAACGCTTGGGAGAATGAGGTTCGCAACAACCTGCGTTGCTCTCGGGTCAAGATTGTGCTGAGCTCCTGATCGACGGTTCTCTGCAATACACGGAGCTGGGTTTGCTGCTCCGGGGTAAGGTTCAATGCTTGGGCCAGGGGGGCTGGGATAATTTGCGGAGCCGGAATTGCATCACGATTGGAAGATCCTTCTAACTCCTGAGGACGCTCGCCAAGCGGACGGCGCATTTCACGAGGGCCCTGTTCGCGGCCATCAAGCATTCGTGATGTCGGTCCTCTTCCTCTGCTAGGTCCTCTTCCTCCCCCAGGGCCACCTCCTCCACCAGGACCGTGACGAAAATCAGCGGATGGTGTGCCGCGATATTTTCGGGGCACAACCGGCCATTGCTCGGTCATGAAGTAGGCGTAGGTGCCATCTGGAAATTCGGGTGTGACTGTGAAGCGACCGTTACACTCATCCAAGTCACCGGCGCCTAGAACGTATTCGTAGTCGCGGAGAAATGTGCCGTCATACGTTCCGCCAGGAGCGTCTCCGCCGGGGCGATCGCCCTTCTTTAGCTGATAGCTAGATTTCAGTTTTTGGACCGGCGATGCGGCATTCTTTGGGTCGCTGTACCCGAAGACAGCATAGATCGGAAAGCCATCGGCAGCCCATCCGATCAGCGGAGAATGGGATCCCGCTTCGACTTTGACTGAATCGATCAAACCGGTTGGTAAACCGTGATAGTGATATTTTCCCGTCGGCTGAACATGGGCGTGGGACATGTCGATACCGAGGTTGATGGCGCCGGAAAGTGGCTCATATTGCCACCCGGGTTCGCCGTCATAAAACTCGGCGGCACCCGGATCAAACGGAACTCCATTGACCGCCACACCGAACTCACCTCGGATCGGGGTCGTTTGATCGGCGACCCGAGGATTCGCCGGAACGCGATAGCGGTGTTGCTGGACTGTGATTCGATTCGGGTTTCCCCGATTAGGAAACCGCCCTGTATTGTGATTAGGAATCCCGTTGGAAACGATGACTCGGTCTTCCCCCTCGATACTGATGGTCACTTCGCTTTCGGTCGGGGGTGAGTCAGTTGCCGAAATTGGGTTCAGCACGCCCTTTTCGGTCACTCGGTGTGAGCGCATGGGCGGTCCACCTCTGCCTCTGCTACCGAGTCCCTGACCTCCGCCACCGAATCCCTGGCCTCTGCCACCGAATCCCTGGCCTCTGCCACCGAATCCCAAATCACGGCCACCTGCGGCAGGCCCATTATCGCCCGATCTGGGTGGCTGAGCGAACAAAATTCCGGGACTGAAAAAAAGGATCAGCATTGCGATGCGGCGGAGATTGCGGTTTAACATTCGATTCCTTGGTGAGGATTGCGTTGATGCGGAGACCTGGGGTAGTACCCAGGCGTCTGCAGAAGTGCATGTTTTCGGGGAGTCATGCAAGAATGCGTAAAGGAAGGGGACGCGGTTTCCGGAAGTTTTTGGGAACGGATGCCGTTTTGGATGTCAGGTTTCTTTGGATCGCACGGAACCTAGCTTATCAATCGATTGTTAGCCGGTCACCGGCGTTGCCGCGACCGAGTTGGCTGAGTCCAACAGGGTTCGTCGGAT